>NZ_DATNGK010000197.1:0-4603 GCF_035605935.1 Actinocrinis sp. | reverse complement strand
GCGTCGCAGACTCAGAGCACGGCGCAGTCTCAGAACGCGGCGCAGCAGGATGACGACGGTCCCGGCGCGTACGTGACCCCGCTGGTGCGCAAGCTCGCCGCCGAGCGCGGCGTGGACCTGGCGACGGTCAACGGCACCGGCGTCGGCGGACGCATCCGCAAGCAGGACGTCATCGAGGCGGCCAAGGCGCTCGCCCCGAAGCCCGCCCCCGCACCGGCCGCCGTCAACGGCGCCGCCGCGCCGAGCGCTCCCGCGGCCCCGGTCGCGGTCTCCCCGCTGCGCGGGCGCACCGAGAAGCTTTCTCGCCTGCGCACGGTCATCGCCAAGCGGATGGTCGAGTCGCTTCAGGTCTCCGCGCAGCTGACCACGGTCGTCGAGGTCGACGTCACGCCGATCGCGCGGCTGCGTGACCGGGCGAAGCGGGACTTCGAGGCCCGCGAGGGCGTCAAGCTGTCGTTCCTGCCGTTCTTCGCGATGGCCGCGGTCGAGGCGCTCAAGCAGTTCCCGCAGGTGAACGCCTCGATCGACATGGAAGCCGGGACCGTGACCTACCACGGCTCGGAGAACCTGGGCATCGCGGTGGACACCGAGCGCGGCCTGCTCGTCCCGGTGATCAAGAACGCCGGGGACCTCAACCTCGGCGGGATCGCTCGGGCCATCGCGGACCTCGCGGCGCGCACCCGCGACAACAAGGTCTCCCCGGACGAACTGGGCGGCGGCACCTTCACGCTGACCAACACCGGTTCGCGCGGCGCGCTGTTCGACACCCCGATCATCAACCAGCCGCAGGTCGGCATCCTGGGCACCGGCGCGGTCGTCAAGCGGCCCGCCGTGGTCACCGACCAGGTGCTCGGCGAGGTGATCGCGGTGCGCTCGATCGTGTACCTGGCCCTGAGCTACGACCACCGGCTGGTGGACGGGGCGGACGCGGCCCGGTTCCTGAGCACCATCAAGGCACGGCTCGAGGAAGGGCGCTTCGAGTCCGAGCTCGGGCTGTAGCCCGCCGCCGGACCGAGACCGCTTTCACGTCCCGGCAGCTCCCGCTTCGGCGGGCGCTTGCCGGGACGTGTCGCGTTTGGGCAGCTCAGCGCCAATATCGTCGAAAAGCTCCGCGCAGCCCTGAGAAGTGCATATGCGTTCGCTCAGGAAGTGGTTGTACGGTAAGCCGACCGACGGCGTATTTACCTTCCAGGGCGGGACGATGGCATCGCAGGCCAGCAAGAAGAACGCGCAGGAGCGCCGCGCGCAGATCGAGAAGATGCGCGCGGAGCAGGCGCGCCTTGAGCGCAAGCGCAAAGTCTACTTCGGCGTGGGCGCGGGCGTGCTGGTCCTCGCGCTGGTCGCCGGGCTCATCGCGCTCGCCCTGTCGAAGAAGAACAACAACACGCCTGCCGCACAGACCAACACCACACCCAACGCGCTCGCGCAGACCTGGGACGGATTGACCGGGCAGACCGTGGACGGCGTCTCGGCGCAGACCCAGGAACAGCTGGCCTACCACATCCACGCGCACCTGGCGATCTACGTGAACGGCAAGCAGAAGCTGGTGCCCGCCGGCATCGGCATCGTAAAGCCGTGGACGACCGAGCAGCTGCAGGACGGTTCACAGTTCGTCGATGGTGGCAAGCAGCTGTACTACCTGCACACGCACGACAGCAGCGGCGTCCTGCACGTCGAGTCGCCGACGACCAAGGAGTACACCCTCGGCCAGATCTTCGCCGAGTGGAACCAGCCGCTCTCGACCGGCCAGGTCGGCCCGGCGTCCGGCACCGTCATCACGTATGTCAATGGGCAGAAGTACACCGGGAACCCGTCCGACATCAAGCTGACGCCGCACGAGGTCATTCAGCTTGACGTCGGCCAGGACGTCGCGTTCCAGCCGTACGCCTTCGCCTCCGGTCTGTAAGCCGGCGAGCCGGTAGGCCCGGCGGCGGGCATATTCGGATTCTGACGATCCCCCAGCGGGTAGGTAGACCGGGACACCGATCTGACCTCGCTGGGGGATTCGTATGCGTACGGACGTGTGCGTCGTCGGCGGGGGAATCGCCGGGCTCGCCGCGGCCGCGCGACTGGTTGCCGCGGGCCTGACCGTGACCGTATTGGAGTGCGCTGATGATCCCGGGGGCCGAGCCCGGGACGCGCGGATCGGCGGCTTCGTCCTCGGCGACGGCGCGCATCTGCTGCACACGACCTGGCCCACGCTGCGGCAGACCATTTCCCCGGCCGAACTCCAGCTCGGCGGATTCGCGGCGGGCGTACGGATCTGCTCCGGCGGCGGCGGTGCGGGCGAACCAAGGGCTGACCAAGCGAGAGCCAGTCAGGCGGGAGCTGGCGATCAAGGCAGCAGCGCACCGGCGGACAACGTGGTGCGGCGCGTCCGGTTCGGCGCCGCGCCCGCGAGGCCGCAGCAGACCTTTTCGGTGCTGCGTATGCCGATCGGGACGGCCGCGGACAAGGCTCGGCTCTCCAAGCTGCTCTACCGACTCGGCACTACTGCGCCGGAGCGGGCATTGGGCGGCCCGGAGCACTCGGCAGCGGACTCCTATGCGGTACGCGGCTACTCCGCCGAGTTGGTGGACCAGTTCCTGCGGCCCTATCTAGCCGCCCTGGCCGCAGACGAAGACCTCGCCGCCTCGGTGCGCGGCGCGGACTGGCTGCTGCGACTCCTGGTGCGCGGGCGGTTCGCGGTCGCGGGCGCGGGCACCGGCGCGCTCGTGCGTGAGCTTGTCAGGAGGCTGCCGGTCGGCACGATTGAGCTGGGTGTGCGAGTACACACCGTGCGCGCGGACCGAGTAGTCGGCGACACCGGGGAAATCAGGGCCCGTGCGACGGTCGTGGCCGCCGATCCGTACGGCGCGATGGAGCTTCTGCCCGGCCTGCACGAGCCGCGGATGCGGTCGGTCACGACGCTTTGGCATGCGGTGGACGACGCGCAGCTGCCGTTCGAGCCCGACCGCGCGCCATCAGTGCTCGTGGATGCAGAACCGGGGTCACCGATCGCGCGCACGGCCGTGCTGAGCCGCGCCGCACCCGGACTCGCGCCGCCCGGCCGCGCGCTGGTCGCGACGACGGTGTTCGGCGGCGACGGCAAGGAGCCGGCGGCGTTGGATCGCGCGGTCCTCGATCGGCTTTCCCACCTGCACGGAGTGCCGTCGAGGCGCTGGGAGACCCTTGATATCCGGCACGTCGAGCACGCAGTCGTCACCATGCAGTCCCCGCACAACTTCGCCCGGCCGGTCCGGCTCATCAAGGGTCTGTATGTGTGCGGAGACCACCGCGACCTGCCGAACGTCGAGGGCGCGCTGCAATCCGGTCACCGGGCGGCCGAGGCCGTGCTGGAGGATCTCAATATTCAGCCATAGCCGGTCGATTCGCCGCGCCGGCTGCTACTCGCCGGGGTAGCGCAGCCCGATCTGCTCGCGGATGAGGTCGAGCGTGCGCATGATCGACAGCGTCTCGTCCAGCGGCATGACAGGGCTCTCCTTCTCCCCTGCGCGCAGGCAGCGGCCGACCTCGGCCGCCTGCAGGCGCAAGCCCTTGCCCTCGCGCGGGAACTCAAGGTTCTGCGTCGTGCCGTCCAACAGCGTCAGCTTCGCGGGCAGCCGGCCGTCGGCCCAGTCCACGATGTCGATCCGGCCCTTGGTGCCGGTGATCGAGGCCGTATTCGCGGTGCGCGCGTCCAGCGCGGTGCTGATCAGCGCCTGCGCGCCGCTTTGATAGCCGAACACGGCCGAGGTCTGCGCGTCCACGCCGGTGGCCGCCTCGGTGGCGAACGCGGCGATCCGATCGGGCGTGCCGAGGAACATGGAGGCGAACGAGACTGGGTAGATGCCGAGATCCAGCAGCGCGCCGCCGCCGAGCGCGGGATCGAGCACCCGGTGCGCCGGGTCCGCGCTGAGCACCTCGCCGCGATCCACGATCAGCGAGCGGATCTCACCGATCCGGCCGGCGGCGACCAGCTCACGCAGCCCGATCTGGTGCGGCAGGAACCTGACCCACATGGCCTCCATCAGGAAGACCCCGGCCGCGCGGGCCGCCGCGACCATCCGCTCGGTCTGCGCCGCGTTGATGGCGAAAGGCTTCTCGCACAGCACCGCTTTTCCGGCGGCCAGCGCGGTGAGCGTGACCTCCTCGTGGCCGGTGTGTGGCACCGCGACGTAGATCGCGTCGACCTCGGGATCGGCGGCTAGCGCGTCGTAGCCGACGTGCCGGCGCGCGACGTCGTGCGCGTCGCCGAACCGGTCCGCCGACTGCTGCGAGCGCGAGCCGACCGCGACCAGTTCGGCGTCGTCGAGCAGGCGCAGATCCTCAGCGAAGGCGGCGGCGATGACACCTGTCCCGGCGATGCCCCAGCGGATCCGTTCAGCCATGTGCGGCTCCCCTCCTTGATCGTCGCTGCTGATTCACCCTATAGCCAGGCGCCTGCTGCGGGCAGCGCCTAGAGATCGCTGCGCACAGTGCCTATCGATCGCTGCGCACAGCGCCGATCGATCGCTGCGCACAGTGCCGATCAATCGCTGCGCGATATGCGAACCAAGCCGTCCGCCCTTGACTCGTTCGTTCGCCCTGTGACCGAGGTCACGGGCGTGCGTGCCGTCGCGAG
>NZ_DATNGK010000196.1:0-38488 GCF_035605935.1 Actinocrinis sp. | reverse complement strand
TGGAGAGTTTCACGTCGGTGGCGAGTAGTGCTATCAGGGCGGGCAGGTCGGCGCGTTGCAGGGCGTCGGTGAAGCGGGCGACGAGCCGGTGTTCGGCGGCGGTGTCGGGGTGGCGGGCGATCCTGCCGGTGCCGGTGTGGGCACCGGTGCTGCGGGCCTCGGTGAGGTGATTGTCGACCGTGGCGCGGGCGCGTTTGAGGGCGCTGTGCACAGATTCCTGAGTGGTCTCGAGGATCTGGGCGGTTTCCGCGGCGCGGTAGCCCAGCACGTCGCGCAGTACGAGGACGGCGCGTTGGCGTGGGGGCAGCAGTTGCAGGGCGGTGATGAAGGCCAGGGAGATGGCCTCGGTGCTCTCGTAGCGGGCTTCGGGTCCGGGATGCTGGTCGGCGAGGTGCTCGAGCAGCAGGTCGGGGTAGGGCTCCAGCCAGGGTGGGGCGTCGTCGGTGCTCGTGGGTTCGGGCAGGGCGACGTCGGGTAGCAGGGCGGCGACGCGAGGGCGTCGGCTGTCGGCGCGCAGCATGCTCAGGCACCGGTTGGTGGCGATCTGGTAGAGCCAGGTGCGTAGCGAGGAGCGCTGGGCGAACGCGCCGAGGCTACGCCACGCGGACACGAGGGTCTCCTGCACGGCGTCCTCGGCGTCCTGCAGGGATCCCAGGATGCGGTAGCAGTGCACCTGTAGTTCGTGGGTGTGGGGCTGGACCAGATCGCGGAACGCGTCGTGGTCGCCCGCCCGCGCCCGCGTGATCAAATCTGTGGCGTCCCTCTGTATCGGCATGCATCCTCGCCTTTTTCTCTCCGCAGGCAGCGTTCGGCCCGCCTACCGGTACCGACGCCGCGGGGTCCGCGAATTGGGCGGCTTCTGAGCGCCCAATTTCCGCACTCACCGGAGTCCACCCGATTAGAGGCCGTCCCAGTCCGGGGCGCGCCGAATACAGAACAGGACCACAGATCATGGCCAAGTACGTTTTCTCCTTCCGTGTGCCGTCCGACTACGCGCCCCACGCCGGGACGGTGGCCGAGTGGCAGGCCTGGTTCGGCGGGCTGGGCTCGGCGTTGGTGGACATCGGCAACGCGGTGACCGAGTACGCCTCGCTCGGTGAGGTCGGCGGCAGCGACTCGCGGATGATCGCCTACTCAGTGGTGTCCGCCGAGGACATGGACCGCGCGCTGGCGCTGGCCAAGGACTGCCCGGTGCTGCGGGTCGGCGGCGGCGTCGAGGTCGGCCCCGTGATGGAAGTCGCCGGGTCGTGAGCGACGCCATGCCCCCCTCGACGGCGCGACCGGGCGGGTGACGAAATCCCGGGATGGCGTTCAAAGCCATCCCGGGATTCTGGTACGAGCGGGGTCCTCGGCGGCGCGTTCTACTGCGGCGGCGCGTACGGGCAGGGCTTGTTCGCGATCACCTTTCCCAATGGGGTGCAGCAGGTGTTCGTCATCGGTACCGACAACGCCGTGTGGAACCGGTGGACCAACGCGAGCAGGGACTAGGTCGGCTAGACCTCGATGTACGGGTCCTGCTGAGGCTGGGGCGGCGTCATCGCCGAGCGCGGTGACCCGCCGTCCGCGCTGAGAAGCCCGCCGCGCCCCTCAAGCCGGTCAGCAACAGGTCAGCGATTGGTCAGGCGTCTCGACGACGCTAGCTGTCTGGAGATCGAGAACAACGGCGCACACAGGAGTCTGCGATTGACAGTGCGGCGACGCTCGTGAATCGCCGGACGTGACGCAGTCGCTGAACGCAGCGACCTCACTGACATCACCGCGTTCGCCGTCGTCCTCGATCCAGCTCACGCAGTGCCGCAGCACCGGCTGCTCAGCGTTGCCCCCCGCCTGACCGCAGCGCACTGAGGAACACCGGATCGAGGAGCCCATGACGATCGCACAGTCACTGCTCACGTACATCGCGGACACCTGGATGAAAGGCGACGCCGACGGCCTCGACGAGAACGTGCCCCTGCTTGAGCTGAACATCATCGACTCGTCGGAGATCTTCGACCTCGTACACCACGTGCAGACCGAATACCGGGTCACCGTGCCGCTGCGCGAGGTCGCCCCGGACAACTTCCGCACCGTCGGCGCGATCGCCGCACTCGTCGAGCGGCTGCGGGAAAGCGAGGGCGCGCGATGACCAGCACCACGAGCTTGGAAGCCGCACCTTCCTCGGTCCACGGCCGCGTGATCGACATCATCGCGATGCACACCCTTTACGACACCGCCTACTTGCAGCCCGACAGCCATCTCGAGGGAGAACTCGGGATCGACTCCGTCGTCCTGGAATCGATCCTCGCGCAGGTGCGAGAGCAGTTCGGGATCCGGACCGGCCTGGCTGGTGGGCACACGACGATCCGCGAACTGGTGAACGCGGTCGAGCAGGCGCTCGACCTTGGCGCACTCGACGGAACCGGCGGACGGGGCGCGATAGTCGGCGATGTGGCCGCGTCGCCGGCTCAGGAATACGCGGACGTGCTCGAAGCCGTACTCAGCGCTGCCGTCGCGCACACCCACTACCCGCGCCACCGTCTCGACCCCGACGCCGACTTGGAGGGTGACCTCGGCATTGACTCCGTGGTGCTCGCGGCGATCGCCGCGGACGCGGCGCGCGCGCTCAACGTGCCGAAGGACACCCCGACGCCGCTCGCGGCATACACCTTGCGGGATCTCGCAACGCAGCTAGGGGAGGTATCGCCGGACGGCGCCGGCTTGCCGACAGGGGAGGGTCTCCTGACGCGCCGCGTCGAAGCCGAGCCCGAAACAGCGCGCGCAGTTGATGCGGATCGACCCCGGCCTGACGTCGGCGCGGACGACCGCGTGCGGCGGGCGGGGACGGCCGCCACGGCGGGGGAGTGGGATCAGCGTTCGATGAAGGACTTCGTCGAGCAGCGCGACCCGGATCTGTTCGCCAAGGCCCGCAGCTTCGCCGCCTACCGCCGCCGGCGCGAACAGGACCAGCTGTACTGGTACGGCATGCCGCTGCAGTCGCGCTGCCAGAACCGCGCGGTCATCCGCGACGAGCAGACCGGCCGCACTCGCGAGTACCTGATGTTCGCGTCCAACAATTACCTCGGACTCGCCAACCACCCGAAGGTCATCGACGCGATCTGCGACGCTACCCGCGTCTACGGTGCGACGAACACCGGCTGCCGGCTGATCGGCGGCACCAACGTGCTGCACAAGGAGCTCGAACAGCGGCTCGCCGCGTTCAAGCAGCGGCCCGCGTGCATCGTCTTCCCCGGCGGCTACTCGGCGAACCTGGGCACCATCGCCGCGCTGGTCAAGAGCTACGACACCGTCGCGGTCGACAAGCTCAACCACATGAGCATCGTCGACGGCGGCAAGCTGTCCGGCGGCGCGCGCAAGATCTATCAGCACAATGACATGGCCGACCTTGAACGCATCCTCGAACGCGGTCAGCAGCAGGGCGCGGGCACGCTGATCGTCACCGACGGGGTGTTCAGCATGCACGGCGACATCTGCGAGCTGCCAGAGATCGTCCGGCTCGCCAAGCACTACGGCGCCCGCGTCCTGGTCGACGACGCCCACGCCACCGGTGTGCTGGGCGCCCGCGGCACCGGCACCGCGGAGCACTTCCAGCTCAAGGGCGAAGTGGACCTGGAACTTGGCACCATGAGCAAGACCCTGGCCGGCATGGGAGGGTTCGTCGTCGGCGACGAGGACGTCATCGAGTACTTGCGTTACTACGCCGACTCCTATGTTTTCGCCGCGACCATTCCCGCGGGAGTCGCGGCCGGACTGATCGCGGCCATCGACGTCATGGAGTCCGAGCCCGAGCGCATCAGCACCTTGTGGTCGAATATCAGGCTGCTGCGCGGCCGGCTGCGTGAAGCAGGGCTCGACCTGGAGAACAGCGACAGTGCGATCCTGCCGATCGTCATCGGCGACGAGCGGGCCACGATGGAGATGGGCCGCGCGGTGCGTGTACGCGGCCTGTTCTGCCAGACCGTCGTCTTTCCCGGAGTGCCCCTCGGGCAGGGGCGCCTGCGGGTCAGCGTGACCAGCGAGCACACGGTGCAGGACCTGAATCAGGCTGCGGAGATCTTCATCGACGCGGCGCACGAGACCGGCGTCCTGCCGTCAACGCAAAGCAGACCTTATGCGCGCCCTGCCGATGTTCTGAAGGGGTCCGGCGCATGACCGACCCGGCTTTGCTGCGCCTGCCCGACGAACTAACACCCGAGCAAGCCGCGCGTCCAGCCCTGATAGGGGCACACACCATCACCTATGGCGCGCTCGTCGCGCAGGTAGACGAGATGTGCGGCAAGCTGCAGAGCCTAGGCGCTGTGCGTGGCGATCGCGTAGCGATCTGGATGAGTAAGGGCACGCATTACGCGGCTTCGATCCTCAGCG
Source organism: Actinocrinis sp. (assembly GCF_035605935.1). Lineage (GTDB taxonomy): Bacteria > Actinomycetota > Actinomycetes > Streptomycetales > Catenulisporaceae > Actinocrinis. Next base: position 34,126 of record NZ_DATNGK010000196.1, on the reverse strand, counting down.
CCTTGCACGCCGGATGCGCGTACGTCCCGCTCGACGCCAAGCAACCGGCGGCCCGCGTACACACGATCCTCGCCGACGCGGAACCGGTCGCCGTGTTCACCGATCGCGCTCGACTTGCCGACCTGACCGACCGGCCGCTACCCGACTCGGTGCGCACGGTCATCGTCGCCGGTCCGGAGGACGAGAGCGCAGACGCGCATCCGCGCGCACATGGCAGGGCGCTCATTCAATCGTGGACGGCATCGGCGAGCGCGGCAACGCCCGCCCCGGGCGTCGCCGCTGATCCTGACGATCTGGCCGCGATCCTCTACACGTCCGGATCGACCGGCACGCCCAAGGGCGTGAAGATCTCCTACCGCAACCTCGCGAACTTCATTGGCTGGGCACGCACCGAACTCGATGTCGGACCCGGCGACGTGTTCGCCAACCACGCTTCGTTCAACTTCGACCTGAGCACCTTCGACCTGTTCACCGCGTTGTCGGCGGGCGCCGCGGTGTGGATCGTGCCAGACGCCGCGGCCAGGGATGTGAACGCGCTCGTCGCCGGGTTGCGCGAGCACGCGGTCACGGTCTGGTACTCCGTTCCCTCGATCCTGCACTTACTCACCGCCTCCGGCGCCTTGACCCGCGACTGCGCCAAGTCGCTGCGCTACGTGCTGTTCGCGGGCGAGGTTTTCCCCATCGCTCAGCTGCGCGCACTGGCCGCGGTACTGCCGGAATCCTGCGCCCTCTACAACCTCTACGGCCCTACCGAAACCAATGTGTGCACGTACTACCGCGTCGGCGCACCCGACCTCGACCGAACCGAGCCCGTGCCGATCGGCACGCCGATCAACGGCGCCAGCGTCGCAGTGCTCGACGAAGATGACCGGCCGGTGGCTGAGCCTGGCGCGGTTGGCGAGCTCGTCGTCTCAGGCGATTGCGTCACGCCGGGTTACTGGCGGCGCGAATCCGAGCCGGCCGCGCTCGATCACCGGCAAGGCCGCCACCGCACCGGGGACCTGGTCAACGCCGAGGATGGGCAACTGGTCTACCGCGGACGCAAGGACCGCATGGTCAAGCTCTCCGGATACCGCGTCGAGCTTGGCGAAATCGAGGCGGCCGCGTTGCGCCATCGGGACATCGCCGCCGCGGCGGCGATCACCGTGGGGGAGGGGGCCGCGACCCGCCTGGCGCTCTACTACACGCTGCGGCCCGGAGCCCCGGCACCGAGCCTGCTGGCGATCAAGCGGCACTGCGCCCTGCATCTGCCCCCGTACATGGTCCCGCACCTCGCCACCCGCCTCGACGACCTGCCGCGCAACGCCAACGGCAAAACCGACTACCGCCGCCTGGGCCGCGAAGACGGCGCCGGCGCCGAGCCGGAACCGATACCCACGTCACGGAGCCGATCATGAGGCCAGATCCCATCGAAGAGCACTGGCGGGGACCGCAGCCGGACACGGTCGCCGGACTGCTGCGCCACCACCTGCGCCACCAGCCCGATGCGATCGCCTACCGATTCCTTTCCAGCCCGGCGCAGAGCACTTCGTACACCTACCGGCAGCTTGACTTGCGCGCTCGCACCGTAGCTGTCCATCTCGCGGCCGAAGGGCTGCGCGGCCGGCCGGTCCTGCTGCTGCACCCTCCAGGGCTGGAGTACGTCGCCAATTTCCTCGGCTGCCTCTACGCCGGAGCGATCGCGGTGCCTGCCTATCCGCCGGATACCGCGCGGTTCGGCCAAAGCATGCCGCGCCTGGCCGCTATCGCCCGCGATGCCCGCGCCACCCACGCGCTGACCACCGGCGAACTGGCACGTTTCGCCGCGACCAAGCGGGACCAGATCGAGGCGCTCGGGTTGGGCGCGCTGCGCTGGGTCGCGACCGATCTGCTGGACGAGGGCGCGGCCGATCGCTGGCAGGAGCCTGAGACGGCCGGCGGCTCCTTGGCCTTCTTGCAGTACACCTCCGGATCCACCGCGGATCCCAAGGGTGTGATGGTCAGCAACGCCAATCTCGTGAGCAACCTGCGTTCGATCCATCTGCGCCTGCGCCACGACCGCTACAGCGCGATGGTCTCCTGGCTGCCGCCCTACCATGACATGGGCCTGATCGGCGGCATCCTCTCTCCGCTCTACGGCGGCTTCCCCGCGCACCTGATGGCGCCGATCACCTTCGTCACCCGCCCGCTGCTGTGGCTGCAGACCCTTTCCGAGACCGGCGCGTCGACCAGCGTCGCGCCGAATTTCGGCTTCGAACACTGCCTGCGCCGCGTCACTCCCGCGCAGCGCGACTCGCTCGATCTGAGCGCCTGGCGGCTGGCCCTCAACGGCGCCGAACCCGTGCGCGCCGACACCCTTGAACGCTTCGCCGACTACTTCGGACCCTGCGGCTTCCAGCGCAGTGCACTGATGCCCTGCTACGGCCTGGCCGAGGCGACGCTCATGGCCACCGGTGTCGAAGCCTACGAGCCGCCCGCGATCACTGCCGTCCTTTCCGGCGCGCTGAGCGTCGGCAAGGTCGAGCCGGCGCCGTCGACCAGTTCGTCCGCCACGAGCCTCGTCGGCTGCGGCGCTCCTGTCGACGACGTTGAGATCGCGATCGTCGATGTGGACACCAGCTGCCGCACCGAGAGCGACCGCATCGGCGAGATCTGGATCAGCGGACCCAATGTCGCACGCGGCTACTGGCGACGGCCGGACGCAACCAGCGACACGTTCCGCGCGCGCATCGCGGGCGAACCGGACACCGAGTATCTGCGTACCGGAGACCTGGGCTTCGTGCGCGACGGCGAGCTTTACGTCGTCGGCCGGACCAAGGACGTCGTCATCCTGCAAGGCCGCAACCACTACCCGCAGGACATCGAGCTGACGGTGGAGCAGACGAGTTCGGCGATCCGGCCCGGTTCCGGAGCGGTCTTCGCGATCGAACTCGAGGACGCCGAGCAGATGGTGCTCGCCTTCGAGGTCGAGTCCCGGCCCGATGACCCGGCCGCCCTCCTGGCCTCCCTGCGCGCAGCTGTGCTCGAACAGCACGAGGTGACGCCGCACGCCGTGCTCCTGCTCAAGCGGGCGACCATTCCCAAGACCACGAGCGGCAAGATCCAGCGCCAGGCGTGCCGGCGGGAGTTCCTGGACCTCGGCCTGACGATCTTGGCCGCCAGCGTGGCCCGGGATGGTGCGTCAGTGACGGCCGCGCGTGCATCCGCCGCGCCGGCCTCCGGCGCCGTGGCGTCCTACCCTGCGTCCGCATCCGAACGCCGAGAGCGAGTCACCGCGACCATCGCCGAGGTACTCGACGAGGTGCTTGACCGGCGGATCACCAGCAAGGACGTCACCGGGCGCCGCCTCGCCGACCTCGGCCTCGACTATCCGCGACTGGTGCGCGCGATCACCACACTCGAACAGCGCCTCGGCGCGCGGATAGACCTCGGGGCGTTGCTCGCGGATTCGCGTGTTGACACGCTCGCCGCCCAACTGCTCGGCGACATCCTCACCCGCGAGCTGCAATCCGGATCCGAGTCAGTACCCGAACCCGAGTCAGTACCCGAGCCCGGGGCCGAAAACGGGCGCGGCACGGCCGAGATCGAGGCCTGGCTGATCGGCCGAGCCGCTGATCGGCTCGGCCTGCCCGCCGCCACCCTCGATCCGACGCGGCCGCTGTCCGCGCTGGGCATCGACTCGCGCACCGCGGTGGCGATCCTCGACGAACTCGGCCAGTGGCTCGGCCGGCCGATCGCGCCGACCGCCGCGTTCAACCACCCGACGCCCCGAGACCTGGCCACCGCGCTGAGCCGGGCGCGCGAAACCCGAGCGCGCGAGGATCGAGTACCCAATCGGCGGCCGCGCGACAGTCGCCCACGCAACCTCCGCGCCGACTCTCGTACGGCCGCGGCGCCGGCCAAGCTGGTCAGCCACGCTCCCGAACCGCGAACCGCCGAACCGATCGCGATCGTCGGCATCGGCTGCCGGCTGCCCGGCGCGCCGGATCCCCAGGCCTTCTGGCAGTTGCTGCTCGACGGCCGCGACGCGATCACCGAGGTGCCGCCGGAACGCTGGTCCAGCCACGCGAATCCCGGCGACCTGCCCCGGCACGGCGGGTTCCTCGACGGCATCGACCAGTTCGACGCCCGATTCTTCGGCATCTCCGCCCGCGAGGCCGAGCGGATGGACCCGCAGCAGCGGCTGCTGCTGGAAACCGCCTGGCACACCCTCGACGACGCCGCGATCGCGCCGACCACCCTGACCGGCAGCGACACCGGAGTGTTCATCGGCATCAGTAGCCACGACTACTCCGAGCTGCAGATGCCGCACCTCGACGCGGTCGACATCCATAGCGCCACGGGCAACGCCCACTCGATCGCCGCCAACCGGCTGTCCTATCTGCTCGACCTGCATGGGCCGAGCATCGCGATCGACTCCGCCTGCTCCTCGTCCCTGGCCGCGGTGCACCTGGCCTGCCAGAGCCTGCGCGCGGGCGAGTGCTCCGTCGCGCTGGCCGGGGGAGTCAACCTGCTGATTACGCCGGGCCTGTCCGCGGCCTTCGCGCGCGGCCGGATGCTCGCCGCTGACGGGCGCTGCCGCACCTTCGACGACGACGCCAGCGGCTACGTGCGCGGCGAGGGCGCGGCCCTGGTCTGCCTCAAACCGTTGTCCAAGGCGCTTGCCGACGGTGACCGGATCTACGCGACCGTCAACGGCTCGCATCAGAGCCACGGCGGCCGCGCCAACGGACTGACCGCTCCGAAGAGCACCGCGCAACGAGCCGTGATCGAGCATGCGCTCAGCCAGGCCGGGTTGCGTGCCGAGCGGGTCGCCTACGCGGAGGCGCACGGAACCGGTACGCCGCTGGGCGACCCGATCGAGTGGGAAGCGCTCGCCCAGGTCTATGGCCGCGATGGCGCCACGTGCCTGGTCGGCTCGGCGAAGGCGAACATCGGACACCTGGAGGCCGCGGCCGGCATCGCCGGCCTGATCAAGAGCGCGCTCGTCCTGCACCACGGTGAGGTGCCGCCGCAGGTGCATTTCCATAAGCCCAACCGGCACCTTGCCAGCGGTGACAGTACCTTGACAGTCCCGCTTCGGCGCCAGCCGCTACCGCGCCCGTCGGGCGGCCCCGCGTGCGCCGCGGTCAGCTCCTTCGGCTTCGGCGGTTCGAACGTCCACGTGGTCCTATCGGCCGCGCCGCCGCCTGCGGTCATGTATGCGCAACCGGCAAAGCGTGGCGTACACGCCCTTTGTCTTTCGGCGCACACCCCGAGCGCGCTCGCGACCCTCGCCCACCACTATCGCACTCACCTGGCCGCCAACCCGCAGCTGCGCCTGGATGAGCTGTGCTACACGGCGAACACCGGCCGTGCCGCACTCAGCCACCGCGCGGTACTGCTGGCCGATTCCCTCGAAGCACTCGACGACAAACTCGACGCGCTCTCTCACCACGAGGAACGCACGGACCTGCTACGCGGAGAGGTCACCTCGCACGGCAATCCGGCGGTGGGCTTCTTATTCAGCGGGCAGGGGAGTCAATACGCGCAGATGGGCCAGGCGCTGTACCGAGTACACACTGGCTTCGCCGACACGCTTGAGCGCGCGGAGCAGATCCTGCGCCCGCACCTCGGCGGCTCGCTACTCGACCTGCTCTTCGATGCGAGCGGCGCCGAACAGTTGCGCCGCACCCGGTACTGCCAGCCCGCTTTGGTCGCCTTCGAGATCGCGATGGCCGAGCTGTGGATCTCACTCGGCGTGCGCCCGATCGCAGTACTCGGACACAGTATCGGCGCGCTGTCCGCCGCTTGCGTCGCCGGAGCGATGTCGTTCGAGGACGCCCTGGTGCTGGCGGCCGAGCGCGGCCGGCACATGGACGCGCAACCCGGAGACGGCGCGATGATCGCCTGCGCGGGCGACGCTGGGACCATCCAATCCGCCGCCGCCGACTTCGCCTCCGTCTCCATCGCCGCGATCAACACCGACGACCAGATCGTGCTATCCGGCCTGGAGAGCGAGATCAACGCGGTGCGCGAGGTGCTGGAGAGCCGCTCCGTGAGCGTGCGGCCGCTCGTGGTTTCGCACGCCTTCCATTCGAAGGCGATGGCCGGAGCGGCGGCTCCGCTGCGCTCAGCCGCCCGCCGCATCCGATTCACTCAGCCCCGGATCACCTGGATCTCGGACGCGACCGGACAAGCCGCGGGCGTCGTCGATGCGGATTACTGGGTCGAACACATGCTGGGCACCGTGCGCTTCGCCGACGGGTTCAGGGCACTGATGCGGCACGGCTGCACCACGTTCGTCGAGGTCGGCCCGCATCCCACGCTGCTGAGCCTCGGCCGGGTGATCGCCCGCCGCGACGGAGCCGCGACTGAGGCTTCGCACTGGCTGCCCTCGCTGCGCCGGGGATCCGCGGACGCCGAGGTACTGCTGCGTTCCGTCGGTCAGCTCTTCTGCGCCGGTGGCGCCGTCGATTGGGCGGCGCTCGACCCCGGGACACACCCGCGCCGAGTGCCGGTGCCCCGGACCGTGCTGGAGCCGCAGAGCTACTGGTTCACCGCAGCTACCCAGGCCACCACTGCGGCTGCGGGCGCGGCGATCCCGGGGCATGCCAACGGCGAGGCGCCGATATCAGCTCACTACACCGACCACGACAGCCGCACCAGGAATACGGGTACTGCGACGAGCTTGCACACTGTCGCGCCGGCCACCGCTTCCGGCCGCACTGCCGCGCGGCCTGCCGATGCGCTGCGCCGGCAGGTGATCACCCACATTTCGCAGGTATGCGGCTTCCCGCCGGGCCAGATCCCGCCGCACGCCCGGCTGGGCATGGACCTCGGCTTCGACTCGCTGATGAAGACCGACCTGCAGCGGCGCATCACCGATGGACAACCCGAATTGCTTGACCGTATCCGCGAGGCGCTGCCCGACGACCCGACCGTCGAGCAACTCATAACACTGCTATCCGATGGTCACGACGGGTCGCTGCGCGGCGGGGCTGCCGCCGCGAGCCAGGTCCCCGTTCAGCGCTCGATGCCAGAGCCCGAGCCGAAAGACACGCCCGCGCTGACCGCGCCGATCTCCCGCGAGCGGCGCTTCGAGGACTGGGCCGAATACGCCGAGCTGCGTGGCCGGCTGCGCCAAGCCGAATCCAGCGGCGCCAATCCCTATGGGCGTATCCACGACGGCTACAACGGCGCCATCGCCACCGTCGAGAGCCGCCGGATGATCAACTTCTCGGCGTTCAACTACCTCGGGCTCTCCCACCATCCCCGGCTGCGCAAGGCCGCGCGCGACGCGATCGAGCGCTACGGCACCTCCTGCTCCGCGACGCCGCTGCTGTGCGGCGAAACCCCGCTGCACCACGAACTCGACCGGGAGATCGCCGCTTTCCTCGGCACCGACGCGGCGATCGTGTTCGCCGGAGGACACGCCACCAACGTGGCTACGGTCGGCCACCTTTTCGGGCCGCAGGACGTGATCCTGCACGACGCCTGGATTCACGACAGCTCCGTGCGCGGCAGCATCCTGTCCGGCGCCCGGCGCCGCCCGTTCCCGCACAACGACTGGCAGGCGCTCGACCGCATGCTCACCGCCCTGCGCGACCAGCACCGGCGCGCCGTCGTGCTGATCGAAGGGGCCTACAGCCAGGACGGCGACCTGCCCGACCTGCCGCGGTTCGTCGAGGTCAAGCAGCGTCACGACGCCATGCTGATGATCGACGAAGCGCACTCCATCGGCGTGCTGGGCCGCACCGGGCGCGGCATCGGAGAACACTTCGGCGTGCCGCGCGATCAAGTCGACCTGTGGATGGGAACGCTGAGCAAGGCGCTAGGCAGCCTCGGCGGATATATCGCAGCACGCGAACAGATCATCCAGTACCTGAAGTTCACCACCCCGCTCTACATCTTCAGCACCGGCATCTCCCCGGCCAACGCCGCGGCCGCGCTCGAGGCCCTGCGCGTCATCCAGGACGAGCCGCACCGCGTCGCCAACGTCCAGCGCCTCGCCGAGCACTTCCGCACCGCCGCCCGCCGCCGTGGCATGGACATCGGCGTCTCCCGCGCGTCCGCCGTCGTCCCGATCATCCTCGGCGACTGGGAGCGCACCATGGCGATCTCCAACACCCTGCACACGGCCGGCGTGAACGTGATGCCGATCGGCTACCCCGCCGTCGACCGCGACAAGTGCCGGCTGCGCTTCTTCATCAACACCGACCACACCGAAACAGACCTCGATCACGCCCTCGATCTTCTGGGACAAGCCATGGACGAGCACTCCACGAACGCGCAGCCGCCGCAGCCGACCGCGCCGCGCCCCGAATCGAACGGCAGCCTCGCGGCATCGACCGCCCCCGCGGTGGCCCCGAGCGCGGCGCTCGATTCGGGCGGCCCGCGGCCTGCGGAGGTGCTTGTCGCCGGCGCCAGCGGATTCATCGGCGGACATCTCGTGCGGCACCTCACCGACCGCGGATACCGGGTGCGCGCGCTGGTCCGCCGCCGCAGCGATCACAGCGCGTTGTCCGGCCTGCCGATCGAACTGGCCGTCGGCAGCCTGGACGACCCCGAGAGCCTGCGCCGGGCCACCGAGGGCGTGCGCTATGTCTACAACTGCACCGGCAAGTCCGCCGACTGGGGTCCGTGGGAGGAATTCCGCTCGGTGAACGTCGACGGCTGCGTGAATCTGGTCAACGCCGCCGCGCACGCCGGAACCGTCGAGCGATTCCTGCACCTGAGCACCACGGACGTTTACGGCTATCCGGTCGTCCCCTGCGACGAGAGCACCGAGCCGCGCGACATCGGCCTGCCCTACAACCGCAGCAAGGTCATGGGCGAGCGAGCCGTGCGCGACGCGGCCGCGCGCGCAGGCGTGCCGCTGACCATCGTGCGCCCGGTGTCGGTCTACGGACCGCGCAGCAAAGACTTCGTCATCGAAATCGCCAACCTGCTGCTCAAGAAGCAGATGGTCTACATCAGCAGTGGCCGGATCCCGGCCGGGCTGCTCTACGTCGGCAACGCCGCCGACGCGATGATCGCGGCCTGCACGAGCCCTGACACCGTCGGTCGCGCGTACAACCTGCGCGACCCCGATCTGACCACCTGGCGTGAGTACATCGAGGCGCTGGCCCAGGGCATCGGCGCGAAGGCGCCCTCGATGAACCTGCCCGGTCCACTCGCCACCGGCGTGGCCACGGTGTCCGAGAAGATCTACGGCGCGTTGCGGATCAGTGCCCGTCCTGTTCTCACCCGGCATGCCGTGCGGCTGCTGGATCGCGACCAGTCCTACCCGATCGACCGGGCCCGCGAGGACTTCGGCTTCAAGAGCGAGATCAGCTTCGAGGAGGGCATGCGCCTGACCCTCGACTGGCTCGACTCCGCCGAGGGACGCCTGCACGTGGCCCGCTAGCCGCCGGAGACGGACGGGATCGCACCGATGCTGCTTACTGAACGACTCGCCGCCCCTGCGCCGCCGGCCATCAACGGGATGCCGACGCCGGACCGCGTCGTCGAGGCCTGGTTCCCCGACATCGACAACAAAGCCGCCACCGGGGCGGCCTCGCCCACGCAGCCCGCGCCGCTGCCGATGATCTGCGTCCCCTATGCGGGCGGCACACCGTCGATCTTCCGCGGGTGGGCCGCGGAGCTCGGCACGGTCGCCGAGGTCATCCCGGTACTGCTGCCCGGCCGCGGATTGCGGGGCCGAGAGCAGCCGTACACGACCATGCAGCCGCTCGTTGAGGACCTCGTCACCGCGCTCATCGGACACGGACTCGACCAGGAGTATGTGCTCTTCGGGCACAGCATGGGCGCCCTGGTCGCGTACGAGGTCGCCTGCGAGTTGCGCCGGCGCGGCTATCCGGAACCGGCGCACCTGTTCGTCTCCGGCAGTAAGGCCCCGCACCTCTACGGCGATCGGGCCGATCATCTGCTCGCTGACGCGCAGCTGTGCCAGCTCGTGCGGGATCTGGGCGGCCTCGGTCCCGACGAGCAGACCGGCGAGGCATATCTCCAACGGCGCCTGCCGGTGCTGCGCGCGGACCTGACCGTCTGCGAGCGATACCGGTGGAGCCCACGCCCCCCGCTGCGCTGTGCGATGACGGCCATATCCGGCATCGGCGACCCGATCGCGACAGCCGCGCAGGTCGAGGCCTGGCGCGAGCACACCACCGGGTCGCTGCTGCGCCGCCACGTACCCGGTGGCCACTTCTACCTCCTCGGCCCCTCCCGCTCGCTGCTGCTGACCGAACTCCATCGCGAGCTGGACGCGCTCGCCTGCGCGCGGGCCGGCGCATTCGCCGAACTCTCCGGAAGGAACCGCTCATGACGATGCTCCACGTGGCCGGAACGACGCGCACCCGCACGCCGCGGCCCGTCGCGCAGGCCGCCACCCTCGGCAAGGTGATGGCCACCCCGCAGGTCCCGCTGCTACTCGTGCTCTCCAAGCGCTTTGTCACCCCGCTCTACCGCGCCACCTTCCTCGCCTCGGCCGCGAGCTACGGCGTGCTGCGCTGGATGAACGTGCGGCCCTGCGACCTGGAGACGCTGGCGCTCAAGCTCGGCGTGCAGGGCAAGGAGGACAAGCGGCGGCTGCGCGCCTGGCTCGAGATCGGTGTGCGGCTCGGCGAGTTCGACAAGCACGAGGGCTGCTACCGGCTCAAGAGCCGCAGCGCCAAGCTGCTGGCCCGGATGAAGCACGACGCGCTGGCCGCGGCGCTCGAAGAGATCATGCACACCCACGTGCCCGTGCTGCTCAACGGCCCGAAGATGCTGCGCACCGGCGAGCGTTTCTCGATGGCCGACCAGGACGGAAGCGTCATCGCGCGCTCCACCCGAGTCGTGGAACCCCTCGTCGAAGCAGCCATCGATCGCACCCTCGAACGCGAATACCCGGTGCGGCTGCTGGAGATCGGCTGCGGCAGCGGCGTCTACGTGCGCTACGCCGCCAGCGTGAACCCGCGGCTGACCGCCCTGGCCATCGACCTTCAGGACGAGGTCGCCCGGCAGGCCGCGAAGAACATCGCCGAGTGGGGCCTGACCGACCGCGTCGAGGTACGCGCCGGCGACCTGCGCACGCTCGACCTGGAACCGCAGTTCGACCTGGTCACCATGCACAACAACATCTACTACTTCGCGCCCGACGAGCGCGTGGCGATCCTCGAGCGGGCCCGCCGCCTGCTCGCCCCGGGCGGCAAGCTGCTGCTGACCACCTCCTGCAAGGGCGGGCACATCGGGCTCGACATGCTCAACCTCTGGTTCGAATACGCCGACTTCGGCGGCCCGCTGCCGGCCGAGAGCGACCTGGTCGACCAGATGACCGAGGCCGGATTCCTAGACGCCCACGCGCAGCGCATCGTGCCCGGCGAACAGTTCCGCGCCTTCGTCGGCACCAACCCCCACGCCCCGCTGTCCTAGCCGGCAGGAGAGCCACCATGCCTTCACGCACCAGCGTCAGCGCTGCGCCAGCCGCCACCCGAACCGCGCGCAGTGCTCGAAACCCCCGCCTCATCGTCACGATCGCTGACGCGTCCGAACCGGGCACTGCACCCAAATCGAGCACAGCCTTGCTCGGCGGTAAGGCAGCGCGCCTGGCTGAGATGACCGCAGCCGGCCTGCCCGTGCCACCCGGCTTCTGTATCACCACCGAGCTGTTCGACCAATACCTCGCCGACTCCGGCCTCGCCGGAAAGATCCAGGCGATGGACCCGAGCGAGGCCCGCGACGCGGTCATGTGCACCGACCTCCCGCAAGCCCTCGCGGACGCGATCACCACTGCCTATCGCGAGCTTGGCAGCCCACGAGTGGCTGTGCGCTCCTCCGCGCGAAAAGAGGACTCCGCGACGCACTCCTTCGCGGGCCAGCACGACACAGTCCTCGATGTAGCCGGCGACCAAGCGCTGCTCGACGCGGTCAAAACCTGCTGGGCCTCGCTCTGGTCGCCGCGCGCGGCCGCGTACCGGCTCGCCGATCGGGGCGCGGCGGGCTCGATTGCCGTGCTGGTCCAGCAGATGGTGCCGGCGGAAGTCAGCGGAGTACTGTTCACCGCCGACCCGGTCAGCCCACAGCCACACCGGATGATCGTCGAAGCCTGCCATGGCCTCGGGGAGGGGCTGGTATCCGGCCGGGTCTCCAGCGACTTCTTCGCCCTCGACGACCGCAGCATGGAGCCGATCGAGGAACGCATCCGCTACAAGGTCACCAAATGCGCGCCGATCGAACCCGGCCGCATCGGCATGACCAAAGTCGAGGGCGCCGCCCGCAGCGCCCCCTGCCTTACTCGCGCGCAGCTGCGCGACCTGTGCTCGCTTGCCGTCCGGGTGCGCTCGCACTACGGCAGCGAACAAGACATCGAATGGGCGCTGCACGACGAAAAGCTCTACCTGCTGCAAGCCAGGCCGATCACCACCCGGCCGGTCGCGGCCGTCTCCCGCAGCCCGTTCCTGACCCGCCAGCCCGACGCCATCCAGCGCGGGACGCTGTGGTCCCGCATGGACATCGGCGAGATCTTCGTCGGCCAGATGACCCCGCTCGGCGTCAGCTTCGCCCGCTACCACCAGAAGTACGTGCACGGACACTGCGCGGCCGCGGTCGGCGTGCGCGACACCGGCGACTACGTCGGGTACATGGGCTACCTCAACGGCCACGTGTACCTCAACGTCTCGTACACCTCGTATCTGCTCGGCCAATGCCTGCCCACTCGCGACCAGCGGCACTTCACCGCGCGCTTTGTGAGCGAAGAGGTCGATCTCAGCCGCTACCGCAACCCGTACGGCACCTTCCCCGGCGGCATGGAGGACCTGAAGTCCACCACCCATTGGATCAAGTACACCGCGACCGAACTGGTGCGGATGAAGCAGCGCTGCAAGCAACTGGTGGCCTCGCGGCTGTTCGAGTTCGACCGCGCGCGGGGCATCGATCTATCCCGGTTCACGCGCCGCGAACTGCACGCCGAACTCGAGCGCTACCTTGAGCACTACCACGACATGCATGTCGGCTACATGCCGTACTACATCAACGCATTCGGCGCGTACGGTCTGATGACCGAGCTGTGCGCGAAGTGGCTCGGCAGCGCCGGCGAGAACCTGCAGAACCGGATCAAGACCGACATGTCCAACCTGCGCACCGTCGCCTCGGCGCGCGAGATCTGGTCGGTGGCGCAGGCCGCGAGGCAACGCCCCGGCGTCATGAAGATCATCCGGGAGAGCCCGCTCGAGCACATCGAGGCGGCCCTGCGCGACGACCGGGACGGCGCCGTGTTCTGGGACCGGCACATGGAGCCGTTCCTGCGCGCCAACGGCACCCGAAGCCAGCAGGAGATGGAGCTGACCCATCCGCGCTGGATCGACGATCCCTCCTACCTCTTCCAGATGATCCGCCGGTATGCCGAGGACGGCCTGTCCATCGACGACATCCTCAAGCGCAACCGGGCGGACGGCGAAGAGGACGCCACCGCTGTGCTGCGCACGCTGCCAAGAGCCAAGCGGGCCACCCTGGAAAAGATCATCGCGCTCTACGCCAACTGCAGCGAGCTGCGCGAAACCGCGCGCATGTCGATGGTCACCTCACTCTGGCTGATCCGAAACGTCATCTACGAGGTCGCCCGGCGGCTGATCGACGAGGGCGTGCTCTACAACGCCGACGAGGTCGCCTTCCTCGAGTTCGACGACATCCGCGGCTTTCTGGCCGGCGGCGCCCCGGCGCGCGAGGTCTTCGACCGCGCCACGCTCGACGAGACCCGGCGCATGTACGAGCACTACAAGCGGCAGCCCGAACCGCCCTTGTCGTTCATCGGCGAGTACGACCCGGCCGAGCAGGCCCGGCCGGCCGCCGACGGCCCGCAACTGATCGGGCTCGGCGCCAGCCCCGGCCGGGTGACCGGCCGCGCCCGCATCATCGAGGACCTGGTCTGGCAGGCCGACGAGTTCCAGCCCGGCGAGATCCTGGTCACCCGGTACACCGACGCGTCGTGGACCCCGCTGTTCGCCATCGCCGGCGCCGTGGTCACCGACATCGGCTCGATGCTCTCGCACAGCTCGATCGTCTCGCGCGAGTTCAACGTGCCCTCCGTGGTCAACACGAAGAACGCCACCCAGCGCATCAACACCGGCGACACCATCACCGTCGACGGCGACAGCGGCCTGGTCGAAATCATCGAAGCCTGATCCTGCAGGCGCACCGCGCATTGACACGCCCCGCTCCGCGCGGGCGGGGCGGGATGGAGAGAGACCCATGATTCCCAACCAGTGGTATCCGATCCTGCTGCCCGAGGACGTGACCAACGACAAGCCGACCGGCGTACGCAGGATGGGCCAGAACCTGGTGGTGTGGCGCGACATCGACGGCAACCTGGTCTGTCAGGACGCCCGCTGCCCGCACAAAGGCGCGAACCTCGGCGACGGGAGGTTGAAGGGCAACTCGGTGGAGTGCCGCTACCACGGCTTCCGTTACGGACCGGACGGAAACTGCGTCGCCATCCCCGCCCTCGGCTCCGACGCGCGCATACCCGCCACGCTCTCGATCCAGCGCTACCCGGTCCGTGAGGTCAATGGGCTGATCTGGTTGTGGTGGGGCGACGAGCGCCCGGAGCACGAGCTGCCGGACGTGCAGATCCCGAGCGAGGTGGCTGACAACCCGAGGCTGCACGCGACGATGCACTGGACCCGCCCGGTGCACTACACCCGCTACATCGAAAGCGTCCTCGAGTTCTACCACGTGACCTACGTGCACCGGGACCACTGGTTCAACTACGTCGACTACCTCTTCCTCTACGGCACGCTGCGCAAGTTCGGCCTCGACGGCCGCGAGCGCTACTTGGCCGCCACGAAGGTCGAGAACAGCCATCTGGAGGTGGACGGGCAGACTCTGCGCTACTCGTTCGACCACGTGGAGGAGGAGGACCCGACCAACACCAACCACTACGACGTCACCTTCACCTTCCCCTCGATGTCGCACATCGTCAGCAAGCAGTTCGAGGTGACCGCGTGGTTCGCCCCGATCGACGACGAGCACACCGAGATCTTCCTGCGCTGGTACGAGTTCCCCCGTCTCAAGGGGGTGCTGCGCAACGACCGGCTGCGCCGCCTGGTGCCGCGCCTCTCGCTGTACATGGAGAAGTGGGTGCAGGACCCGCAGGACGTGCGCGTGCTGCTCGGCCAGGAGCCGAAGGTCAGCGAGCGGGGCGTCAGCAAGTTCATTCCCGTGGACGAGCTGAACGCCAAGTACGTCTCGATGCGCACCAAGCTGCTGCAAGAGGCCGCGGCGGCCGGATCGGCGGGCACCCGGTCCAGCGCCGCGGGTAACAGGGCGCTGAATCGCGGCGAGACAAGCCCGAGCGGCTCCAGCGGTGACGGTTCCACGAACGGCGCAGCTGCGAAGAACGGCGCGGCGCGCAAGAACGGCGCGGTGAACGGCGCCAGCCCGGCCAAGGCGAAGGCCGCGAACGGATCCAACGGCGCCGCTGGCGTCACGCACGACTCCGAGCAGCCCGCGGCTGCGGCCTCCGCGCACTAAGGCGAAACCACGCCAACCGCCGCCGCCGCACAAACCCCGTCGGCGGGTGTGGAACCTCCCCGCTCGCACCCGCCGACGGACCTTCGCGCCCGGTCGGCCGCGTCAATCAGCGGTCAGCAATCGGTCAGCAGGTCGCACGAGACTGATTCAGCCCCAGGAACCGCGCAAGCGACTCCCGCCACCGCGCCCCCGCCAGATCCGCAAACCTCCCGACACCCCAGGAGATCGTCATGGCAAACGACTACGACGTCATCGTGATCGGCGGTGGCCCGGCCGGCTCGGCCGCGGCCGGACTGCTCGCCAAGGCCGGGCGCAGCGTCCTGGTCCTGGAAAAAGAGAAGTTCCCGCGCTACCACGTCGGCGAGTCGCTGGTCCCCGGCGCCATCCCGGTGCTGGAGGAACTCGGCGTGCGCGACATCCTCGAAGCCGGCTACCTGCGCAAGTACGGCACGACGCTGCGCTGGGGCGCGGAGCGCGACCTGTGGACCATCCGCTTCGCCGAGGTCGGGCCGATCGAGTTCGCCTATGAGGTCAAGCGCGCCGAGTTCGATACGGTGCTGCTGACCAGAGCTCGCGAGCTGGGCGCCACGGTCATTGAGGAGGCGACCGTCACCGAGCCGTTGTTCGACGGCGAACGGTGCACCGGCGTGCGCTACCGATTGGGCCGGCAGGGCAGCCCGGCCGAGGCGCACGCCCGCTACGTGATCGACGCCTCGGGTCAGTCGAAGCTGCTCGCGCACCGGGAGAACCTGATCGACTGGCACGAGGACCTGCGCAACATCGCGGTGTGGAGCTACTTCCAGGGCGGCGAGCAGTTCCCCGGCACCGACCGTGGCAACATCCTGACCGAGTACCACGGCAACGGCTGGGTGTGGGTGATCCCGTTCTCCGACGGCACCCGCAGTGTCGGCTTCGTCGGTCCCAACGACCTGTTCGTCCAGTCCGGCCTGACCCCTGAGCAGTACTTCGCCAGCCATTTCGAGGCGACCAGCGAGGCCAAGCGGCTGCTGGCGGGCGCCACCAGAATCGCCGACTTCCGGGTGACGAAAGACTGGTCGTACACCGCCACCCGCTTCTGCGGCCCCGGATACGTCATGATCGGCGACGCCGCCGCCTTCGTCGACCCGCTGTTCTCCACCGGAGTGATGCTCGCGCTCAAGAGCGCTTCCGTCGCGGCGGCCACGGTCGGCGCCATTCTCGACAACCCCGAGCGCGAAGCGGACTACCAGAAGGGCTTCGAGCACAGCTACCGCGACTTCTTCGACACCGTCGTCTCCTTCGTGCGCTACTTCTACGACGCGCGCCGCCAGCGCGTCGCGTATTGGTCGCGCGCCCAGGAATTGATCGACCCGGTGCGGGAGCTGGAGCAGCGGGCCGACTTCATCCGCCTGGTCTCCGGGCTCGCCGGCGGCCTCGAGGTGATGCAGACGCCTGACTCGGTCAGGGAGGCCGCGGACCTGGCCGCGGCCGCATCCGAGCCGGCGCCCGAGCCCGCGTAGGCCGCGCCGACCGGCGAAACCCGCGCCGCGCTGTGGCGGCAAGCAGGTCGCCACAGGCCGTTCGCCGCCGCATCCGACCGCTGGAGTCGCCCACCATGCACGCCGAGCCGCAGCCCGTCCGGCCGATCCGTGACCGCGTCGCCGAACCGATCGCGATCACCGGCATCGCGGCTCTCTTCCCGCACGCCCGAGGCGTCTCAGAGTACTGGCAACTGATGCGCCACAGCGCTCCGGGCTGCGGATGCGAGGACACTAGCGACGAGGCGTCGAGCCTGGACGATCTCGAAATCGACGTCGCCCGCTTCGGCATCCCACCTGCGCAGCGCGGCTCGCTTAACCACATGCAGGTGCTCATGCTGGAAGCGGCCGCGCAATGTCTGGCGGACGCCGGATATCAGCAGCGCTCATCGCCGCCCGAGCGCACGGACGTCGTCTGCGCGACCAGCTTCGGACTCGATCGCCAGCTCGCCAACGCGCTGCGCATCGAGGCCGTGCGGTACACCCGCGATCTCGAAGCGGCGCTGTCCGCGCCCGACGGCACGTTCGCGACTGACGCGCGTGAGGCGGCGGACGAGTTGCGCGCGCAGCTCGTCCACCGCCTCGGCGGCTCCCCGCACGATCGCGTCGGCGAGATGCCGAGCAGCATCCCGGCACGCATCGCCGCGGCGTTCAAACTGCACGGCCGGACTGTGTGCGTCGAGTCCGCCGATGCAAGCTCCTTCACCGCGTTGGCGGCAGCCGTGGCCAGCCTGCGGGTCGGGCAATCGGACGCCGTCCTGGTGATCGCCGGACAGCGCAAGGAGAGCGCGTTACTCGAACGCGCGCTGGACGCCAAGGGATTGTTCCAGCCCGACGCGCACCCATTCGCCGCCAGCGGGCACGGCCTGCGACCCGGCGAGGGTGTCAGTGCTCTGCTGCTTCGGCCATTGTCCAGCGCACAGCGCGCAGCAGACCGAATCTATGCCCTGATCCGCGAGTGCACGCTGACCCACCAAGCCAGGCCCGGCGTATTCCGCTACTCCACTTCCGTGCAGCGCCGGCACGAGGTCGCCGAGGCGGCGCACCAGGCCGCTGGTGTCCAGCCCTCCACCGTGCAATACGTCGAGTGCGCCTCTGCGAGCATCGCGCCGCTCGTCCGCGCGGACCTCAATGCGCTCGGCGACCTGTTCGCGCACCGGCTGCCCGCCTCGATCGCCATCGGCAGCGCACAGGATCGGCTCGGCCACACCATCGCTGCCGCAGGGCTCGCAGCGGTTACCAAGGCGGCCCTCGCGTTGCACCACCGCCAGCTGCCCGCGCACGCCGCGTGTGCCAACGCCGAACCGCTTGACCTCTCGGGCACCGCATTCAGGTTTACCCGCGCGACCGAGCCCTGGTTGTGCCCAGAAGCCGATCTACCGCGCCGAGCCGCGGTACTCGGCTCCTCGTTGACGGGCACGCTGTGCTACTTGCTGCTCGACGAGCACGTGCCGACGCGCCCGATCCCCGGGGCGCGGCCGCTGCCTTCCGCCGCCGCCGCGCGAAAGATCCCGCCCATCGCCATCCTTGCCGCCGCAGGACGCTTCGGCGACACACGTGATGCGGACGACTTCTGGCAGGCCGCCCTTCAACCGGGAGATCGTCTAAGTGCACTGCCGGACGCGTTGCTCGACCGTGACCTCTACTTCCGGCCGGGCAGCACCGGTCTCTCGCACACCTACACGCAGCTGGGCGCCGCCCTCACACCGCCCGAGCAGCCCCCGTCCGCATTGCACATCATTCCCCGGCGCTACGCGGCGATGGACCCGGTCCAGCGCGTGGTCCTCGACGTCGCCGACCAACTGCTCGCGCCATATCGCACCGGTGAGCTCACACTGCGAGGCAGAGGGCTGATCGTCATCGGCAGCTCCCTGAGTCTCTCCCGCGAACGGCAACTGAACGCCGCGCTCGCGCTCCCGCAGATCGAGGAAGCCGTCCGCGAGCTGGCCGCGCTGCGCCACCTCACCGCCGAAGACCGGGACGCCGTGGTCAAACTCGTCCGCGAACGCTTCGCCGGCTGCGAGGAACTGCTCGGCCCTACCGCCCTCGACGGCTACCTCGCGAGCGGGGCCGCGGCGCTGATCGCGAACGAATACCGGCTCGCGGCCGCTCCGCTCGCCGTGGAGGCCGCGTGCGCCTCCACTCTCGCCGCCCTCGACCTAGCCATCAGTGCCTTGCGAAGTGGCAGCGCGGACTATGCCATCGCCGGCGGCGTAGAGCTGCCTTGCAACACGCGCGACCTCGTTCTCTGCTCCGCGCTCGGGCTGCTGTCACCCACGCGGATCACCCCCTTCGCCGCCGAAGCCGACGGATTCACTCCCGGCGACGGGTGCGCGCTATTCCTGCTGAAGCGGCAGCCGGATTGCGGGCGAGACGATCAGCGAGTACTCGGCCTGATTCGCGGAATCGGGGCTTCGAACGACGCCAAATCGCTGATCGCCCCGGACGCCGAAGGCCAGGCGCGCGCCATGCGCCAAGCCTTCGGCCAGGTCGATTTCGATCCGGCCGCGGTCGGCTACCTCGAAGCGCACGGTACCGGTACCCGCGTCGGCGACCGCGTCGAGATCGAGGCGACCAAGCAGGTCTATGGCGCCGCCCGGCGCGACGAGCCGCTGCGGATCGGGACCGCGAAGGCCGCTTTCGGCCATAGCTTCGCGGCTGCGGGCGGTGCGGGGCTGCTGCGCGCGCTCTGCGCGCTGCGCACGGCGACCTTCCCGCCCACCGCCGGTGCGCACCCACCGAATCCGACGCTCGATCTGCGTGCCATCCCCGCCGAGATTCCCGACCGCCCGCACCCGTGGCCCAGCCCACCGGGCCGGCCGCGCCGCGCCGCGGTCAGCAGCTTCGGTACCGGCGGCATCGACTACCACCTGTTGATCGAAGAACCCGGAGACGCGAACCGATGACGACGTGCACCGAGGCCGCGGAGCTCGAGATCGACGAACTGTGCCGGACGGTGAGCGGCTTTGCCGAGCACCGGCTCAGCGGCACGGCCGCCCGCGATGGTGACGAATTTCGTCGCCGCTGGCGCCTGGCGGGTCAGCAAGGCATCCTCGGTGCCTGCGTCCCTGCCGACTACGGCGGCGCTGGGCTGAACGCACGCGCCACGAGCGCGGTGATGGAAGCCTTCGGGCTCGGCTGCCGGGACGCCGGATTCGCCTTCTCCTGCGCCGCCCACCTGTTTGCCTGCCTGATGCCGATCGTGCACTTCGGCACCGAGGAGCAGAAACGCCGCTGGTTGCCCGCACTGTGCTCCGGCGAGCGCATCGCCGCGCACGCGGTGACCGAACCGGACGCCGGATCCGACGCCCTGCATTTGACCACGCGCGCCGAACGCCGCGGGCGGAACTACGTGCTCTCCGGCACCAAGTGCTTCACCACGAACGCACCCGTCGCGGACGTGCTGCTGATCCAGGCCGCCACCCGAGCGGGTGGTGGCTTCTTCGGCCTCAGCTCCTTCCTGGTCGAGGCGGACACCCCCGGCATCAACATCGGTCAGCCTTACCGGAAGGTCGGGCTGCGCGGCTCGCCGACGGCGGACGTCTATCTGGACGAGTGCGTCGTGCCTGAAGCCAACCTGCTCGGCCAGGAAGGCGCGGGCGCCGCAGTGTTCTCCCTCTCCATGCGATGGGAGCGCACTTGCCTGTTCGCGGTCTACCTCGGCGCGATGCGGCGCGTGCTCGACGCGACCGTCGGGTACGCGCGGCAACGCGAGCAGTTCGGCGTCCCGATCGGCAGCTTCCAGGCGGTCAGCCACCGGATCGTGGACATGGAGCTGCGGCTGCGCGGCGCGCGTCTGCTGCTGCGTGAGGCGGCCGCCGGCCTGGATGCCGGCGCCGAGGACGAGATCGCCCCCGCCCTGGCCAAGCTGGCCGTCAGCGAGGCGGCGGTGCAGATAGGTCTCGACGCCATCCAGGTGCGCGGCGCGCTCGGCGTGCTCGACGGTGAGGCCGAGGCGCTGCTGCGCGACGCGCTGCCGTCCCGGATCTTCTCCGGCACCAACGAGATTCAGCGCAACAACGTCGCCCGCGCGCTCGGCCTGGGCGCCACCCGCCCGCATTGACGAGCAGCGAGGAGCCCCATGAACGTCATCATCCACCGCATCCAGCTTCGACCGGGCGTTGATCCCGCGGGATTCGAGACCTGGGTGCGTGAGTGCGACTACGTTGCCTGCCGGGAGCTGTCCAGCATCGTGTCGTTCAACGTTCAGCGCGTGACGACGGACCCGACTGCACCGGTGCACTATTTCGAGATCATCGCGGTACGTGATCGCGAGCAGTTCGCGCGAGACATGAAGAGCGCGCTGTTCGCCACCCTGGTCGACGCCTTCGAACAGATGGCGATCGTGGTCGACGAGCTGTCCGGGGAGCGCATTGAGCCGGGATACCGCGCGCCGGCATAGTTCGGCGATAATGGGAATATGACCCGGCGTTCGGATTTTCGGCGGCGGCTGGGCCGTTCGCATAACGGTTCATCGAACTGCCGGGGAAGGAAAGATGACCTTCGAACGGCCGGGCTGAAAAGCGGCCATTCTTCGGATATGAATCCCAGGCGGCTGACAACGACCGATTTCGTATCGACGTGCGCGGTCCGGTGCGGCGAGATCACCCGATTCAGCGCCCACAGTGCGATAGTGCAAAGTTAGCATCTTGATATTCAGCTCAGATTTACTTCGGAATTCGTCGTGCACAACGCGGCATTCCGACCGGTCGGATTTCATTGACGCTTCTACCATCAAGCGCCCTTGACACTAACATTGCAGCGTGCAAGAGTTCGAGCTGTGCCTCGGTCGAGGAACAACGGGGAAAGTCGAAAGTACCGTTGTCTGATTCCGACTGCCGTCGGAGTTTCGGCCATAGGAAAGGGATAATCAGCTAGTTCTTGGGAGCGTCGTGTTCATCGACATACTTGGTACGGTCGCCGTCCGGGTAGAGGGTCATTGCCGAGGAATCCGGGCCAACAAGGTGCGCGCGATGCTCGCCACGCTCGCCCTGGAAGCCGGCCGCGCGATCTCGCACGTGGATCTGGCCGACGAGCTGTGGTCCGATCAGCCGCTCGGCAACGTGCGTAACGCGCTGCAGGCACAGGCCACCCGGATACGGCGGGTACTCGACGGCAAGACTGGTCAGGGACCAGGCAGGACCGTGCTGCGCGCGGTCGGCAACGGCTATCTGCTGGACATCCCGCCGGAGAACGTCGATGGCAACCGGTTCCTCGATCTGGCCGCCCGCGGCGCCGCGCTGCTGCACTGCCAGCCGGACTGCGCGCTCAAGATGCTGCAGGAGGCGCTGGCGCTGTGGCGCGGACCCGCGCTGCTGGACGCGGGCGACGGGCTGCGCTGCCGCAGCGCGGCCACACTGTTCGACGAGCGACGGCTGACCGTGTGGGAAGACATCGTCGGCGCCCGGCTGGCCGTCGGGGAAAATCGGCAGGCGATCGTGGATCTGAGCCAGCTGGTCGCGCACCACCCGCTGCACGAGCGGTTCTACGAGCAGTTGATGCTCGCGCTCTACCGGGTCGGCAGGCACAGCGACGCGCTGGATCTCTACCACCGGCTCAGGGCTCGGCTCGACGAGGAACTCGGCCTGCAGCCCAGCGAGCGGCTTAAGCGCCGTTACGCCGACATCCTCTGCCAGGACCCCAGCCTGGAGTCCTCGGCCGCCGTGTGGGCGGACCGGGTCGGCTCGCGCATCGCAGTACGCTGACACTACCGAACTCCCTTGGGTCCCAGCGTGATCACGCCCGCCGCGGACGCTTGCCACACTGCGCAGCACCGCACCATCGCCGAGCGCTGATGTCGCTCGATCAGCTCTTCCTTTCGTTGCGCACGCTGGCGTCCTGGTGCGCTGCGGGCTGACCAGTCGCTGACCGGACATTGACTCGCTCGGCGCGTCTTCGCCGGTCAGTCATCCGTCAGCGCTTGGTCAGCCTACTGAAACACACTGGACGCCGCACCCTCCGCTCAACCCTGAGGAGCAGCGACCGTGGCCCTACCCCGCCGCGCCCATCCGCCGGGCGGCACCCCGTGAGCCGGGCGGCCGTGCTGGCCGGGCTCGGCAGCGCGCTGCCTGACCGCGTGGTGACCAACGAAGAGCTGACCGCGCTCACGGACAGCTCTGACGAGTGGATCCGCACGCGCACCGGCATACGACAGCGGCACTTCGCGGTTGAGGGCACCGCCACCTCAGACCTCGCGGTCGCGGCTGGCCAGTGCGCACTTAAGTCCTCGGGTCAGGGTGGCGCCGATGCCGTCCTGGTCGCCACCACCACCCCGGACCGGCCGTGCCCTGCTACGGCTCCGCTAGTGGCCAGCAGACTCGGACTGTCCGGCGCGGCCGCGTTCGATGTCGGAGCGGTGTGCACCGGCTTCATCTACGCTCTGGCGGCCGCGGCCGGACTGATCGCGGCGCGGACCGCCGACCGAGTCCTGGTCATCGGCGCGGACACGTTTTCCAGCATCCTCAACCCGCGCGACCGCACGACCTTCGCCGTCTTCGGGGACGGCGCGGGAGCGGCCCTGCTGCGGGCGGGCGAGCCCGACGAGCCGGGGGCTCTGAACACGTTCGACCTGGGCAGTGACGGCGAAGGCAGAGACCTGATCACCGTGCGCGCCGGCGGTTCCCAGCAACGTCTCGCCGCGACCGTGAGCGATCCGGACGACCAGTACTTCACCATGGCCGGACGCGAGGTCTTCCGGCACGCGGTTCAGCGCATGGAACGCTCCGTGCGCGCCGCGCTGGAGACCGCCGGCTGGCAGCACACTGACGTGGACCGGCTGGTGTGCCATCAGGCCAATCAGCGCATCCTCGACCGGCTCGCCGACCTGCTCGGCATCGACCCGCGGCGCGTGGTCAGCAATATCGCGCTGGTCGGCAACACCGCGGCGGCCTCCATCCCGCTGGCATTGCACCAGGCCCACGGCGACGGTTCGCTGCGCGCCGGGCACCGCGTGCTGCTCACCGCCTTCGGCGGCGGCCTGACCTGGGGCTCGGTCACGCTGACCTGGCCCCGGCTGGCCGCCCTTGACGGCTCAACCTCCGGACCATCACCCGAGAACTAAGGAGCGCCCGATGACGAACTCGTACGACGCCCTGGTCGACCTGCTGGTGCATCGCTTCGACGTCGATCCGGCGAAGATCACGCCTGAGGCCACCTTCGAAGACCTGGACATCGACTCCCTGTTCATGGTCGAGCTGCTGCTGGTCGTCCAAGCCGAACTCGGCGTCGAGATCCCGGACGAGGCCGCGACCCCGCGGGATACGATCGCCAAGGCCGCGGAGCTGATCGGGGCTCAGCTGGCCGCCTCCGCCTCGTGACCGCGGTAGCGGTCACCGGACTGGGACTGGTCACCGCCGCCGGCATCGGCGCGCAGGCCACCTGGGCCGGGGTCTGCGCGGGCCGCTCAGCCGCGCGGCGCGACCCGAATCTGGCGGGCCTTGCGGTGGACTTCTCCTGCACGGTGCCGGGCTTCGATCCCGCGCTGCACGTCGGTACCCGCAGCAGGCTGATCCACGACCGATTCGTACAACTCGCGCTGACAGCCGCGCGCGAGGCGGTCGCCGACGCCGGGCACGATCCGGCCGGATGGGACGGTGCGCGCGTCGGCGTGGTGGTCGGCTGCGGACTCGGGGGAGTAGCCACCTGGGAACGCCAGCAGCGGGCGATGACGGAAAACGGGCCAGGCTCGGTGTCCGCGCTGCTGATCCCGATGCTCGTGCCGAACATGGTCGCCGGCAACATCGCGATCGATCTGAAGGCGACCGGCCCGAACCTGGTGACCGCCACCGCCTGCGCCTCCGGGGCGACCGCTCTCGGCATCGCCCGCGACCTGCTGCTGGCCGACCGTTGCGACATCGTGCTGGCCGGCGGCAGCGAGGCGGGTGTCAGCCCACTGATCGTCACCGGGTTCGCGCAGATGGGTGCACTCTCGCGGCGCACGGACGATCCGGCCGCGGCCAGCCGTCCCTTCGACGCCGGGCGCGACGGATTCGTCATCGGCGAAGGCAGCGCGGTGCTGGTACTTGAACGCGAGCCGGACGCGCGGGCACGGGGCGCTCATATCCGGGCCCGTTTCGCGGGCTACGGAGCCAGCGCGGACGCGCACCACCTCACCGCGCCCGACCCGCAGGGCACCGGCGTGATCAAGGCGACGTACGACGCGCTGCGTGACGCGGGACTGGCTCCCGAAGACATCGACCACGTCAATGCGCACGGCACCTCCACGCCGCTCAATGACGAGATCGAAGCCAACGCGCTCGGCGTCCTGTTCGGCGCCGGTCCGGCCGTGACCTCGACCAAGGGGGTGCTCGGCCACGCGCTCGGCGCAGCCGGCGCGATCGAGGCCGCACTCAGTGTCCTGACGCTCCAGCAGGGCACCGTCCCGCCGACGGCCAACCTGGAACATCAGGATCCGAAGATCGATCTGGACGTGGTCGCCGGGGCCCCGCGCCATGGTCGCCTGAAGGCGGCCGTGAGCAACTCCTTCGGTTTCGGCGGCCAGAACGCAGTGCTCGTGTTCGCCGCAGCCTGATCCGCTATCGCACAATTCTCAAGGAGCTGATAATGGTACAGCGCACCGTTCTCCTGCAGCGCGTCTCCGGGGCCCTCTCGGTGATCAACGGCGTCGCCAAGTTCCTCCCGCAGCCGGACGCCGCCGACGAGGCGCGAACCGACGGGCTGCTGTTCAGCCACGGTGATGCGCCCACGGCGGCTCCGCGCCGACCGGCTCGCGGCGCCCTGCTGCTGACCCTCGCCGTGCTCGCCGGATTGATGCTCTACCGCCGTCCGCGGGCTCGCACCGGTGCGTCGCTTAACGCGCTGATCGCTGACGGCGAGGAGTAGGGCGCGCGCCATGTCGTTCCGCATCCCGCACGACGACCTCTGGGCCCTGGAAGACCGGGTGCAAACGGCGCTGCGCACAGCAGACGATCGCGCGCTCGACGTGCTCGGCTACGGCGAAGTCACCTTGGTGCTCAAGCTGACGACAACTCAGGGCGCTTACGCCTGCAAGCGGCTGCCGGTATTCCCGACCCCACAGCGCTACGAGCGCTACGAGAACACGCTCGCCGACTACCTCGCAAAGCTCGACCGCGCAGGTATCAACGCCGCTCCCACTCAGCTTTGGCAGCGGCGCCTTTCCGGCGGCCGGATCGTCGCGTACTGCGTGCAGCAGGCCTTGCCTGCCGACCGGTTGTGCTCACGCCTGCTACACACCGAACCGCAATCCTGGGCGACCGACTTCTTCAAGCGTTTCCTCGACCACGTCGACCGCGCCGTCTCGCCCTCCTTCGGCTTGGACGCGCAGGCCGCCAACTGGATCGACCTCGACGGCGAGCTGACATATGTGGACGTCACGACTCCGCTGCTGCGAGACGCCCACGGGCGCGAGCAGCTGGACGTGCCCCTTTTTCTCACCTCGCTGCCGTGGATCCTGCGCGACGCGGTACGGCTGACGATGAGCAAGTCGATCTTCGACAAGTTCTACTCGACCCGCGGCGCGCTGCTCGATTTTCTGGGCAACCTGCACAAGGAACGACTCGAGCGGCTGATCCCGCCGTTCCTCGACCTGGCCAACGCGCGCCTTTCCACGCCGATCACGGCGCACGAGGTCGCCTCCTACTACCGCGACGACGCGCGAATGTGGGAACTGATTCAGCGCCTGCGCAAAGCCGACCGCTTCTGGCACCGAAGCGTGCTGCGCCGCACGTATCCCTTCCTGCTTCCGCCCGACATCGACCGATGACCGAGCTCCCGGACCGCGCGAGCATCAGCGCGGCACTCCAGCGCGGCATGGCGCTCGATCCCGCGCGGCCGCTGCACCTGTGCCACGTGCCGGGACCGCTGACTGTGGCCGTGGTGTCAATCGCCTGGCTGGCCGGATTGCCCGACGCCGCCCGCGCCGCGCTTGAACTGCGCGAACTGCACCCGCAGGAGGCCACGCACGCAACGACGCTCTGGCTGCTCAAACGCCGTCTTGAGTGGGTCGCCGGGCGTTTGGCCGCATCACGTGCGGTGCGTGCCCACCAGCGCCGGCACCTCGGTCACGAACCGGGCCCCCGCCGCGTCAAGGTTTCGCAGATCCGCAGCGGGCCGCGCGCCGGTAAGCCCACGGTCAACGCTCCGGTGCAGGTCGGCCTGTCGCACTCTGGCGACTTCGCCGTCGCCGCCTGCGGCCCGCGCCCGATCGGCGTGGACTTGGAACGCACCCGGCCTATGCCGCCACCGCTGCTCGAACTGCTCGCCGCCGCGGATCCGATCGACGGCGCGCCGGAGTGCCGGGCGCTGGCGCAAATGGCGCCTTCCTTGCACTGGGCCTGCAAAGAGGCGGTGCTCAAGCAGGTCGGCATCGGCCTGCGCATGGATCCGCGCGAGGTCACGCTCACCGGCTGGCGACCGGACGGCCTGTTCTCCTGGCGGGCCGGCGCCGACCTGCGCCGGTGCGAGCCTGCCGCCGCCGCTGACGACGACGGGCGTTTCACCGGCTGGGCGCGCGAGATCGACGGATATTCCCTGGCCCTGGTATGGAAGTAGCGTGACACGTGCGCAGCCCCGAGGTCTTTCCGCCCCCGCCGCCGACCGGGCCGTTCGAAGCGGCGCTGGACCGCGCCGTCCACGTCGCGGCGCTCAGTCCGTCCTCGCACAACTGCCAGCCATGGGCGCTGGCGCATCTGGCCGGACCTGAAGCGCGCAGTGCGGCGGCGGCGCTGCTTGGTGACCAAGCGAGCAGCGCGCATCACTACCTCGCCCTCGCGCTCGACCGAAGCCATCAGCTCAGCGCCTTGCCGGCCCACGGGCTGGAAATGCTGCTCAGCTGCGGGCTATACGGCCAACTGCTCGTGCGCGCGCTCGCCAGCCAACGCTGGACCCTTGCACAGGCCACTTTTCTCGCGCCCGAAGCCCCGGAACTGCACGAGGACTGGCCCGAGCAGTGGACCGCGCTGTGCGTCCTGAAGCTTGCGCCGGATGGCGAACCCGTGGAATCGATCACCGAACTGGTCGCGGTCGCCGACGCCCGGCGCACCAACCGCGCGCCCTATCGCGACGAACCCATCGATGCCGCGATCCTGGACGCGCTCGACGCGCCAGGCACCGCGTTGAGCGCGGACTCTGATGTACGAGTGAGCCACCTATCGAGCGCTGAGGATCGCGCACGGCTCGCGGACCTGCTCGTACGGCACGCAGGTCGCGACTTCAGCGACCTGGCCGCCTGGCGCGAAACCCACTCGTATATCCGCACGCCCCAGCAGGTCGCAGAACAGGGCGACGGCTTCACGCTCGCGCAGCTGTTCGGACCCATGCGACCGGCGCGCCGCCGGTTCATGGAACTCGCGCTCGCCCCCAGCACCATGCGGGCGCTGCGTCACCTCGGCTATCCACGCCTGCTCGCCGGACAGCTGGCCGCGATCGCTCGCGACACGCCGGTGATCAGCATCCTGAGCCTGCCTGCCGAGAACCCGGCCGCGAGCGATCTTCTGCGCGCGGGCGCGTACCTGACTGACTATTGGCTGCGCGCCACGCACAGCGGCCTCGCCATGCATCCACTCAGCATCCTGTTGCAACACGAGGACGCGCGCCGCGACCTGCAAAGGCAGTTCGACCTGCCTGGACGCGCGTTCTTCGTCGCCCGCCTCGGCCGTTCCACCGTGGCATTCCCGCGCACCGCGCGGCGCGCTTCGGCGGCGGCCCGGCGCGCGTTGTGAGCAGGGTCCGAGCCTTGGCACCCAAAAAATCATTGCATCATGCACCGAAAAAGCATTGCACCGTGCAATGATCGGTGTACGATTGGCCATATGGACAACCCGCAACGCCGGCGCATTCGCGCAGGTCGAAGACCATCCACCGTGGAGCAGGGGGCTGCTACCCGCCAGGCGCTGCTGGACGCCGCAGCCGCGCTGATCGCCGAGACCGGCTGGTGCGCGGTCACCACCCGCGCCATCGCCGCGCGGGCCGAAGTGCCGCACGGCGCGGTGAGCTACCACTTCGCGAGCAAAGACGATCTGCTGCGCGAGGCGGCGATCAGCGCCACCCGCCGCGCGCTGGCCGCTCCGCTCGCCTTGGCCGCGCAGGCGGGCAGCGTCGCGGAACTGCTCAGCGGAACTTTCGCCTGGTATGCCGCCGGCGGCTTGACCGACCCCGCGGTCGCCCAGCTGCTCGAAACCGCCCGGGAGGCCGCACGTGACCAGGCGCTGCGCGCTCCCATCGGCGCCGACCTGCATGAATACCGCAAGGCGCTGGCCGATCTCGTGCGGCGCGACCAAGAGCGCGGCGCGCTGGTGGGCGGGGTGCCCGCCGACGGCGTCGCGGCCGCCATCGCCGCCCTGCTCGACGGCCTGATTCTGCACCTCGTCCTCGACCCCGACCTCGACACCCGGCCGGCCGCAGCCGCCGTGCTGGGCCTGCTGGCAGGAGAACCACGATGACCGCACACCGCTGGGGCGTCCAGATGGCGCTTCATCGCAAGGCAGTTCTCTACACCTGGTTGGCGATTCTCATCGCGTGCATGGCCGCCTTCCCGCTGCTGCAATCGCACCTCGGCGGACCGAACTACGGCGTCAACGGCTCACAGTCGGCCCAAGTCAGCGCGCTGCTTCAACGGCACTTCGCTGGCGAGGGAGCGGAGCAGGACGTCATTGTCTTCAACACCTCCGGCGATATCACCGGGCCGGCGGGGCGGGCCGCCGTCAGCAAAGTGCTCTCGGCCGCGCGCGCTCAGACCGGAGTGGTCGGCGTCCTGAGTCCGTTCTCGCCGCAGGCCCACGATCAGATCTCTCCGGACCGGCACGCCGCGCTCGCCCTCGTCGGGCTCAACGGCAGCCCGAGTCAGCTGACTTCGCGCGCCGGCAAGGTGCAAACGGCCGTGCAAAACGCCTCAGGCAACAACGCCTCAGGCAGCAACGCCTCAGGCAGCAACGCCACAGGAACCGGAGTGCAGGCGTATCTGACCGGCTATTCGGCGATCACGAACGACCTGACCGCCGTCGAGAACGCCGACTCTGAACACGCCGAATCCATCGGCATGCCGGTCGCCCTGCTGGTGCTGCTGTTCGCGCTCGGCGCGGTGGTCGCCGCCCTGCTTCCGCTGCTGCTGGCCATCTGCGCGCTCATTCTCGCCTTCGGCGTGGTCGCGCTGCTGGCGCTCGGCTTCAACTTCGACGCCTTCCTGGTCACCATCATCACGATGATCGGCACCGGTATCGGAATCGACTACTCCCTGTTCATCGTGAGCCGGTTCCGCGAGGAGCTGGCCCGGCGCGGGGTGACCGGCAAGGGCGGCGGCGCGCAGCACCGCGCCCAGTCCGCGCAGATCGCCGAGGCCGCCGGATCCGCGATGGCCACCTCTGGTCGCA
The DNA here is from genome assembly GCF_035605935.1 of Actinocrinis sp. Classification (GTDB taxonomy): domain Bacteria; phylum Actinomycetota; class Actinomycetes; order Streptomycetales; family Catenulisporaceae; genus Actinocrinis. The sequence continues at coordinate 3,795 of NZ_DATNGK010000196.1, read as the reverse complement.
CCGTGCTGTTCTCCGGGGTCGTCGTCGCCATCTCGATGTGCTCGCTGTTCATCGTGAACTCCTCGGTCTTCCGGGAGATCTCGGTCGCCGTGCTGATCGTGGTGGTCTGCACGCTCGCCGCGGCCTGGACGCTGCTGCCGGCGGTGCTGGCCATGCTCGGTGCCCGGGTCAACAAGGGCTCGCTGCCCGCCCGATTCCAGCCCGCCGACATCCAGCCGGGACGGCTCGAGAACACCGGAGGCTGGGCCCGCTGGGCGCACCTGATCATGCGTCACCCGATCGTCGCCGGGGTGGCGGCCGTCGCGATCCTGGTGCTCGCGGCCCTTCCGGTCGGGGACATGCGCTACGGCATTGACCTCGGCACCGCGTCGCTGACCGGCAAGCCCTCCGCGAAGGCGCAGCAGGTGCTCGAGCACTCATTCGGCCCCGGCGTGGTCTCACCGGTGCAGATCGTGATCACCGGACCCGGGGACACGCCGCTCAGCGCTGAAGGCTCACAGCATGCGCAACAACTGGCCACGAGCGTCTCCCACGATTCGCGGGTCAGCGCCGTGGACACGCAGCAGGCCGGTGGACGGGTGCTTATCGACGCGGTCCCCTCGGTACCGATCGACTCCACCGCGGCGACCAATCTCGTCCAGCACATCCGCAATGACCTCGTGCCGCAGGCGACCGCGCACACGAACACGGTCGCGCTGGTCGGCGGCGCCACCGCGGTGTTCCTCGACCTGACGCACGAGACCAACTCCAAAGTCCCCTACATCCTGCTGCTGGTGCTCGGGCTCTCGCTGCTGTTCCTGCTCGTGGTCTTCCGCAGCGTGGTCCTGCCGATCAAGGCCGTCGCGATGAATCTGCTGGCGACAGCCGCCGCCATGGGCTTGACCGTCGCGGTCTTCCAGTGGGGGCACGGCTCGAGCGTGCTCGGCTTCACCAGCGTCGGTTTCCTCCAGGTCTACCTGCCGATCAGCGTCTTCGTGATGCTGTTCGGTCTCTCGATGGACTACGAGGTCTTCCTCATCCGCCGGATGCAGGAGGTGTGGCAGCAGACCCGTGACAACGCGACCGCCGTGGCCACCGGCATCGAGCACACCGCTCGCCCGATCGCCGCGGCCGCCGCGATCATGGTGGCCGTATTCGGCAGTTTCATGATCGCCAACGTGCTCGAACTCAAGCAGTTCGGTCTCGCGCTCTCCGTCGCGATCGCCCTGGACGCGACGCTGATCCGGCTGGTCCTGGTACCCGCCCTGATGCGGCTGCTGGGGCACTGGAACTGGTGGATGCCCACCGCGTTCGCGCGGCGCATGCCCGGCGGCGCGGGCGCCGCGGTGAGCCTGCCGCAGCCGGCCCGAGCGCCGGCCGAGCCGGTCAGCAGCGATCCTCCGTTCGGATCCGCTCGCTGACCCGACATCGTTGAATCCGCCTCGGCGGGTGCGGCCAGACTCGGTGCTCTGGCCGCACCCGCCGAGGCGAGCCGCGCCAAGTTCGTCAGCGCCTGGTCAGCAATCGATCAGCGCACGGCGTCAGGCTTTCGGTGTGGACGTCTTCGACATGCTCGCCGACGAACGTCGGGCTTTGGCCGACCTGCTCGATCAGCTCACCACGGCGCAACTCGCCGCCCCGAGCCTGTGCCATCGCTGGCGGGTCCATGACGTGGCCGCACACGTGGTGATGGTCCTTGAGGTCACGGCGGGGGAGTTCCTACGAACTCTGATGCTCTCGCGCGGCAGCTTCGACCGGGCGAACGACAAACTCACCGCACGCTGGGCCGAGCAGCCGACGACCGAACTGGCCGGGCGACTACGCCGCCTGGCCCAGTCGCGCTTCACCCCACCCGGTCACGGTCCCGAAGCCCCCTTGGCCGATGTGCTCGTGCACGATCTCGACATACGCCGACCGCTCGGCATCACCCGCAGCATGGAACCGGATCGTCTGCGCGCCGCGCTGAACTTCCTCGTGACGCTCAAGCAGCCGCCGGGCGCTCCCGGGCCGACGCTCGTGCCGCGCGGTTGCCTGGACGGACTGCGCCTGGAGGCCGACGACATCGACTTCGTCTGGGGGCGCGGCACGCCGGTATGCGGATCGGCAGAAGACCTGCTCCTCGCGATCACCGGCCGCGGCGAAGGAGCGCGCAGGCTCAGTGGTGGGGGCGCCGCGACCCTCGCGCGTCGCATCCGGTGACGCCCCCACTCTTTGTGACTGCGTTCGGGTGACCTTGGCTGAGGTTCGGCGGCATGCCCAACGCGTCGGCGGCTAGTCGGCTCGCGGCGGCGTTTCGCCTGCGTGGGCCGGGTGGAAGGCCAGCAGCGGCACCTGCTGTGCCAGGCGGCGGCGCGCGCTGGGGGAGGCGTCGTAGTCCCAGCCGACCAACCATGTCAGAGCTCGTCTGATCATCGGCGAGGCCCAGTGGTGATCGTGCTCGTAACGCGCGAACGCCTCGGCCGCTTCTGACTCAGTGAGCTGCCGACACGCGGGTGCGAAGCGGCGGTTCCCGACCGCGACCTCGACCGCTCCGCCCGCGCGCACATTCCGGTACCAGTCAGCCCGCTCACCGAGGCCGGCGACCACGACGTATTCGTCACGCTCCACGTCGGCGGAAACGACTTCGAGCATGGTCCGGTAGCGGTGTCCCGAGCGCCGCCCGAGATGCGTCAGGCGTAGGAAGCGGTGACCAAGCAGCCAGCCGCCGTGCAGGTCGTATAACCTGGTGGGCGCCCTGAGCAGCCACCTCACGGCAGGCCCCGGCCGCTTGTGTGCGGCGACCTCGCCAGTAGATCCCTGACTCGTACGGCTCATCGGAGCGTGGCCCCTTTCTTCCTGCGGCTTTCTCCGGTGGGTGGTGGGTTGTTGCATGGGGCAAGGGTGTGGCGGGGTGGTGGTGGTTGCGGGTAGAAAGGTGTGCATGCCGGGATCGTGGAGGGCGCGCCCTGAGGTGGATGGGGATAGCGAGCGGGTGGTTGGCGAGTTGCTGACCGCGTCGCGGTTGTTGGTGGCGATCGCGGCGCGCTCGTTGGCGGCGGTGGAGGAGAGTTTGACGCTGCCGCAGTACCGGATGCTGGTGGTGCTTGATGGGCAGGGGCCCAGCAGTCTGGCGCGGATGGCGGAGTTGCTGGATGTGAATCCCTCGACGGCGTTGCGGATGGTGGAGCGGCTTTCGGCGGCCGGGATGGTGGAGAAGATCCCGAATCCGAAGAACCGGCGTGAGGTGCTGCTGCGGTTGACTCCGTCGGGGTGGCAGGTGGTGCGGCAGGTCACCGAGAATCGGCGGGTGCAGATCGCGGGGATCGTGCAGGCGCTGGATCCGCAGTCGCGTGAGGATCTGATCGCGGCGCTGCGCAAGTTCACCGAGGCCGGCGGGGAACCGCCCACCGACATCCCCGGCCTGCCCGGCTGGCACTGACCCAACACCCCGTCAACCCGCGCCGCACTTTGCCGGCTGCGCTCTGCTGGCCGCGCGGTGACCGGCATGGTGTGCGGCCGCGGCTGTGTCCCGGCACGCGAGGGCTGGATCGGCGCACGTCGCGAGCGAAACCGCTCACCTGTCACCTCGTCACGTCGCCGCCGATCCACGCGTGATTGCACTATGCAATGTTAGCGTGCGCTGCCGCACCGCGAAACTCGGCAACCCCGAATACGGCCACTGCGTGATTTCTGGCTCGTTGGTCAGTGCCAGCCGGGCAGGCCGGGGATGTCGGTGGGCGGTTCCCCGCCGGCCTCGGTGAACTTGCGCAGCGCCGCGATCAGATCCTCACGCGACTGCGGATCCAGCGCCTGCACGATCCCCGCGATCTGCACCCG
>NZ_DATNGK010000195.1:0-7353 GCF_035605935.1 Actinocrinis sp. | reverse complement strand
TTCCGGAAAGCTCACTCGTATGAGTGGACATACGGTCATGCGTTGTCACTCACTCGGGCGATAGGTAGGCGTCTCCGGGACGCCTGAGTGCGGCGCCGCCTACCTTCGGCCGTGTGAACGCTGACTCTTCAAGCGGCGGGGGGCACACCACTGCTGCGACCGCTACGGCTTCCGGTGCGCCTGCCCTACTGGATCGACCACTGCGCACCGAGCCGATCCGGCCAACCGGTGACGCGGGCGACGGCTGGGGCCGAGCTGCGGCTTACGACGCTTACGCAGACGGCCTGCACACATACGCGATCTGGTCGCTGCGTGACCACGACGAGGCGGTCGACGCGCTCTACTGCGCGTTCGTCATTGCCGATCGCAACGTGAGGCAGCTTCGGCAGCCTGAGTACATCCAACCGTGGCTTTACGCGATCTTGCGGCGCGAGTGCGCGCTGCGTGGCGTGTCATCGCCTTCGGTGTCGACGGACGAAACCCTGATGCCGGGCGAGGCCTCGGATGGTTCGACGCCCTCGGGCGCGGCTGCATCGTCGATCTCTTCTTCGACATCTCTTGCGGCTTCTTCATCACCGAGCCCGGTCTCCGGTCGGCTACGGCCGCCGGCAGGCGCCGCTGACCCGGGCGGCTCACTGGCCTCGCTGGAGCGGAACCTGCGGCGTGCCGAATTCCACTCGCTGGAATGGCCCGAGTCCGAAGGCCTCGCCCCGGCGCACCGGGAGATCCTAGAGCTGACGATCCGGCACGGCCTCGACAGTCACGGCCTGGGCCTGGTGCTTGGGCTCGGCCAGTCCGCCCGCTCGGCGCAGTCCGGGCGGTCTAGTCGCGGCGCCGATGCGCCACTCGGTTCCATCGGATCTCAGGGTTTCGGCATGCTCGCGGACGCCTGGCGGGAACTGGAGCGCTCGCTCGCCGCGGTCGCGGTGGCAAAGGCGTCGACCGAGCACTGCGCGCAGCTCGCCGAGCTGACTTTCGGCTGGTCGGGACGACTCAACGCGACGCTGCGCGCGCCGCTGACCGACCACGTCGACGGCTGCACGCGGTGCCAGCACTATCTGCACACTGTCATCGGCACGCCGGCCGCGCCGACCATCCTGCCTTTCGTCGCGGCGCCACGTGCCTTGCGCGAGATCGTGCTGAGCGAGTTGCGCGATCCAGAACTCGCGCTGCGCCTCGACATCGATCACGACCGCATTGCGGCACGGATTCAGTCCTTCACGCCGGACGGCTTTCCGATGGCGGATGAGTCGTCGGCAGTCCGTCGACGCGGCGGACGGCGTGCGGTACCAAAGCGAGGCACCGGTCCGGAAACCAAGCGCGGTGCGGTGCGGGCATCGGTTGCCGCGGAGCGGGCGCGTCAGACTAATGATTCAGCCCTTGATCAGGCGGCGGCTGCCGTGGCGGATCAGCCCTCTGCCGACCGCGGCGCGAAAGCTCCGGAAGCGCAGAATGCTTTGCCGCGCAGGGTTCCCGGCGTGAACCGGCCGCGCGTTGATGCACAACGGCCGAGCGGTGAGCGTGAGCGCGATGTCAGTAGCACCGCGTCACGCGACGATTCGCGGCGACCGAGTGAGGGTACTGATTTTCCCGGAGTTTATCGCGCGCCGGGAAGCTGGGCTGCTCGCGTGTTGCCACCAGACTCCGTGATGGACTGGCGGCCAGCCTCGAGTAGTGGGCCACGTCCTGCGCCCCGAGGCGCGCAGGACGGCTCCGCAGCCGACGGATTCATCTCGACTCCGACTGGCCGGTTCGCCTACCGCGCGCCTGCAGGGCCCAACGGCGCAGGTGGACGCACTCGGCTTCCTTACACCGAGTCGCCCTACATCGAAGGCATGGCTGGCGTCAGCGTGAATGCGCACGCTAGATCGGCCGTCGGCCCGAGCCCGAGCGGCCATGTCCGTTCGCACGCAGGAGGCACCGCGCGGCTGCCCCGATTCACCGCTCCCACGCCCGAAGCGCCGCGTGGCCCTGACGGCAAACCCCGGGCGCAGCACCGCTCACGGCCGATGCGCCAAGCGATGATCTCAGCCGTCACGCTCGGTGCGGTCGGCGCGGCGGCCGCGGCTACCGCGGCGCTGCTCGGCATCGCGTCAGACGGCCACCCGTCGCAGCTCATTGATTCGATGCCGTCGCAGGACCCGATCAGCGCTGCGGGTGGTGGCGGGTTGACGGTTTCCGTGAGCACGCCGTCGCTCCCGCTCGCGTCGTCGAGCGAGCGTTCCTCCTCTACCCGCGGCCTAGGCAAGAATGGCGCACCGGCAACGGGAATCGGCGGCACGGTGCACACTCCGCCCGGCTCAACGCCCGGGTCCGGGTCAAATCCGGGAGCGAACGGCGCCGACTTCCACGTCAGCGTCAATCAGCGCGACGCGGACCCGAACAGCGTGACCCTCGTGCTGCGCAACTCCGGCACTGCGCCGATCGCCTGGCGGGCCGCGGTGCACGACTCATGGGTCGCGTTGAGTCAGAGCTCTGGCACTATCGCCGGCGGACGGTCGCAGACCATCACCGCCACCGCGACGAGCGCAGCCCCTTCCGGGCAATGGACGAGCACGATCACCTTCTCGCCGGGCGGTGCGGTCGTTACGCTGCACGGCGGGTCTTCGAACCCTTCCAGCGCGCCCGCGAGTCCGCCCGCGTCCGGCGGATCCACGAGCTCGGCCCCGCCGAGCAGCCCGCCGGCCGGGTCGACCTCCACTCCCACGCCCACACCGAGCGCGTCGGGGGGCGCAGTCGGCCCCTCCGCGGTGCGCCCGACGCAAACGATGCCTGCCGGAGGCGCAAGCGCCAGCGCGTCCCCGTCGTCCCCGGCTTCGTCATCCTCGCCCGTATCGCAGGGCTCGCAGTCGTCCGCACCGCATTCGCCACGACACGCTGCCGGTCCCAGGTAGCGACAAAACCAGCCGACATCAGGGCTCAGAGCTCAGGCTCAGACCACCAAGCGGAAACTCAGAATACTGCGGTCACTCGGGTGAGGCGGGGTGCCGGGCAACCGGCGCCTTGCTCGCGAGGTGCGCCTCGCAGAACGCGACGAGTGCGTCGTACCCGGCTCGGCCCATCAGTTCCGCGAGCTCAGCCGCGTACGACACGTAAACCGGTTCCGTGGCGATGTGCGCCTCCGTGTTGCCGGTGCACCACCAGTTCAGATCGTGGCCGCCAGGACCCCAGCCGCGCCGGTCATACTCGCCGATCGTGATCAGCAACACCTTGCTGTCGTCCGGGCGTTCCACCCAGTCGTAGGTGCGCCGGATCGGCAGCTGCCAGCACACGTCCGGCTTCGTCTCCAGCGGATGCCGCCCCTCCCGCAGGGCCAGGCCGTGCAGCGCGCAGCCCGCGCCGCCCGCGAAGCCTGGCCGGTTCAGGAAGATGCACGCGCCCTCGTGCACGCGGGTCTGCCGGTCGCCGTCCTGATCGGTCTCCGTGATCGACAGCCGGCCGCCGCGCTTGACCGCCTCGCCATGGAACTGCCAGGTCTCCGGGGTCAACCGGCGCGCCGCCTCCTTGACCCGCTTCTCGTCTGCGGAGTCCGAATAGTGCGCGCCCAGGGTGCAGCAGCCGTCCGCGGCCCGCCCGGCATGGATTCCCTGGCAGCCGGAACCCCAGATGCACCGCCAGCGCGAGCACAACCAGGTCAGGTCCGCGCGGAACACCTGCTCGGAATTGTCCGGATCGGGGAACTCGACCCAGGCTCGGGGGAAATCCAGCGGTACTTCAGGCACAAGCAAAGCCTAAGAGCGCTTTGCCGGAGCCGACCAGCCGCCGCGCCGGAAAATTCTCCGGTACCGATGCAACCTCGGCGGTCTGCCGGGCGTGAGCCTGTCGACGGTGTCACACGCGCCGGCGGACGATGAGCAAAAACGGGGGAGGGCGCGATGGGGGGCGAGCTCGGATTCGACGAGTTCTACGCCGCATCGTTCCGGCGATTGGTTGGCCAGCTCTACGCGATGACAGGGAACCTGCCCGAAGCCGAGGACGCGGTCCAGGAGGCGTACGCGCGGGCCTGGCAGCGCTGGGACAACGTGCGCGAGTACGGGGCGCCGGAGGCCTGGATCAGGACGGTGGCCTACCGGATCGCTATTTCCGCGGGCCGAAAGGCGAAGAACCGGCTGCTGGCGCAGCACCACCACGGCGCGGGCCGGGACCAGCTGCCCGGCCTCAACCCGGATCACCTGGTGTTGATGGACGCGCTGCGCCGCATCTCCGCCGACCAGCGTCGCGCGATCGTGCTGCACTACCTGGTCGGCCTCACGGTCGAGGAGATCGCCGACGAGACCGCCGCGCCGTCCGGGACCGTCAAGACATGGCTGTCCCGAGGACGCAAAGCCATGGCGCCCTATGTGTCCGAGTTCGCCGAGACGTCGACCAGCGCCGGGAGCAGCCGATCCGGCCAACGCACCGAAGCCGGAGAGGAGTAGGACCGATGGCCGAGAGCTTCCAGAATCTGTTGTCTGATATCGCGCAGTCGGCATCGGTATCCACCAACCCATCCGGCGCCGAGGCGGCGCGCCGCAGGGGACAGCAACGCACCGTGCGCAAGCAGCTCGCGGCGGGCGTATTGTCCGTCGCGCTCGTCGGCACGTCGGCGGGCTTGGCATTGGCCCTGGCCGGCAACCAGAACAACGCGCCAAAGCCGATCACGAACTCGGGGACACCGACGCCGACCGTAAGCAACTCCCCGGCCTCACCGAGCCCCAGTCCGAGCGCGTCCAACTCGCCAAGCAATAGCCCGAGCCCGCCCGGCGTCACCGGCGACCTGAACACGATCGTGCCCAGTGCATGGACTCCGCAGAGCGAATTCCCGGTGGGTCCGGGTGATTGGACATCGGGCACGACTCAGCCCACGATCCACACCGCGGACCGACAGTGGTTCTACTCCTGCCACTCCGCCGACACCCTGACGCACCTCGGAGCGCTCGGTTACCAGGAAAGGAGCTACAGCGAGACGGCGGCCGGTACGAATATCGGAGCCGATCAAGTCCTGTTCTTCTTCCCCTCCACGGCCGACGCTCAGCAGGCGCTCGGCACGATGCGCAATGACTACGCACACTGCCCTGAGCAATCGACCGGAACCGACGGCGTTCCGATGACCGGGACGGTCAGACAGACCGAAGCGCTCGATGACGGCTACGCCTCGGTGCACACGTTCACCACGGCTCAGGGGAATCCCGGCAAGCCGGCGAACATTCCGGCTGACAACCACGAGTTCTTCGTCCAGCGCGGCGACGTGGTGGAGTTGGTCTGGATGGGCGGGTCCGGGGACGCGACCGTCGACGAGCAGAACAACGACCTGACGTTCCTCGCCGACCTGGAAACCAACCTTTGCGTGTACGGGGGCCACTGCCCGGCGACAACGCATCCGCTTGCGGCGACTATCACCGCTAACGGATCGGCGACGGTGCATCTCGGCGGCAGTGCGATCGAATTCACGGTGGCAGTCACCAACAACAGCGACGACACACTCCGCAACCTCGCGCCAATCGTGTCGCTCGGGCACTGCTCCTGCACCAACGCCCCGGTCCCGACGATGCCCTTGGGTGAGCTTCGGCTGCGGGACGCGTCCACCGGGACCTGGAAAACCTTGTTCTATGACACGGAGGGCAGCGGGATGGACTACCTGCTGAGCTCGTCGGCCGTGCCGACGCCGCCGTTCGATCTCCAAGCCGGGCAGAGCGCGACGTTCACATTCCGGCTCCAGCTCGATCCGGCGTCCGCGAACCATCTGTCCGGGCAGTACCACCTGTCGAACGGGACAGCGGCCATCGATGTCTCACTCGTGCACCCGGTACCCGGCTCGTACAACCTCCAAATCGGCAACTCGCCGTCCGCGTCGCTGCCGGTCACCGTCCTGCTCAACTGATCACACCACTGACTGCTACCGCATCGGGGGGCCGTGTCCGTGTCCACAGCCTGTGGACACGGACACGGCTTATTCGGGGCAGGTGGCAGCGGGTGGGTCCGCCGTCCACTAGCTTCTTAGGTATGCGGCTAGGGGTTCTCGACGTCGGATCGAACACGGTGCACCTGCTGGTGGTGGACGCCCATCAAGGCGCGCGTCCGCTGCCGGCCTTCTCGCACAAGATCGATCTGCACCTGGTGGGACTGCTCGGCGAGGACGGCGGGATCACCGAGGAGGGCGCGCAACGGCTGGAGTCCTTCGTCGCCGAGTGCGTCGGCATCGCCGAGGACAAGGGCGTGGAGGAGTTCATCGGCTTCGCCACCTCGGCGATCCGCGAAGCGACCAACGGCGAGGAGATCCTGCGGGAGATTCGCGAGCGCACCGGCCTCGGCCTCGCCGTGCTCGACGGGCAGGCCGAGGCGCAGCTGACCTTCCTCGCCGTGCGCCGCTGGTTCGGCTGGTCCTCCGGGCGGCTGCTGGTGCTCGACATCGGCGGGGGCTCGCTGGAAATGGCCTCCGGGTTCGACGAGATGCCCGAGGTGGCCCGCTCCGCTCCGTTCGGCGCAGCGCGGCTGACCAAAGACTGGCTGCCCGGCGATCCGCCTGACGAGGAGTCGGTGCGAGCGCTGCGCAAGCACGTGCGCGGCGGGATTGCCAGGGTCGTCGGTGACCTGGTCCGTTATGGGCGGCCCGATCGAGTCGTGGCGACCTCGAAGACGTTCCGGCAGTTGGCCAGGGTCGCCGGCGCCGCGCCGAGCGCCGAGGGTTTCTACGTGCCGCGCAGCCTGTCGCGTGCGGATCTGCTCGAGTGGCTGCCGAAGCTGGCCCGGATGACCACCGCGGAGCGGGCCGGCCTGCCCGGCGTGTCCCCGGGCCGCGCCAACCAACTGCTCGCCGGGGCGATCGTCGCCGACGCCGCGCTGGATCTGTTCGAAACAGACCACGTGGACATCTGCCCGTGGGCGCTGCGTGAAGGCGTCATCCTGCGACGGCTCGACGGCCTGCCCGACGAGTGGCTGTAGGCACAGGCGGTCTCGGGCACAGGTAGTCTCGGTCACGTGACATGGGCAGTCGGCAGCAGCGGTGAGGCGGCGAGGGTGACCGTGCCCAAGGTCGCTCTCTCGACGATCTCGGTCTATCCGGAGAACACCGCCACCGGCTTCGCCACCGCCGCGCGCCTCGGTTACGACGGCGTCGAGGTGATGGTCACCAACGATCCGGTGAGCCAGTCGATCGATTCCCTGCGCCGGCTGCGCGACGGGCTCGGCCTGCCGATCCTGGCCGTCCACGCGCCGTGCCTGTTCTGGCTCAACCTGCAGCGGGTGTGGGGCGCCGACCCGTGGCTGAAGCTGGTCAAGGCGCGCGAGGCCGCGGACGCGCTGGGCGCGAACACCGTGGTCGTGCACCCGCCCTTCGTCTGGCAGACCAAGTACGCGGCAGAGTTCGTCGCCGGA
>NZ_DATNGK010000194.1:0-7354 GCF_035605935.1 Actinocrinis sp. | reverse complement strand
CGCTCATTGAGGCTCCGGTCGGCGATCTGAGCTCGACCGAGACGCTGCTGAAGATCAAGGTGCCCCGCCGGCATTACTTCCGCGAGCTGCGCCGTGCCCGCGATCATGGGCTCTCGTTGTTCGACAAGGCGGCCCGCGACCAGGAGTGGGAGTACGACGATGAGTCCTGAAAGCGCGGGGGCTCTCGTCGCGGCCGTCACACCGGTGCTCACGCGGGCCACCGACGGCGCGGCCGAGGTGCGGGAGAACTTCGGCCAGGCGGTGGCCGTGGTGCCTCCCGAGCAGTGGATCGCGGCGCTGACCGCCGCCCGCGACGATCTCGGCGCGACCTTCTTCGACTGGCTGACCGCGGTAGACGAACTCGAGCACGGCTACACGATCGCCGCGTTCGTGTGCGCCCCGGCCGATGCCGCCGCTGAGGCAGGGCTCAAGCGCGGCCAAGGTCTGCTGCTCAAGACTGCGGTGCCACGGGACAACGCCGAACTGCCCACCGCGACCACGGTCTACCGGGGCGCGAACTGGCACGAGAGGGAGACGTTCGAGATGTTCGGGGTCGTGTTCACCGGACACCCCGACCTCAAGCCGCTGCTGCTTCCGGACGGATTCGAAGGGCACCCGCTGCGCAAGGAGTTCATCCTCGCCTCGCGGGTGGCGAAGGCCTGGCCGGGAGCCAAGGAGCCAGGCGAGTCCGACCACGACCGGGGTAAGGCGTCGCCGGGTCGGCGCCGGATGCTGCCGCCGGGCGTGCCGGGGGAGGAGTGGCTCAAGCCGCTGTCAGCGCCGGCCCCGGCCCAGGTGTCCGCCACAGCTACGGCTACGACCGGCACTGCGGCCACGCAGCGCGGCCCGGTCGCGAAGAAGCTGGCCACCGAGAAGTCGGCCACCGAGAAGCCGGCCGCGAAGAAGCCAGCGGAGCAGAAACCGGCCGAAACGAATCCAGCCGAGGAGCGTGCGGCCGAGGCCGGCGCGGACGGCGAGGTCGAGGACTGATGGGCGGCGCCGCGCATTGGTGGCTCGAAGTCGTCCTGCGGCTCGTCGTCATCCTCGGTTTCTTCCTCGTGGTGCCGCTGCTGGTGGGCCAGATGGAACACAAGGCCATGGCGCACATGCAGGGCCGGCTCGGGCCGATGGAGGCCGGTGGCTTCCACGGTTGGGCGCAGCTGATCGCGGACGGCGTGAAGTTCGCGCAGAAGGAAGCGGTCGTACCCGCCGACGCCGACCGCACCGTCTTCCAGCTCGCCCCGGCCGTCGCGCTGCTGCCGTACCTGGTCGCGCTGGTGGTCGTACCGATTGGGCCGGGCACGCAGGTCGGGGTCGCGCTCGATCTCGGGCTCTTCTTCGTGCTCGCGGTCATGGGCGTCGGCGTGCTCGGCACGCTGATGGGCGGCTGGGCGAGCGCGAACAAGTACTCACTGCTCGGCGGCATCCGCACGGCCGCGCAGCTGATGGCCTATGAGCTGCCGATGCTGCTGTCCGCCGCCTCGGTCGGCATGGCCGCCGGAACGCTGTCGCTCAGCGGCATCGTCGACAAGTGGCAGTGGTGGTGGCTGCCCTGGCAGCTGATCGGCGCGTTCGTGTTCTTCGTCTCCGGGCTCGCCGAGCTGCAACGCCCGCCGTTCGACATGCCGGTGGCCGACTCCGAGATCATCTTCGGGGCCTACACCGAGTACACCGGCCTGCGCTTCGCCTTCTTCCTGCTGGCCGAGTACGCCGGGATCGTGCTGCTGTGCCTGCTGACCACGGTGCTCTTCCTCGGCGGCTGGCACGGACCGTTCTCCGCGCACCTGGGCTGGCTGTGGACGGTGCTCAAAACCCTGGTGCTGTCCTTCGTGGTGATCTGGCTGCGCGTCAGTTACCCGCGCCTGCGGGAGGATCAGCTGATGCGCTTCGCCTGGACCGCACTGATCCCGCTGGCCCTGGCCCAACTCGCGATCACCGGGGTGGTGAGGGTGCTGTGACCTCCGAGCTGGACAGGAGCGCCGCTGTGGAAAAAGGCGCTGTGGAAAAGAGCGCGCAGGAAAAGAGCGCCGCGGACCCGGCAGCCGGCCGGGGGTTCCCCGGCGCGGGCCTGGTAAAGGGCCTGGCGACGACCTTCAAGACCATGACCCGGCCCGCGCACACGGTCCAGTATCCGGATCAGCCGCCTGAGCTGCCCCCGCGCACCCGCGGCGTGATCGCGCTGGTCGAGGAGAACTGCACGGTCTGCATGCTGTGCGCCCGCGAGTGCCCTGACTGGTGCATCTACATCGACTCGCACAAGGAGACGGTCCCGGCGCCGCCCGGCGGCGGCCGCGACCGCACCCGCAACGTGCTCGATCGTTTCGCCATCGACTTCTCGCTGTGCATGTACTGCGGGATCTGCATCGAGGTCTGCCCCTTCGACGCGCTCGAATGGTCACCGGAGTTCGAATACGCCGAGTTCGACATCAAGGATCTGCTGCACGAGAAGGACCGGCTGCGCGAGTGGTTCTTCACGGTGCCCGCTCCGGTCGCGCTCGATCCGGGAGCCGAGGAGCCGAAGGAGATCGCGGCGGCGCAGAAGGCGGCGGACAAGCAGCTCGCCGCACAGAAGGCCGCTGAGATCGTCGCGCTTGCCGATACGGGCACCGACGGCGAAGCGGAGGGGGAGGGGTGAGCACCGCGCTGGCGGCCTCGGCGCTCTCGACCGCGGCGCCCTCGTATCTCTCCCCGGCCGGGGTCGAGATCGCGTTCGTCCTGATCGGCCTGCTGGTCCTCGGTTCCGGGCTGCTCGTGGTCACCGTGCAGAACCTGGTACACGCGGCGCTCTGGCTGGTCGTGTGCCTCGGCGGGATCGCGGGCGAGTATCTGCTGCTCGGCGCCGAACTGGTCGCGTGGGTGCAGGTCTTGATCTACGTCGGCGCGATCGTCGTACTGCTGTTGTTCGGCCTGGTGCTGACCCGCGCGCCGATCGGCCCTACCGACGAGCTCGACGTCAAATACAAGCTGCCGGCTATTGTCGTCGCGGCCGCAGCGGCAGGCGTGCTCGTCACGGTCATCATCGACGCGTACCGCACCGTGTGGCTCGACCCGCGCGACGCCGTACCGCAAGGTACGAACGCAGCCAACGGCGCCGCGCTCTTCCGGTTCTGGGTGCTGCCCTTTGAGACCCTGTCCGTGCTGCTGCTCGCCGCGCTGGTCGGGGCGATCGTCATCTCGCGCCGCGGCGCCGAAAGCGAGGATGACGCCTGATGCACGCCGTGTACCCACTGCTGCTCGGCGCGCTGCTGTTCGCCATCGGCCTCTACGGGGTCCTCGCGCGCCGCAACGCGATCACCGTGCTCATGGCCATCGAGCTGCTGCTGAACGCGGTGACCATCAACCTGGTCGCCTTCGGCTCCCTGATCCGTGATCAGTTCAACATCGGCCAGGTCTTCACGCTCTTCATCATCACGATCGCCGCCGCGGAGACCGGACTCGGCCTCGCGATCGTGCTGATGATCTTCCGGCAGCGCGGCAACGCGGACATCGACGGTCAGCGCCAGCTGGCTGAGCCGCTCGGCGGGCCTGCCGACGAAACCCAGCCGAGCGCCGATGCCGCGGCCCTGCCCCCTGACGCCGAAGCCGGGGAAAAGGCCGAGCCGACCGCACAGGCGCTGGCCACGACGGAGGCGGCCCGGTGAACGTCTTCGCCCTGCTCACCATCGCCCTGCCCGCCCTCGGTTCGGCGGTGACTTTCGCCGGGGCGCGCGATCTTCGGCACGTGAAGTTCTGGTCGGTCGCGCCGATCGCCGCCGCGCTGTTCTGCTCGCTCGTCGTGCAGGTCGCGCATGGCACCGGCGGCGTGTCCACCTCGATCACCGAGCTTGCTCCGGCGGGCCAGTTCACCGTCTGGCTCGGCACTCGTGTCAGTGGCTTGTCGGCGCTCGTCGGCATCCTGGTGACCGTCGTCGCGCTGTGTGTACAGGTCTTCTCGCTGTCCTACATGCGGCACGAGAAGCGTTACCCGACCTACGCCGCTCTCATCTCCCTCTTTACCGCCGCGATGCTGCTGGTCGTCTACTCGGCCGACCTCATCGTGCTGCTGGTCGGCTGGGAGATCATGGGCGCCTGCTCGTACTTCCTGATCGGCCACTACTGGGAGCGGCCCGACGCGCGCTCCGGCTCGATTAAGGCGTTCCTGGTGACCAAGACCGGCGACGTCCCCTTCCTGTTCGGTATCGCAGCGCTCGGCATCCGGACCGGCAGCTTCCGCATCGATGACGTCCTGCACTACGTAAGCGTCAACGGACTGCCTTACGCACCGTTCATCGCGGTACTGCTGCTGTGCGGCGTGGCTGGCAAGTCCGCGCAGTTCCCGTTGCACACCTGGCTTCCCGACGCGATGGCCGGTCCCACACCGATCAGCGCGTTGATCCACGCCGCGACGATGGTCGCTGCCGGTGTGTACGTCGTCGCGCTGCTGTACCCCGTCTTCCTCCTCGCGCCGGGCGTGCTCACGCTGATGGCCGTGATCGCGGCGATCACGATGACGGGTTCGGCGCTCGCGGCCTTCGCGCAGACCGACATCAAGAAGGTGCTCGCCTACTCGACGGTCAGTCAGCTCGCCTACATGCTCGGCGGACTGGCGGTCGGCGGTCGCACCGCAGCGGTCTTCCACCTGCTCACGCACGGCGCGTTCAAGGCGCTGCTGTTCCTCGCCGCCGGAGTGGTGATCCACCGCGTCGGCTCGAACGAACTGTCCGCGATGGGCGGGCTGCGGCACCGGCTGCCGAAGACGTTCTGGACGATGTCAGTCGGTCTCGCCGCACTCGTCGGCGTACCGCTTTTCTCCGGCTGGTTCTCCAAGGAGGCGATCCTCGGCGCGGCCTGGAACGCATCGGGCCAGTTCGCCGCCGCGGGCCGGATCGTGCTGATCGCCGGCCTGCTGACGGTCGGCCTCACCGCCGCGTACGCGACCCGGCTGTGGCTGAAGATGTTCTGGGGCCCCTTCCCCGAGGCCTCACCCGATGACCACCGCGTCGAGGCACCGCAGACCGAACTGGTTCCGCTGATCGTGCTCGCGGTTCCGGCCGCGGTCTTGGGCTTCGTGGCGCTCGGCGGCGGCGCGTTCGACTCGTGGATCGGCAACGCCTTCGGGATCGCGATCCCGGCTTCGGCCGGGGCAGACCTTGCCCCGGCCGGCCCGACCTCAGCGATCGCCTTCGTCGTGACGCTGCTCGGTGTCGGTCTGGTCTGGAACGCCTGGCGGCGTGATCCGGCCGCCGATCCGGCCGCACTGCTCGGCCGCTGGCGGGAGACCGCGCTGTACGCCTTCTATCTCGACGATGTGCAGGATCTGATCATCGTTCAGCCCGCGAAGGCGTTGGCGAAGCTGGTCGCCTACCTGGACACCGAGGTCGTGGACGGCTACGTGCGCGGCGCCGGTATCACCGCGCGCAGCCTCGGCGGACTGCTCAGACGCGTCCAAACCGGCAACATCCAGCTCTATCTCACCGCACTGTTCACCGGAGTGATCGTGATCGCGGCTGTATTCGCGGGACAGGTGCGGTAAGCCATGGCCACGCTGCTTGTTCTCTTACTCGCCCTGCCGGCCGCCGGACTCGTGGTGCTTTACGCGCTGCCCGCCCGGCAGGCCGCCCGCGTCGGTGCCGCGACCGGAGTGCTGGTCTTCCTCCTCTCGCTGGTCCTGCTCCCGCTGTTCGATTACGGTCACGCCGAGCGGATGCAGGGCCAGCTGAACGTGCCGTGGGTGCCCGCCTTCGACCTGCGGTTCCACCTCGGCGTCGATGGCATCTCGCTGCCGCTGCTGCTGCTCACCACCTTGCTGTCCGCGCTGTGTCTGCTCTATGCGGTGCGGACCACGGCGAAGGACGAATCAGGGCGCGCCTTCACCGCGCTGCTGCTGGTGCTGGAGATCGGCATGGTCGGCACCTTCGTGGCGCAGGACCTGCTGCTGTTCTTCATCTTCTTCGAGATCGTGCTGATCCCGATGTACGGGCTCATTCACCACTGGGGCAGCGGGGAGGAGCGGCGGCGCGCGGCGAACAAGTTCATCCTGTACACGCTGCTCGGCTCGGCGCTGATGCTGCTCGGCTTCCTGCTGATCCACGCCAAGGCCGGCACCTTCGACATGGTCGCCCTCGCCCAGCGGCACGGACTCGGGATGACCCTCGGCGTGCAGGAGGCCGCGTTCCTCCTGGTCGGTCTCGGCTTCGCGGTCAAGACGCCGATGTGGCCGCTGCACACCTGGCTGCCCGACGCGCACACCTCAGCGCCGACTGTCGGTTCGGTGCTGCTGGCCGGAGTGCTGCTGAAGATGGGCACCTACGGCTTCATCCGGATCGGTGCCGGGATGGTGCCGCTCGGCGCGCACCAGTTCGCCTTCGCGCTCGGCTGCTTCGGCGTGGTGGGGATCGTCTATGGCGCGCTCGCGTGCATGGCCCAGGCCCGGCGCGGCGGAGATCTCAAACGGCTGATCGCGTACTCGTCGGTCGGGCACATGGGTTTCGTGCTCCTTGGCATCGCAACGCTGACGCGGGTCGGCGTGGACGGCGCGCTGTTCGCCTCGGTCGCGCACGGCCTGATCACCGGCTTGCTGTTCTTCATCGCCGGCGGCTTCAAGGAGCGGCTGGGCACCACGGACCTTTACACGCTCGGCCGCGGTCTCTACGAGCGGGCGCGGCGTTACGGCGCGCTCATCGTCTTCGCCGCGATGGCCTCGCTCGGCCTGCCGGGCCTGGCTGGGTTCTGGGGTGAGCTTTACGCCATCATCGGCGCCACAAAGCCGGCGGCCGGCCTTACCTCGCTCGGTTTCCACATCCTGATGGCGTTCGCCGGCTTAGGCATGATCCTCACCGCGACCTACCTGCTGCTGGTCGTGCGACGGCTGTGCATGGGCGCGGTGACCGGCCCGAGCGGCGGCAGCCGCTACGAGCCGTTGCCGGACCTGACGCCGCGTGAGCTGATCAGCTGGACGCCGCTGGCCGGGCTGACGTTGATCGCGGGACTGTGGCCCGCGGTGATCCTGGCCCTGGCCGATCCGGCCGTCCACCACGTGCTGGGAGGCGCACGCTAGCCATGGGCGGTAATTCAATGGACACAGCCTCAGCGATCTTCGGCGTCCAGTCGATCGACTACACCGCGCTGCTTCCGGTCCTTCTCGTGGCCGGTGGCGCGCTCGCGGTGCTGCTCGCGGACCTGTTTTTGAGCGCGGGCCGCAAGCCGTGGCTGTCCTGGGCCACGATTGGTGTGATCGTCGCAGCGCTCGTCTCCGAGCTGGCGCTCTGGACCAGCCGCACGAGCATGCCGCGCAACACCTTCTGTGTGCCTGGGGTTAAGGGCGCCGCGGGCTCAGTACTCTCCTGCTCCTATTCGGTCGACAACTTCACGCTGA
>NZ_DATNGK010000193.1:0-22401 GCF_035605935.1 Actinocrinis sp. | reverse complement strand
GCACGTCGCCTGATCCTGGTCGTCGAGGACGAGCCGACGCTCGCCGACGCCGTGGTGGCGCGGCTGGCCGCGGCGGGGTTCGCGACGGTGCACGCGGGGGATGGTCCGGGGGCCATGGCGGCGGTGCGGGAGCACAAGCCGGACGCGGTGGTGCTGGATGTGATGCTGCCGGGCTTCGACGGGCTCGAAGTCTGCCGGCGCATTCAGCGGGAGCGGCCGACGCCGGTGCTGATGCTCACCGCGCGCGACGCGGAGGCGGACCTGCTGGCCGGGCTGGGGTCCGGGGCGGACGACTATCTGACCAAGCCGTTCTCGATGCGTGAGCTGATCGCTCGGGTGCAGGCGCTGCTGCGGCGGGTCGAGGTGGTCCGGCAGCAGACTCTGGAGCATGCGCGCGGGCTGGATGGCGGTCCGGACGCGGCGCGGCCGGTCCGGTTGCGCGGGCAGGCGCAGGTCGCGCAGGAGGAGCAGGATCAGGGCGCACAGGAACCGGGCACGGGACGGGAACTGGGCGCGGATCCGGACGACCAGCGGAAACGGGCGGAGGCTGCGCAGGAGGAGCGGCCCGAGTTGGAGATAGATCAGGCGGCGCGGCGGGTGCGGGTCGACGGCGCGGACGTGCACCTGACCCCGATCGAGTTCGACCTGCTCGGCTGCCTGGCGCGCAAGCCGGGCGTGGTCGCGTCGCGCGAGTCGCTGCTGGCCGAGGTGTGGGACTGGGCGGACGCCTCTGGCACCCGGACCGTGGACTCGCACATCAAGGCCCTGCGCAAGAAGATCGGCGCGGAATGGATCCGCACCGTACACGGGATCGGGTACGCGCTGGAGGCCGAGATCATCGTGCCCGCGCCGGACTTACCGTGAACGCCCCGATCGGCCAACGCCCTGACCCACAACCGCGGCCACAGCCCCAGTCGCGCCACCAGCGGCAAACGCCGTACGACGCGCCGCACCAGATTCCTGGGCTACCGGGGCTTCCGGTGTTGCGCCGACTGCTCGCGCGCTTCCCACGGCTGCATCGCATCTGGCTTGACCTGCGGCCACTCGATCCGGTGCGCTCGATCAAGGCCAAGCTCGGCATTCTCGTCATCGCCAGCGTCACGTTCGCGGGCTCATTTACCGCGATCGGCGTATCGATCGGCATCCGAGCGCGGTACGTCGTCCTCACCGCCATCGTGCTCTCGATGATCGTTACGCAGATCCTCGCGCACGGTATGACGTCACCGCTGCGCCGGATGACCGCAGCCGCGCGTGCGATGGCGGCCGGCGACTACAGCCGCCGCATCCGCGCCTCCTCGCAGGACGAGGTCGGCGAGCTTGCCGGTGCGTTCAATCAGATGGCCGCGGATCTCGGCGCCGCAGATCGGCAGCGTCGCGAGCTGATCGCCAACGTCTCGCACGAACTGCGCACGCCGATCTCCGTACTGCGGGCCGTGTTGGAAAACGTGGTGGACGGGGTCACCGAACCGGACGACGCCATCGTCAAGGCCGCGCTGACGCAGACCGAGCGGCTCGGCCGGCTGGTTGAGGAACTGCTGGATCTTTCCCGGCTCGAGGCCGGGGCCGTGCCGCTGGACCTGTCCGACTTCGCGGTCGAGCCTTTCCTCGCCCGCGCGGTGGACGAGGCCGCGGCGGCCGGTCGGCCGGTGCGCTTCGAGCTGGGCGTCGATCCGCACGACCTGACCGCGCGCGCCGACCAGTCTCGATTGCATCAAGTCGTGGCGAATCTGGTCGACAACGCGGCCAAGCACTCTCCGCCGGGCGGCGTGGTGCGGGTGAGCGCGCAGGCGCGTCCCGGCGGCGGCATCCGAGTCGAGGTGGCCGATGAGGGGCCGGGCATTCCGGAGGGCGAGCGGACTCGGGTTTTCGAGCGATTCACCCGCGGGGGCGACGGCGGCGGCCAGGTAACCGGCGGCGGCACCGGGCTCGGCCTGGCCATCGCGCGGTGGGCGATCGAGTTGCACGGCGGCACCATCGAGGTCGCACCCTCGACCCGTGGCGCGCTGATCCGTGTCGAACTGCCGGCTGATCCGCATTCGGCGCCCGGGACCGGCGCGGGCTCCGCCGCGCCCGGGAAGGGACCACGACGGCCGAGGAACCGTTCCAGCAAGTGAGACGGCGCGGGTCGCATCGCTGAGACGGCGCCGGAATAGCGGACACGCGCAACGGCGTTGCAGAGACCGTGAACGCCGGAAGCCGCGCGGGGGAAGCGAGGGGCGGTCTGGTGCTGTGTCACCTGTGTCATCACGCCCTGCGCACGCCTCCACACGCCTGGCTCGCGGCGTCATCCAGCCATAGTCATTCCGGGCTACCGAGCTACCATCAGCATGGGTGGTAATCGCGATGGAGAGTGTGATACTCGTCGCTGTTCACGGCGCTGAGCAGCGACCGGCCCGAAAAAGGGCGTAATCTGGATGACCGCTGCCCGCTGGGGGATCCCGCAGGGCTCGATCGATGCATGCGGGCCCTCCCATCTGGCATCCGGCTGTTCACAGGCACAGCCAGAACACGGATCTACGAAGCGGAAGAGGGCGGAACCCGCCGTGTCGCCACAGTCCACGTCAGCGTCAACATCGACCCCCACGGAACCGGCTCCCGCGGAGCCGGTATCGGGGGGCCCGAACCATCCGACCGCGCACACCGCGGCTGAGTTCGGGCCCAATGAGTGGCTCGTCGACGAGATTTACCAGCAGTATCTGCGCGATCCGGCCTCCGTGGACAAGGCGTGGTGGGACTTCTTCGCCGACTACCAGCCGAGCGACGTCTCCGCGGCCGCCGCCGCAGCTGACGCGAGCACGACGCCCGCGTCCGTACCTGCGCAGCAAGCCGCCCCGGCAGCCACCACCGCCCCGGCGCCGGCCACCCCGGCGCAGTCCGTGGCCACCTCCGCCCCGGCCACGCCGATCGCCCCGCCCGCGTCGACCGACGGCATCGCCGCCAAGCCGACGCCGGTCGCCGTTTCTCCGGCCAGCGGCGTGCCGCGAGACGCCGCGATCACCGCGCCGCCGGCCGCCTCGACTCCCTCCGGCGGCGGCTCGCAGACCACGGTGCTCAAGGGGCCGGCCGCTCGGGTCGTGGCCAACATGGAGATCTCGCTCGAGGTCCCGACGGCGACCTCGGTGCGCGCGGTCCCGGCCAAGCTGCTGATCGACAACCGCATCGTCATCAACAACTTCCTCAAGCGCGCCCGCGGCGGGAAGGTCTCGTTCACGCACCTCATCGGCTTTGCGATGGTGCAGGCGGTCAAGGCCATCCCGGCGATGAACGGCTCGTTCACGCAGGCCGACGGCAAGCCCGCGGTGGTCACCCCCGAGCACATCAACCTCGGCTTGGCCATCGACGTCACCAAGCCGGACGGCTCGCGCTCGCTGCTGGTGCCCTCGATCAAGGCCGCGGAACTGATGGACTTCCGCGAGTTTTGGCAGTCCTACGAGGACATCGTGCGCAAGGCACGCAGCAACAAGCTGACCGCGGATGACTTCGCCGGCACCACGATCTCCCTCACCAACCCGGGCGGTATCGGCACCGTGCACTCGGTACCGCGCCTGATGAAGGGTCAGGGCACGATCCTCGGAGTCGGGGCGATGGAGTACCCGGCCGAGTACCAGGGCGCCAGCGAGGAGACCCTGGCCCGGCTCGCGGTGAGCAAGGTCATGACGCTGACCTCCACCTACGACCACCGCATCATCCAGGGCGCGCAGTCCGGCGAGTTCCTGCGTGCGATCCACCAGCTGCTGCTCGGCGAGGACGGGTTCTACGACCAGGTCTTCGAGTCGCTGCGTATCCCGTACGAGCCGGTGCGTTGGATCCAAGACATCGCGGCTACGCACGAGAACGACATCAGCAAGACCGCGCGCGTTATCGAGCTGATCGACTCGTACCGCACCCGCGGGCACCTGATGGCGGACACCGACCCGCTTGAGTACAAGCAGCGCCGCCACCCCGACCTGGACGTGGTCTCGCACGGCCTGACCCTCTGGGACCTGGAGCGCGAGTTCGCCACCGGCGGTTTCGGCGGAAAGCCGCTGATGAAGCTGCGTGACATCCTCGGCGTGCTGCGTGACTCGTACTGCCGCACCGTCGGCATCGAGTACATGCACATCCAGAACCCGGAAGAGCGCCGCTGGATCCAGGCCAAGGTGGAGAACGGCAACGGCCGGCCCGCCCGCGAGGAGCAGCTTCGCATCCTGAACCGGCTCAACGCGGCCGAGGCCTTCGAGACCTTCCTGCAGGTCAAGTACGTCGGTCAGAAGCGCTTCTCGCTGGAAGGCGGCGAGTCGGCGATCCCGCTGCTCGACCAGATCATCTCCGCCGCCGCCGAGGAGGGCCTGGACGAGGCCGCGATCGGCATGCCGCACCGCGGCCGCCTCAACGTGCTGACGAACATCGTGGGTAAGCCGTACGGCAAGGTGTTCAACGAGTTCGAGGGCAACCTGGACCCGAAGTCGATGCACGGCTCCGGTGACGTGAAGTACCACCTGGGCACCGACGGCACCTTCACCTCGCTGTCCGGCAAGCAGATCAAGGTCTCGCTGGTGGCCAACCCCTCGCACCTGGAGGCGGTGGACCCGGTCCTCGAGGGCTACGTGCGGGCCAAGCAGGACATCATCAACAAGGCCGGCACCGCGTTCACCGTGCTGCCGATCCTCATGCACGGCGACGCCGCGTTCGCCGGCCAGGGCGTGGTCGCCGAGACGCTGAACATGTCTCAGCTGCGCGGCTTCCGCACCGGCGGCACGATCCACCTGGTGGTCAACAACCAGGTCGGCTTCACCACCTCGCCGGTCTTCTCCCGCTCCTCGGTGTACGCCACCGACGTGGCGCGCATGGTCGAGGCGCCGATCTTCCACGTGAACGGCGACGACCCCGAGGCCTGCGTCCGGGTCGCCGCGCTGGCCTTCGAGTTCCGGCAGAAGTTCAACAAGGACGTCGTCATCGACATGGTCTGCTACCGGCGGCGCGGTCACAACGAGGGCGACGACCCGTCGATGACCCAGCCGCTGATGTACCAGCTGATCGAGGCCAAGCGCTCCGTGCGCAAGCTGTACACCGAGGCGCTGATCGGCCGCGGCGACATCACCCTTGAGGAGGCGGAGGCCGCGCTCAAGGACTATCAGTCCAAGCTGGAGCAGGTCTTCGCGGAGACCAAGGACAGCGCGCCGAAGCAGCTGCCCGACCCCTCTTCAGCGAACGTGAACGGCACGGCTTCCCCGGCCACTGGCGACCAGGGTGTGCCATTCCCGGCCCCGGTGAGCACCGCGATCAGCGACGAGGTGGTCAAGCGGATCGTCGAGGTGCACGTCAACCTGCCCGAGGGCTTCGAGGCGCACCCGCGCGTCGTCCCGCAGCTGCAGCGGCGCGCGCAGATGGTCACCGACGGCACGATCGACTGGGCGATGGGCGAGACCCTGGCCTTCGGCTCGCTGCTGATGGAGGGCGTCCCGGTCCGGCTCACCGGCCAGGACTCGCGGCGCGGCACCTTCGTGCAGCGGCACCACGTGATCGTGGACCGGCACACGGCGAAGGAGTACACGCCGCTGTCGTACCTGTCTGAGAACCAGTCCACGTATTCGGTCTATGACTCGATGCTCTCCGAGTTCGCGGCGATGGGCTTCGAGTACGGCTACTCCGTGGCGCGGCCTGGCGCGCTGGTGCTGTGGGAAGCGCAGTTCGGTGACTTCGGCAACGGCGCGCAGACCATCGTGGACGAGTTCATCTCCTCCGGCGAGCAGAAGTGGGGCCAGCACTCCGGCGTCGTGCTGCTGCTGCCGCACGGCTACGAGGGCCAGGGCCCGGACCACTCCTCGGCCCGGATCGAGCGCTACCTCCAGCTGTGCGCGCAGAACAACATGACCGTGGCGATGCCCTCGCTGCCGTCGTCCTACTTCCACCTGCTGCGCTGGCAGGCGCACAATCCGGCGCACAAGCCGCTGGTGGTCTTCACGCCGAAGTCGATGCTGCGCCTGAAGGCGGCGGCCTCGGCGATCGAGGAGTTCACCCACGGCAGCTTCCAGCCGGTGCTCGGCGACAGCACGGCCGAGCCGGGCGCGGTGCGGCGAATCCTGGTCTGTTCCGGGAAGGTCTACTGGGACCTGGTCTCGCGCCGGGACAAGCAGGGCATCACCGACACCGCGATCGTGCGGGCCGAGCGGCTCTACCCGCTCCCCGCGGCCGAACTGCTGGCCGAGATCGGCAAGTACCCGGCTGGCGCCGATGTGCGCTGGGTCCAGGAGGAGCCGGCCAACCAGGGCGCCTGGCCATTCATCGCGCTGAACCTGCCGGCCGAGCTGGGCCGCGCGCTGACCTGTGTCTCGCGTCCGGCGTCGTCCTCGCCCGCGGTCGGTTCGGCCAAGCGGCATGAGGTCGAGCAGCATCGGGTGGTCGAAGAGGCCTTCGCCGACTGACCAGCGGTCGCAGACGATCACAGCGCGGCCCCGTCCGATGTCCGGACGGGGCCGCGTCGTCTTTTCGCCGCAGCACGCTGCCTAGGATGAGGCTGCACGCACGTAATAACGGCTCGGAACTGGAATGGAGCGTCGGGTGTACTTCACCGACCGCGGCATCGAAGAGCTCGATGAACGGCGCGGCGAGGAGCGGGTCTCGCTCGCCTGGGTCGCCGAGCGGCTGCGCGAGTTCGTCGATCTCAATCCCGAGTTCGAGACCCCGATTGAGCGGTTGGCTACCTGGCTGGCCCGGCTCGACGACGAGGACGAGGACTAGCTGCCCCGGCCCGTTTCCCAGCCCGGCGATGAGGCTTCCTGACCGGCAGTTTCGCGTTTCGGCTTGACTTCGCGGCAACGCGATATATCGTGGTTCTACGGAGACGCGATACATCGCGTTGCTCAGGATGCGGAGGGCCGCGCAATGCCAGAGAGCTGGAAGTTGGAGCACCCGGACCAGATCGGTCTCGGCGACGGCGTGCGTTCGGTGCGCCTCATCGCGGTCGCCGGACGGGTCAACCTCATCGGCAAGGACGGTCCAGCCACGCTCGAAGTGACCAAGGTGAGCGGGCCGCCGCTGCAGATCGAGCTTTCCGATGACGGAGAGCTGGTCGTGCGGCACGGCGACAACGCGAAGCCGCAGCTGTTCCAGTGGCTGATCGGCGGCAGGCGGATGGAGGTCGACCTCTCGCTGGCGCTGCCGCCGGACGCACTGGTGAACGTGAGCGTGGTCTCGGGGCCGGTGGTGGTCTCGAACTTCCACGAGCGGGTGACCGTCAAGGGCGTCTCCGGCGAGGTGACGCTGGCCGGGGTGCACGGCTCGGCGCGCGTTGCCACCGTCTCCGGAGCCATCACCGCCGAGCAGGTGACCGGCGACCTGTCCGTCAAGGCGGTCTCCGGCGCGATCACGGTGATCGCCGGAGCCGGCGGCGCGATCGACCTGTCCGCGGTCTCGGGCGCGATCGCCCTGGACCTGGAGGACCCGGTCCCCTCCTCGGTGAAACTCAACTGCGTATCGGGCGCGATGACGATCCGGCTGCCACACAACCCGGACGTGCGCGTCGATCTCGGCACCGCCAACGGCCGCGCGGTCAGCTCGTTCCCCTCGGTGCGCGCCAGCGGCCATCGCGGCTCGCAGAAGCTCACCGGAACCGTGGGCGACGGATCGGCCGTGTTGACCGGTAAAACGGTCTCGGGTGCGGTAACGCTGCTGCGGCGTAGCGCCGACGAGGAGCCTTGGGACCTACTCGTCGAAGACGAGCCGCCGGTACAGGACCGCACCGCCGAGCCGATCGGCATCGAGGACAGCGTGCCGCAGGACGCGGTGCCGGAAGGGCACGCGCAAAGCAACACAGAGCACAGCACGACGGGGATCAGCGACACCGAGAACCACAGCAGCACTGACGCCGGCGGGACGGACCCGAACGGGACCGGCGACAACGGCGAGAACAGCGAGGACGTGCGATGACCCCGGTATTCGGCCACGGCCGGCTCCGGCTTTACCTACTCAAGCTGCTGGACGAGAGTCCGCGGCACGGCTACGAGATCATCCAGCAGCTGCGTGAGCGTTTCGCAGGGCTCTACGCGCCGAGCGCGGGCACGGTGTACCCGCGCCTGGCCCGGCTCGAGTCCGAGGGCCTGGTGCGGCACGAGACGGACGGCGGCCGGAAGGTCTACCAAATCACCGACGCCGGACGCGCCGAACTCGTGGCGCGCGCCACCGAGCTTGAGGCGCTGGAGAGTGAGATCCGCGACTCGGTCAACGACCTGGCGGAAGGCATCCGCGACGAGGTGCGCGAGTCGGCGCGCACCGTGCGCGAGCAGTTGGAGGCCGAGGCCCGCGAGGCGGCGATGCAGGCCGCGCGGGAGGCCGCTGATGGCCCGGCCGGTACCGGAGCAGGGGCCGGTGCGGGCGCTGGTGCAAGCGCCGGAGCCGGTGCTGGAGCAGCAGCAGGTGCGGGCGCGCGGCCCGGCGGTTGGGGTCCGAGCGGGCCGTTCGACTGGCGCTCGATGCCCGGTGGCCCGCCGCCGGAGTCGGTCGACTGGGACCGCGACCAGTGGCGCGACTGGAAGCGCGAGCAGCGTGACCAGTGGCGGGACTGGAAGCGGGACCTGAGCGGCCAGCGCGAGCAGTGGAAGGACTGGCAGCGCGCCTGGAAGGAGCAGTGGGCACGCCAGTGGAAGGAACAGTGGGAAGAGCAGTGGGGCGCTCGCCAGCGCCAGCAGCAGGGCGGTCCGCCGTGGGCGTGGCTGTTCAGCGGAGCGCCGTTCTGGGGGAACGAGGAGACGGCGCCGCACGACACCGAGCACGACGAGCGTGCGCACGACGAACCGCGCGACGCGGCCCCTGGGGAGGAGCCGGAAGGCGGTAAGCGCGGCGGCGGCTCGAGTTCATCGGAGAGCCGTAAGCGCGGTCCGGGCGGCGGACGCGGACGCGGCTTCGACTGGGAGGTCTTCGGGCCGCAACTGCGCGACGTGTTCGAGGGCGTGCGCCGGGACGCCGGTCCGTTCTTCGACTCGATGCGCCGGCACGGCCCGCTTTCCGACACGCAGAAGGCCGAGGCCAAGTCGATCATCGATCGCGCCGTCTGCGACCTGCGCGCGATCTTCGAGGGGCCGCACGACCGGCGTCCTGACGACACCGAATAGCAGCCCTCTGCAGAACAGCGGCTGAACAAGCACGTGAAGCGGCGCCGACCTCGCAGTCGGCGCCGCTTCACGCGTCTAAACGCTAGATCGCGAAGACGATCTTGCCGACCAGGTCGCCGGCCTCCATCTTGGCGAAGCCCTCGGGCGCTTCGACCAGCGACCGCACCGAGTCGATCACCGGTCGCACCCCGGTCACCTCGCAGAAGCGCAGCAGCCTGGCCAGTTCGTCGCGCGAGCCCATGGTCGAGCCGACAATGCGCAACTGATGGAAGAACACCCTGGTCAGCGCGGCCGGCGGGTTGGGGCCCGAGGTCGCACCGGAGATCACGATCGTGCCCTCCTCGCGCACCGACGCCACCGAGTGCGCCCAGGTCGCCGCGCCGACCGTCTCCATCACCGCGTCGACGCGCTCCGGCAGCCGCGCGCCGGACTCGTACGCCGCGTGTGCGCCGAGTTCGAGCGCCCGGGCCCGCTTCTGCTCAGAGCGCGAGGTCGCCCAGACTCGATACCCGGCCGCACGCGCCAGAACGATGAGCGCACTGGCGACGCCGCCGCCCGCGCCCTGCACCAGGATCGTGTCGCCGGGCTGAGTACCGGATCGGGTGAAGAGCATCCGATAGGCCGTCAGCCAAGCGGTCGGCAGGCAGGCGGCTTCCTCGAAGGAGAGCGCCGCGGGCTTCGGCAAGAGATTCGACCGGGGCACCGCCACGCGTTCAGCGAAGGTGCCCTGGTAACGCTCCGTCAGAATCGACGGGCGCTCGCCGTCCTTGACCCCGCGGCCGTTCTCGCCGACGACGGCGTGCACGACGACCTCGTTGCCGTCCTCGTCGATGCCCGCGCCGTCGCAGCCCAGGATCATCGGTAGCCGTTCTTCAGGCAGGCCGACGCCGCGCAGCGACCACAGGTCGTGGTGATTGAGCGCGGCGGCGCGCAGCCGGACCGTGGTCCAGCCTTCCGGGACGCTCGGCTCGGGGCGCTCGCCGAGCTCCAGCCCCTTAAGCGGTTCGTCCTTGTCGATTGCCGCAGCGTAGACAGCGAACATGCGCCTCACCCTACCGATCGGTAACCTCGACGACCACCGTCTGGGACCGAAGTCACAGCCGCGGTCAGGCGATCACGATCAAGCACACTAGCGCCGCGCGACGCCCGCCTCCCGAGCCGCCTGCGCCACCGCCGCCGTGACTGCCGGGGCCACCCGCGGGTCGAACGGCGAGGGGATCACGCACTCGGGCGACAGCTCACCGGCGACCACCTCGGCCAGCGCGTCGGCGGCGGCCAGCTTCATCGACTCGGTGATCTGCGCGGCGCGCACCGAAAGCGCGCCGGCGAAGACGCCCGGGAAGGCCAGGACGTTGTTGACCTGGTTCGGAAAGTCCGATCTCCCGGTGGCGACCACGGCCGCGTACTTGCCGGCCACGTCGGGGTGAATCTCCGGGTTCGGATTCGCCATCGCGGTGATGATGCAGTCGCGGGCCATCGTGGCGACCGCGGACTCGGGCACCGTGCCGGCCGAGACGCCGATGAACACGTCCGCGCCGGCCATCGCCGACTCCAGACTGCCGGTCAGCCCGGCTCGGTTGGTGAGCGCCGCCAGCTCGCGCTTGACCGGCGTCAGGTCCTCACGAGTAGCGTCCACGATGCCCTTGGAGTCGGCTACGGCCACATCGCCGATGCCCGCCTGCACCAGGATCTTCGCGATGGCCACGCCCGCCGCGCCAGCGCCTGAGATCACCGCGCGCAGGTCGCCGAGGCCGCGGCCGGTCACCTTCGCCGCGTTGCGCAGCGCCGCGAGCAGCACGATCGCGGTGCCGTGCTGGTCGTCATGGAAGACCGGGATGTCCAGCCGCTCCTGCAGCCGAGCCTCGATCTCGAAGCAGCGCGGCGCCGAGATGTCCTCGAGATTGATGCCGCCGAAGCCCGGGGCGAGCCGGGCGATCGTCTCCACCAGCTCGTCCACGTCGGTGCAGTCCAGACAAACCGGGACCGCGTCGACGCCGCCGAACTGCTTGAACAGGATCGCCTTGCCCTCCATCACGGGCAGCGCGGCTAGCGGGCCGATGTCGCCGAGACCGAGCACGGCGGTGCCGTCGGTCACCACCGCGACCGTGTTGGACTTCCAGGTGTAGTCGAGAGCCAGTTCGGGCCGCTCGGCGATCGCGGTGCACACCTCGGCCACACCCGGGGTGTACGCGAGCGAGAGATCGGCCCGGTCACGCAGCGGCACCGTCGCGGAGACCTCGAGCTTGCCGCCGCGGTGCAGCTCGAAGACGGGATTGGCTGTGCTGTTGCCCGCTGGGTCGGTAGGCGCAGGATCGTTGTGCGCAGACATGGAAGGGAACATCCTTCGGTCGATTGCTGGCGTCCCCGCAGCGTGCGCCCCAGGACGGCCCACAGCAGGTAGGCATTACCGTCTCCGGCGGCGCGGCGCCGTCGAGGCACCGGGAGGGTGGAGGATTCGGCCGGGCTCAGGACTGCGCGAGGGTGAGGAGCGCGGTTCGGGCCGACCTAACCGTTGGTGTCCGGTCGCTTGGAAAAACACTACGCCGCCTGGCTCGACTCATTCCAGGGAATCACTCGGTTCGGCGACAATGAACACAGTGTTGAATTAGTACAACGTCCCTTGCCATGACCGTACAGAGGCGTACCGTAACGGCAAGCCTGCTCGCCGGAGCCGCGAATCGCGTACGGTAAGCAGGCGGACACCGAACCGCGAACCACCCCGCCGAAATGACATTACCGAGGTCAACGCAGTGGAACTTGCCTCCTACGCGGACCGCGCCGTACAGCTCGTGAACACGGCCGATCCGTATCGCGACCAGGACCATCTCACGACGGTCGACGACGCACGGGCACTGCTGTCCCGGCAAGGCGCCTGTGGACGGCTCACTCACGGGGACCTGATGGAACTGCGGTCGCTGCGGCAGCGGCTGCGGATCGTCTTCGACGCGGTGGAAGCGGGCAATCCGCAGCAGGCCGTGACCGTGCTGAATCAGCTGCTCGAGCAGTACCCCATCAGGCCTCAGATCTCCGGGCACGATGACACCGACTGGCACCTGCACTTGGCCGAGGGCTCACCGTCGACAGCGGCCGCGTATGGCGCCAAGGCGTGCATGGGACTCGCGGTTCAGGCGACTGAGGTCGGCATGGACCGGCTCGGCGTGTGCCAGGCGTCACCGTGCCGGGATGTGTTCATTGACACGTCGACGAACCGCTCGCGCCGGTACTGCTCCGAACGTTGCGCGACACGGGCGAACGTCGCCGCGTACCGCGCTCGCCGCCGCGAGGCCGCGCTGGCTACCTCCGGCGCCTCTGCCTGAGCCCGCGCGTCGCACGCCCTAAGACGCGCCCTCGCGCAGATATGGGCGGCCATAGACGCATGACCACACGGCCAAGTACCAACGTGTCCGGTACCGCACCGAACTGGCGAGAATCGCCTGGTGCGTAAGGGTTATCCGCGAGCAACCACCAGCCGCCGCCTTCGCGCCGCGCGATCCGCTTGAGCAGAACCAGCTGTGGATCGCGCGGATCGCGGGCGAGTACCGCGTCCCCGGGACCAACCGCGCCGCCGTATCGAACCAGGAGCATGTCGCCGTCGTAGTAGGCGGGCACCATCGAGGCTCCGGACACGCGGGCAACCCCCCAACGGACCAAACCGGTGACAGCGCTCACAGTGGCCGATGATCCCACGCGCGGCGACGCCGATCAGTGCGGAGTAGGCTCGGACGCGGAATGAACCGTCGAGGACCGTAAGGGGTTCAACCTATGCGCATCTTCGCTCCGAAGCTGACAGTTCACGCGCACTGCGATCTGCCGTGTGGCGTCTACGACCCGGCACAGGCCCGGATCGAGGCCGAGTCGGTGAAGGCGATCCAGGAGAAGTACCAGGGCAACGAGGACCCGTCGTTCCGCACCCGCGCGGTCCAGATCAAGGAGCAGCGGGCCGAACTGGTCAAGCACCACCTCGAAGTGCTCTGGGCCGACTACTTCAAGGCTCCGCACTTCGAGAAGTACCCGCAGCTGCACGGCCTGTTCAACGACGCGGTGAAGGCGGCCGGGGCGGGCGGCGCCAAGGGCTCGAACGACCCGGCGACCGGCCAGCGGCTGCTCGACCTGATCGCCGAGATCGACAAGATCTTCTGGGAGACCAAGCAGGCGGCCTGATCAGCGCTCTTCGGCCTCTGTGACGGCCGGGGCCCCGGGAACGTCTTCCGGGCCCCGGCCGTTTTGCTTTAGCGGTACGGCGGATCGTCGCCGAAGCACGGACGTATCAGTGTTGCGAGGCGACAGCGGTCACCCGTTGGAGGTACTTTCTTCTCACGGCAGGGTGCGGACTGCATACGATGCGTGCGGTCGGCGCGGCGCAGACGCCTGGCACGGACGCAGGAGGCACATACAGTGGACCAGGGCGCGGTTGGACTGACACAAGCCGCTACTAGGCTCAGCTCGGCTGGAGGGGCGACCGCGGTGGAGGATCGCGACTTCGTGGAGGTACGGATCCCGGCCGTCGGGGCCTACTTATCCGTACTGCGTACCGCGACCGCCGGCCTGGCCGCCCGGCTCGACTTCACGCTGGACGAGATCGAAGACCTGCGGATCGCGGTCGACGAGTCCTGCGCGATGCTGCTGCAGAAGGCGGTCGAGGGCACCAGCCTCACCTGCCGATTCGACCTGGCCGGCAGCGCGCTGGCGATCACGGTCTCCGCACCGACCGCGGACGGCAAGCCGCCGGCCCGCGACACCTTCGCCTGGACGGTGCTGACCGCGCTGGCCGGCGAGGTGGACGCGGTGACCGCGCAGGACGGGCGCACGGTCTCGATCACCATGGTCAAGCGGCGCGACGGCGCGGAGAAGACGGCGCAGTGACTACCGCGCAGACCCCGATCACCGCGGCCTCCGGCGGGCACCCCGACAGCCTGACGGTGGCCGGCGACGCCGCGAACGGCGCCGCGATGGACCACGAGAGCTTGGATCTGGACGGCGCGGACATGGAGGCGGCAGACCTGGACGGCGAGGGCGTGTTCGAGCTGCCGGAGCCCGCCGCGGCGCCCGAAGCGGAGGCGGTGGCCGGTCCGGGAGTTCAGCGTGCACCGCAGCAGAGCACGCCGCGCAGCTCGGCGCACGCGGCCGCGCACGCCGAGGCCCGCGAGCTGTTCCGGCGGATGGCCGACCTGTCCCCGGAGGATCCGGCCCGCTCACAGATCAGAGACCGGCTGGTGCGCATGCACCTGCCGCTGGTGGAGCACCTGGCCCGGCGCTTCCGCAACCGCGGCGAACCGCTGGACGACCTGACCCAGGTGGCCACCATCGGCCTGATCAAGTCGGTGGACCGGTTCGACCCGCAGCGCGGCGTGGAGTTCTCCACCTACGCCACGCCGACCATCATCGGCGAGATCAAGCGGCACTTCCGGGACAAGGGTTGGGCGGTGCGGGTGCCGCGCAGGCTGCAGGAGCTGCGGCTCTCGCTCACCGCGGCCACCAGCGAGCTGTCCCAGCGCAACGGCCGCTCCCCCACGGTCGCCGAGCTGGCCGGACACCTCGGGCTCACCGAGGAGGAAGTGCTCGAAGGGCTCGAATCGGCGAACGCCTACTCGACGCTCTCGCTCGACGTGCCCGAATCCGGCGATGACGAGTCCCCGGCGGTGGCCGACTCGCTCGGCAGCGAGGACGAGGCGCTGGAAGGCGTGGAGTACCGCGAATCCCTCAAGCCGCTGCTGGAACAGCTGCCGGCGCGGGAGAAGCGGATCCTGCTGCTGCGCTTCTTCGGCAACATGACGCAGTCTCAGATCGCCGACGAGATCGGCATTTCTCAGATGCACGTCTCCCGGCTGCTCGCCCGCACGTTGGCGCAGCTGCGCGAGAAGCTGCTGGTGGACGAGTAACCGGTCGAAGGGCCGAGCAAGAGGTCAGCGAACGTCCCGGCTGAGCACGCGGTGCGAGGCCGGGACGAACAGCAACACGATCCCGGCAAGTCCGTACAGCCCGGTCGGTACGGCCTCACCGTAAAGGTTGCCCTGCACCATCCAGTAGCACGCGGCCAGCACCAACAGATGGGTGAGCAATGCGGGCGTGCGGGCCCAGCCCTCCATGCGCAGCAGTCCGCGGGCGACCCAGCCGACGCCGAGCCCGAAGAGCGCGAACATCGCTCCGCCGAGTTCAGCCCGGCTGCGCAGGACCGGCTGGCCGCTCAGCCCCGCGATGACCAGGTAGATCCCGTAGCCGAACAGCAGCGCCGCGACCAACGCGGTAAGCACCGATGCTGCGGTAACCGTTCCGGGACGTCCGTCCGCTTCCGGTGCCTGCGTAGCGGATCCGCCCTGGCTCGGTCGGCCGTTCCCTGTCGACGCGGCCGGAGTGGCAGCGCCCTTCACAGACGCGCTCTTGGTGGGCGCGCTCTTCGCAGACGCGGTCTTCTGGCTCACCTTCGCAGCGTACAACTCCCCGCATCGACCTCGGACAGCACAGTCGCTCCTCTCATATGTACTGTTTGCTGCATGTCCGACGAGCGGTTGGCCGCGCCTGAAGTGGATGAAGAGCGCCAGTGGTCCGTGCGCCGCGGACTGCTGGTGATGAACCCCAAGGCGACCACCGCCACGGAACGCACCTGCGACGTGCTGGTCGGTGCCCTCTCTTCGGCTCTCGACCTGCGCACGGTGCGCACGGAACGGCGCGGTCACGCGGCCGACCTCGCCCGCGAGGCAGCGCAGGACGGGGTCGACGTGGTGATCGCCTTCGGCGGCGACGGCACGGTCAACGAGGTGGTCACCGGCCTGCTCGCGGAAGGGCCCGGCCCGGAGGTCCCAGCCCTCGCGGTGGTTCCGGGCGGCTCGACCAACGTCTTCGCCCGCGCGCTCGGCGTGCCGAATCACGCTGTCGAAGCCACCGGTGCGCTGCTTCGGCTGCTGCGCGAGCAGCGCACGCGCCTTGTGTCCATGGGCGCCGCCTACTCAGACGGCGAGAGCGCGCCGCGGTACTTCACCTTCTCGGCCGGTTACGGCTTCGACGCCGCGGTCGTCGGGGCGGTGGAAAGGCAGCGGGCGGAGGGCAGGCGCTCGACCGGCGCGCTTTATATCCGCTCCGCGCTCACCGAGTACTTCCGGAACACCGATCGCAAGACCGCGCCAATCAGCGTGGTGCTCGCGGACGGCACCGAATTGCCGCCGCTGTTCATGGCGGTGCTGGCGAACACGGCGCCGTGGACCTACCTGGGCAGCCGCCCGATTCTGGCGACGCCGGAGGCAAGTTTCATGACCGGGCTCGATCTGTTCGGTCTTTCCAGCATGTCCGCGCTCCCCGTTTGGCGCACGGTCGGGCGGTTAATCGCGAATTCGCAGCGGCTGGGCAACGGTCGTGGAGTGCTCATCCGGCACGACCTGCCGGAGCTCACTCTTTCGGCGCAACGGCCGGTCGAGTTCCAGGTGGACGGCGACTACCTGGGACCACGCGAACGTGTGACATTCCGTAGTGTTCCCGATGCACTGCGCGTCTTCGCGTGATGTACTGGGTTTCGGCGGGACGACCGTCCACAGCGTGCCCCTGGCCAGGCATGTCGCGGACCGAGGCTCGCTAGGCCGCGGAACCTTGGACTCATTGCCGTCGCCTTCGGTGCGAGCCTTCGAAGGCAAGGTGTGATCCAGCAGACACCTGAGAATTCAAAAATCCCCTCAATAGACCCTTGTGCTGCGGGCTTAGGGCTGCCACGCTTGTTCACGGCCTTGAAACAACGGCTGTGATCGCTCAGCGCGGAGTGTCCGGCCCACCAGCCGGTCCCGTGGTTGAAAGCAGCGACGAGCCCTCCCCGAGGGCCAGTCGCCGGCAGACGAGACCAGCGGCAGCCAAGGCTCATGAACCCCCCGCACGTCCCGGCCGTGGTCGGCCTGAAAACCGACCCGCCGGTTCGAGCGGAGACGCTCGTGAAAGAGTTCACATTCACAAGATCTTCCGAAGATCGGTGGAACGGGAACATTTCACGCCGCGTCTGCATTAGGTAGTAGTCCGGCGTACGTGTGGTGGCGGCGCCAGGATCACTGCCGAAATGCGTCGCACTTCCCGCGGCGCAGCAGTACCGCAGTAACCACTGCACAAGAGCACGAAGTCGTTGATGCTAGGGCGGGTAGCACCCCACCCCCGTCCGTAGCGCACTACGCGAGGAGTTAGGACCGATGGACTGGCGCCACCGCGCCGCGTGCCGCGATGAGGACCCGGAGCTGTTCTTCCCGATCGGGAACACCGGGCCGGCACTGCTGCAGATCGAAGACGCGAAGGCGGTCTGCCGCCGTTGCGACGTCATTGACCAGTGCCTCCAGTGGGCGCTCGAGTCCGGACAGGACGCGGGTGTCTGGGGCGGGATGAGCGAGGACGAGCGCCGCGCGCTCAAGCGCCGCGCCGCCCGTGCCCGCTCCCGCATGGCCTAAGCGCCTGCGCCGCGAGCCTGGAGCAACCGAAAGTACAGTGCGACAGCCCGCCGGCGGCGATTGATCCGTCGGCGGAGCGACAACGCGGAGGGACCGGACACTCGTCCGGTCCCTCCGCGTTTTGCCGTCTCGGTGGTTCTGGTGCGTCTGCCGGGCCTGAATTACCTGGATGAACATTCGGTGACGAGAAGGCGAATATCACGTCGCAGCGTGCTGACGCGGCCGCGGCGACTCACTCGCCGACGTTGAGCTCCAAAGTCACCACGGTGCCGCCGCCCTCACGCGGCGTCATATCGAAGGTGCCGCTCAGCTCGCCGGTGACCAAGGTCCTGACGATCTGCAGGCCGAGATTGCCCGCGGTCGCCGGGTCGAAGTCGGGCGGCAGGCCGCGGCCGTCGTCCGCGACCAGGATCGTCAGCTCCGGGCCGCGGCGCACCGCGGTGACCTCCAGGGAGGAGCCGGCGCCGTCGAGTCCGTGCTCGAACGCGTTCTGCAGGAGCTCGGTCAGCACCATGGCCAGCGGAGTGGCGACCCGGGCCGAGAGCACTCCGAAGGTGCCCACCCGCCGTGACTGCACCCCGCGTGACGAGGCGCCGCTGCCGGAGGCCGCCGAGTAGTCCAGCACCATCGCCAGCACCCGGTCGGCGATCTCGTCGAACTCGACCCGCTCGTCCAGGGTCTGCGACAAGGTCTCGTGCACGATCGCGATCGAGCCGACCCGGCGTACCGCCTCGTTGAGCGCCGCCCGGCCGCGCGGCTCGTCCAGCCGGCGCGCCTGAAGCCGCAGCAGGGCCGCGACGTTCTGCAGATTGTTCTTCACCCGGTGGTGGATCTCGCGAATCGTCGCGTCCTTGGTCACCAGCTCGCGGTCTCGGCGACGCAGCTCGGTCACGTCGCGCACCAGCACCATCGCGCCGATCCTGGTGCCCTGCGGCAGCAGCGGAATGGTGCGCAGCCGCATCGCCCCGCCGATCGTCTCCATCTCGGTGTCCCGGGGTGCGCGGCCGTCCACAGCGGAGGCCAGCGCCTCGTCGATCGGTCCGGACTGCGGGTCGAGCAGCTCAGCACAGACCTTGCCGAAGTGCGAGCCGATCAAGTCTGTGGCGTGGCCGAGGCGATGGAACATGGACACCGCGTTCGGGCTCGCGTAGGTGACTGTGCCATCCGCGTCGAGGCGGATCATGCCGTCGCCGACCCGGGGCATCGCGTCCAGATGGCTGCGCGACTTCGGGTTCGGGAACCGGCCGGTGGCGATCATCTGAGCCAGGTCGGCCGCCGTCTGAAGATAGGTCAGCTCCAGCCGGCTGGGCGTGCGCGCGGTCAGCAGGTTGGTGTTGCGGCCGATCACCGCGATCACCCGGTCCGCCCGGCGCACCGGGATCGCCTCGACCCGCACCGGCACCGCCTCGCGCCATTCCGGGTCGCCCTCCCGGATGATGCGACCCTCATCCAAGGCCTGGTCGAGCAGCGGTCGTTTGCCGCGTGGTACCACATGACCGACCAGATCCTCCGGGTACGAGGTCGGGCCGGTGTTAGGGCGCATCTGCGCCACGGCGACGTACCGCGTCTCGTCGGCGGTTGGCACCCAGAGCACCAGGTCGGCGAAGGAGAGGTCGGCGAGCATCTGCCAGTCGGCGACAATGAGGTGCAGCCACTCCAGGTCTCGATCATCGAGGGTGGACTGGTCGCGAACCAGATCGTTCATGGACGGCATTGGCTCAGTATCCCAGGCGTATCCGTCCGGGCTGGCCCAGAAGGAGGAGGACGGACGGATGACGGACCCGCTTGGCTGGCTGGACGAGTACGCCCGCAAACGCGAAGCGGCGGGGCTGCGCCGACGGCTGCGGCCTCGCGCGGCGCACAGCGACCTGGTGGATTTGGCCGGCAACGACTATCTCGGCCTCGCGCGCGATCCGCGGGTGACCGACGCGGCCGCACGCGCCGCACGCACCTGGGGCGGCGGATCGACCGGTTCGCGCCTGGTGACCGGGACCACCGAGGCCCATGTCGAATTCGAGCGGCAGTTGGCCGAGTTTGTCGGTGCCGAGTCAGGACTGGTGTTCTCATCCGGTTATCTGGCGAACCTGGGCGCGATCACGGCGCTGGCGGGGCGCGGCGATCTGATCGTGTCCGACGCGCTCAATCACGCCTCGCTCATCGATGGCTGTCGTCTCTCTAGGGCACGCGTTGAGGTTGTAGGGCATCGCGACGTGACTGAGGTCCGCCGGGTGCTGGCCGAGCGTTTGGAAGAGCGCGCATACGTTGTGACAGACGCCGTGTTTTCGGTGGACGGAGACGTGGCGCCGCTTGCCGAACTTGTAGCGGCCTGCCGCGAGTACAACGCGGTGCTGATCGTGGACGAGGCGCACGGGATCGGTGTCTTCGGCGAGGGCGGCCGTGGCGCGGTGCACGCGGCGGGCTTGGCGGGCGCGCCGAATGTGGTGATGACCGCGACGCTCTCGAAGTCGCTCGGCGCGCAAGGCGGAGTGGTACTCGGGCCGGCGGCGGTGACGGCGCACCTGGTGGACACGGCGCGACCATTCATCTTCGACACCGGCCTGGCTCCGGCGGCGATCGGTGCGGCAGCCGAGTCCCTGCGCATACTGCGCGCCCAACCGAAGCTGGCTGATCGGGTGCGGGCGAACGCCCAGGCGCTGTACCGGCTCACGCTCGCCGCGGAACTGACCGGCACTCCCCCGGTCGGCGCGGTCACCTCCGTGCTCGTGGGCGATCCGGATCTGGCGGTCGAGTTGGCCGCGTTGTGCGCCGAGCGCGGGGTCGCGGTCGGCTGCTTCCGGCCGCCGTCGGTGCCTGACGGCCGGTCCCGGCTCCGATTGACCGCGCGCGCCGACCTGTCTGCGGGCGACCTGGAGTTGGCGGGCGCGGCGTTGCGGGCGGTGGCAGAACAGGCGAAGCCACACGCTCTCGACCCGGTGGTCCAGACCAATATGCGCAGAGGTCTGGACAACTGAGATTGGTCTAGTCCACAATCGTCACGGCTCGCCGAACCGCGGCGCAGACCGGCCGTTCCCGGCCCGCTAGTCCATGCACCGCAGGAGGAGTCGTCGCGTGCTCACCATCTCGGCGCCCCGAGCGGTTCTGGACGGCCGG
Organism: Actinocrinis sp.; assembly: GCF_035605935.1. GTDB lineage: Bacteria > Actinomycetota > Actinomycetes > Streptomycetales > Catenulisporaceae > Actinocrinis. The sequence continues at coordinate 1,790 of NZ_DATNGK010000193.1, read as the reverse complement.
ATGACCGGTCCGGTGGAGGTGGCCATCGAAGACGGCGTCATTCGCGCGGTGCGTCCCGCGGATGGAGTCTCCGACCTCGTGCTGGTCGACGGAGTGCTCACCGCGGGCCTGGTCGACATCCAGATCAACGGCGCTTTCGGCGTGGACTTCAGCTCCGCCGACGATGACGCCTGGGACCGGGTCGCCGCCTCGCTGCCGTCCACCGGCGTGACCGCGTTCCAGCCCACCTACATCACCGCGCCGCTCGGCGCGCTGGTCTCCGGGCTGCACACCGCGATCGAGGCGCGCGAGCGCCAGGAAGCCGGCGACCGGAGCCTGGGCGTGGCGGCGCGGATCCTCGGCGTGCACCTGGAGGGCCCGTTCCTCTCCCCGGTGCGCCACGGCGTGCACGAGAAGCGCTTCCTCGCCGATCCGACGCCCGAGGCGATCGACCGCCTGCTCAGCGCGCCTGGCCACGAGATGCTCACCATGGTCACGCTCGCGCCGGAACTGCCGGGAGCCCTCGACGCGATCCGCCGGCTGACCCAAGCCGGCGTGCGCGTTTCGGTGGGCCACACCGATGCGACGGCCGATCAGATCACCGCCGCCGCCGACATGGGCGCGACGCTGGTCACGCACATCTTCAACGCGCAGCGCGGCCTGGCGCACCGCGAGCCCGGCGTGCCCGGCGCAACCATGGCGGACCGCCGCTTCTACTGCGGGTTGATCGCGGACCTTCATCACGTGGCGCCCGAGGTGTGCAGCCTGGTGTGGAAAGGCGCGCGCGGCCGGGTCGTGCTGGTCACCGACGCGATCGCCGCGGCGGGCATGCCGCCCGGCGACTACGAGCTGTCCGGCATTCCGGTCGAACTGGGCGCCGACGGCGTACCGCGCAACGCCGACGGGACCATCGCGGGCTCGGCGCTGACCCTGGATCAGGCGGTGCGCAACATGATCTCCCTGGGACTGCCGGAAGCCCAGGTGATCGAGGCGGCCAGCCGGATCCCGGCCGACGCGCTCGGCCGCGCCGATCTCGGCCGGATCGCCGTCGGCGCGCGCGCCGACCTGGTCTGGTGGTCGGATGACTTCCACCCGCTGCGCACGTGGGTGGACGGCAGGGAGGCAGCGGCGCCCACCACGGCGGCCGCGCTCCCAGCCCCGCGGGAATCGCTTGCCGTGTCGCCCTGACTCGCACGGCCGGTTCCCGCCGGTAACGCCGGGGCCGCGGCCAGGACGGATGCCCGCACCATCCGCCCGATCAGCCGCTCCCCCGGCCGGAAGAGGGCCGCAGGCGCGGACGGAAGCTGAGGGTCTTCCGTCCGCCGCCTGCGGGTCGCCGGACTCTTTCCTCGCGCAGTCGCATGTGGTCCGATAAGGGCATTCGACTGCGGTTCGATAGGGGTGCCTCGCCCGTCGCCGTGAACATCGCAGCTGACATAATTGCCTGGACGCGGCGCACAAGCGTGCCCAATGATGAGGCCGCACTGCGCACGCCGTCGCGACGGCGAGAACTCACGGGGCGTCGGTAAAGCCGAGTAGACCGTCGGGCAAACGGGGCTTTATATGTCAATGGGGGCAAGCGCTGGCAATGCCGCATCATTCGGGCTTTAGAGATCCACAACCCCGTGCTGATGTAGTCATTTCGGACCGGGCGCTTGACAGCGCCCACACTCGCGATACATCGTGTTCCCTGAGATCGCGATGTATCGCGTTTACGGAGGGGTAAGCGATATGAACGCACTACAACGCGCCGGGAACACGCTCGCGCGTATACCCGGCGGTCGGGTAGGCAAATGGGTCGTTCTCGGCGT
>NZ_DATNGK010000192.1:0-14562 GCF_035605935.1 Actinocrinis sp. | reverse complement strand
TGCTCGGCTCGGTGCTTGACGCCGCCGACTCGAGCTTCGACTCCCTGCTCGAACTCGGCTTCGCCGGATCGATCCGCCGCGAATGGGCGTGGCGGCTCAAGCGCGGCGAGTCGACGGCGAACCTGGCCGCTTTCGAGCGGCTGCGCCCGGACCCGGCCACCCTGAACGGCGAGAGCACTGAGCCAACCGAACCCGACTCCTGACCTGACGTGACTTGATCTGACTACGCGGGCTCGATTGTGCGCTGGTCGATTACGCCGTGGCCAACTCAGGCTGCTGACCGTCCGCGATCGCTGTCGCGGTGACCTTCGTCTGATCGGCCTCTGCCTCGGCCTCGGCCGATCGCGCCGCCGCGACTCGCCGCTCGACGTGCTTGCCGATTCGCAGGAAGACCAGCGCCGTCAACCCGGTCACGGCGAAGCAGCCGATCCATAGCGGCGCGCCGCCGTACGCGCTGAGCACCGCGCCGCCGACCAGCGGAGCCGCGACCTGCGAAAGCGTCCACGCGAGCTGATAGACGCCCTGGTAACGCCCGCGCAGGTGATCTGCGGCGAGCCGAGCCGTGATCGCCTGGCCGGTCGGGGTGTTGCCGATCTCGCCAAGCGTCGTCACCACGACGCAGAGCACGTACATCTCGATTGACTGGCCGAAGGCGAGCAGCCCGAATCCGCCGCCGATCACCAGGCCGGCCCCGGCCAGCACCCGGCCCTCCGGATACCGCTTGAGCAACCTCGTTACCGGCATCTGCAGCAGCACGATCAGCACACCGTTGATGGCCGCGATCCGCCCGAACGTCGCCGCGGACAGCCCGCTCGCGGACATCGCCATCGGCAGGCCGGAGTTGTACTGACAGAACACGATCAGCAGCACGAACGTCGTCGCGACGAACGCGATGAACGTGCGGTCCCGCAGTACTGTGCCAAGCCCTTCGCGCTTGCGACCGTCCCCGACCGCCACGCTGCTGGATCGGGCTCTTGCCCTGATCGTCTCGACTGGAGTCGTGTCCGGCACGAGTATCGCGATGAGCAACGCGCACAGCGTGGTCGTCGCGGCGTCAGCGTAGAAAAGCGTGCGATAACCGAAATGCGTGACCAGCCCGACCACAGCCATCGAGAACGAGAAACCCAGGTTGATCGCCCAGAAGTTCAATGCGTAGGCCCGCACTCGGTCGCCAGCGGGCACCATGTCCGCGATCATCGCGTTCTGGGCTGGCCGGAACGCGCTGGTGGCCAGTCCGACCGCCAGCGCCCCGAGCGCGAGCGCCCATGTGGAGCGGGCATATCCGAGCACGACGATGGTCGCCGCGTTGGCCAGTTGCGAGCCGATCAGCGTCGGCTTGCGCCCGATCCGGTCGGTGAGCACGCCGCCGACCACGCCGGACACCGCGGCCCCGGCGCCGAACAGCGCGGCGACCGCTCCGGCGAACACGGCCGAGCGGTGCAGCGGGCCGGTGATGTAGAACGCGAAGAATGGCAGCACGAAGCCGCCGAGCCGGTTGACCAGCGTCGCGATCCACAGCCACCAGAAGGCGCCGGGCAGGCCCCCGAAAGTCGATTCCGCCGCGCTTCTGAGCCGGACCACGTGCAACCTCTCCCCGTACCGTTCAGCACCGAGCACACCGCGATCAGGTAATGATCACAAGGGCGGGTGAGACGTTACATGCAGGCCGAGGTGAGGGCAATCGGTTATCGCGGATACGCTCATAGCCATGGCTGACTCGTACCGTCTCGTACTACTGCGCCACGGCGAGAGCGCGTGGAACGCGAAGAACCTCTTCACCGGATGGGTCGACGTCGACCTGACCGCCCAGGGCGAGGAGGAGGCGATCCGTGGCGGCAAGCTGCTCGCGGAACGCGGCCTGCTGCCCGACCTCGTGCACACCTCGGTCCTGCGCCGCGCTATCCGCACCGCGCAGCTCGGTCTCGACGCCGCCGACCGGCACTGGATTCCGGTGCGCCGCTCCTGGCGCCTCAACGAGCGGCACTACGGCGCGCTCCAGGGGAAGGACAAGGCGCAGACTCTCGCCGAGTACGGCGAGGAGCAATTCATGTTGTGGCGCCGCTCTTACGACACGCCCCCGCCGCCGCTCGCCGAAGACGCCGAGTACTCACAGTTCGCCGACGCGCGTTACGCGCAGCTGCCGCAGGAGCTGCGGCCGCGTACCGAATGCCTCAAGGACGTCGTCGACCGCCTGCTCCCGTACTGGTACGACGCGATCGTCCCGGATGTGCTCACCGGCCGCACCGTGCTCGTCGCCGCGCACGGTAATTCGCTGCGTGCGCTGGTCAAGCACCTCGACGGCATCTCAGACGAGGCCATCGCAGGGCTGAACATCCCCACTGGCATTCCGCTGCTATACGAACTCGACGCCGACCTGCGCCCCGTGACTACCGGTGGCGAGTACCTCGACCCGGCCGCCGCAGCCGAGGCGATCGAAGCGGTCAAGAACCAGGGCCGCAAGTAGCACTTACCGGCAGCTGCGCTGGCTGCCAGCGCTGCAGAAAATGACGAAGGAGCCCTTCGCACCCCCGCGTGCGAAGGGCTCCTTCGTCCCCCCTCCCATCCCCTGGCAGCGTCTTCAGCGCTTAGTGATGCTCGCCGGTTACCAGGAAGATCAGTCGCCGCGCGACCGACACCGAGTGGTCGGCGAAGCGCTCGTAGTACCGGCCGATCAGCGTCACATCGATGGCCGTCTCGACTGAGTAGTCGGTCTTCTTGTCGAGCAGCGCCCGGAACAGCGCACGGTGCAGCTCGTCCATCTCGTCGTCGTCCTCGGGCAGCTCGCGAGCGGCGTCCACATCGCGGCCGTCGATGATCTCGGCAGTCTTCTGCGCTAGTTCCCCGGCGATCCGGCCCATCTCCTGGATCATCGGCCGCAGCTCTTCCGGTACCGCGATCTCCGGGTAACGCAGCCGCGCCACCTTCGCGATGTGCCGGGCCAGGTCGCCCATCCGCTCCAGGTCGGCGCTCATCCGCAGCGAGGTGATGATCGTGCGCAGGTCGCCGGCCACCGGCTGCTGCCGGGCCAGCAGGTCGAGCGCGCGGCTGTCCAGCTCGCTCTGCAGCGCGTCCACGGCGTCGTCGGCGGAGATGACCGACTCCGCGACCTGCAGGTCCGCCTCGAGCAGGGCGGCGGTCGCCCGGCCCATCGCGGCTCCCACAAGACCGGTCATCTCGATGAGCGTCCGGCCGATCGAATCGAGTTCCTCGTGGTACACGTCGCGCATCGAAAATGCTCCCGTAAGCTGAGGCGGCGGCTTGGCACGCCCGTGACCGGCGCGGCGGTGGGCACACCGTGGTGAGCCTTCACCGTAGTGCGGCGACCTCAGCCGCCGCCGGGCACGGCGGTGAACCCGACGCGACGTGAACGTGAACTCTTGGCGACGGATCACGGAGTGTGCTTCCGGCCTCGCCGAGTGGTCTGCACGGGCATTTACTCTGGGAGTGTGTCCTACCTCGCGGCCGATTTCCACATCGCCGCGGCTTCGGCGGCCGCCCTGGTAGCGCTGGCCGTCGGCGCCGCGGGCGGTCTCGCGTTCCGCTGGAGCGAGCGCGAGCGGCGCGCGGCCGAGCCGGCCGCCCCCGAGCCGCTGGTGCCGCCCGGCGTGGCCGCAGTGCTCCAGGTCTTGCGATCCTCCGCGGTGCTGCTCGATCCCAGCGACGCCGTGGTCAAGGCATCCCCGGCGGCGCACGCCCTCGGATTGGTGCGCGGCCAGCGGCTGGTCTCCGAGGAACTGGTCGCGATGGCCAGGCAGGTGCGCCGGGATGGAGAGATCCGGCAGCTCGAACTTGAGATCCCGCGCGGACCGCTCGGCGGCGACACGCTGGCCGTCTCCGTCCGGGTCGCCCCGCTCGGCTCGCAGCTCGTCCTGGTCCTCGTAGAGGACCGTACCGAGGCACACCGGATCGACGCGGTGCGCCGGGACTTCGTCGCCAACGTCAGCCACGAGCTCAAGACTCCGGTTGGCGCGCTGGCGCTGCTGTCCGAGGCGGTCCTATCCGCCAGCGACGACCCTGAGGCGGTGCGGCGGTTCGCCGAGCGGATGCAGCGCGAGGCGCACCGGCTCGGCAATCTGGTGCAGGACCTGATCGACCTGTCCCGGCTGGAAAGCCACGATCCGCTGACCCGGGCCGAGCGGGTAGACATCGCCGAGGTGGTGGAGGACGCGCTCGGCCGTGCCCGCGAAGTCGCCGCCGCCCGGAGCATCGAACTGGTCGGCACCGCTCCGCCCGGGCTGCACGTGCTCGGTGATTTCGATCAGTTGGTCACCGGTTTGGGAAATCTTGTCGGGAATGCCGTCAACTATTCACCTGAGCAGACCAAGGTGGTGGTGGCAGTGCGCCGAGAGGGCGAGTTGGCCGAGATCTCGGTCACCGACCAGGGCATCGGCATCCCGGAGCAGGACCTCAAACGGATCTTCGAGCGGTTCTACCGGGTGGACCCGGCGCGCTCGCGGGTAACCGGGGGAACAGGCCTCGGGCTCTCGATAGTCAAACACATCGCCGTCACCCATGGCGGGGATGTCGCGGTGTGGAGCGTGGAAGGGTCGGGTTCGACCTTCACGCTGCGCCTGCCGCTGCTGGGCGATCCGCCGCCGGCCGAAGACGGCCGGGCCGACGGCGGCGTTCTGGAACTCAACACAGGGAGTCGTACGACGTGACCAGGGTGCTGGTGGTCGAGGACGAGGATTCGTTCAGCGACCCGCTTTCCTACATGCTGCGCAACGAAGGCTTCGAGGTCGCCGTCGCGCCCACCGGTCCCGAGGCGCTGGAGGAATTCGACCGGCACGGGGCCGACCTCGTGCTGCTCGACCTCATGCTGCCCGGCCTGCCGGGCACCGAGGTCTGCCGGCAGCTGCGTACCCGTTCGGCCGTGCCTGTCATCATGCTGACCGCGAAGGACAGCGAGATCGACAAGGTGGTCGGGCTGGAACTCGGTGCGGATGATTATGTGACCAAGCCGTTCTCCTCGCGGGAGCTGGTCGCGCGCATCCGTGCGGTGCTGCGCCGGCACGGCCAGGCCGAGGAGCCGGATGACGCGGCGCTTGAGGCCGGTCCGGTCCGTATGGACGTCGAGCGGCACACGGTCAGCGTCTCGGGGCGCGGCGTACAGCTTCCGCTCAAGGAGTTCGAGCTACTGGAGATGCTGCTGCGTAACGCGGGCCGTGTGCTCACGCGCATGCAGCTGATCGACCGAGTCTGGGGCGCGGACTACGTCGGCGATACCAAGACGCTGGACGTGCACGTCAAGCGGCTGCGCGCGAAGATCGAGCCGGACCCGGCCGTGCCGCGGTACCTGGTGACAGTGCGCGGTCTCGGCTACAAGTTCGAGCCGTAAGCACGGCTCAACGACGCGGCGGCGCTAGCAAGACGAAGCGGGTGGCGCTCCCTTATCCGGGAGCGCGCCACCCGCTCTGTCTGTCTGTGAATCGCCGGTCTGCGATCCGACCGGCAGTTACTTCTACTTCTTGCTGGCGCTCGGGCTGGCGGACGCGGAGGCCGACGCGGATGCTGAGGCGCCGCTGCTCGCCGAGGAGGAGGCGCTGGCGCTCGGGCTGGCCGAAGCGCTCGGCGGGTTCGGGTTGTAATCGGCGAACAGGCCGGTGTTCGGCTGGATCTGTGCTTGAACGGTCACCGTGCCGGCGTCGCCGAACGAGAAGGTCACCTTGGCCAGGTCGCCCACCGTCAGGCCCGCGGCGGAGAACTGGATCTGCGGCGCGCCCGGCTGGCCGAAGTAGACCGTCTGGCCACCGGCGATGGTCTGGGCGCCCGCCTGGGCCGCCGCGGGAGTCGCACCGTTCGCGCCGCCGGCCACGATCTGCGCCGAGGTACCGCCGACCTGGACGTTCGGCCAGCTCACATCCGTGCCGCCGGTGTTGGAGACGGCGCCGATCACCTCGGCGTTGTTGCTGGCCGGGTCGACGACCACGGAGACGTTGTTGATCTTCAGCGCGCCGGTGATGCCGGAGCCGGAGTCGAGCTTGACCTGCGTCGACGCGGCGTTGAAGCCGGCCCCGCATGCGGCGGCCAGCGGAGCCACGGTCAGCAGCACGGCTGCGGTGGCCAGGCCCGCACGGCCCCGGCGAGAGGGGGTCGACCGGCGGGTCGTGCTCGGGGAGTGGAGGCTGCTCACGGTCGGTCTAGCTCCTTGGCGCGCGACTGGTCAGAAAAATAACCGAGCCACAGCGTACTGACCGCGATCGGCCGTCCCTCACCGGGATGGCCCTAACAGAGGTATAGGCGCACCGCACCAACCAAGCCGATTCAGTCGAATCGCTCAAGGGTCGCGCAACGCGGTGCGCCCAGCCGTCAGCCTTGTGTGTCCTTATGTGTCGAGCGCGCCGTGCCGCCGAGCGCGTGTTACCGCGCGGCCGGCAGAAGCATCGCCACCGCTGAGGCCACCAGCGCGGCCAACAGCACCACCGCGATCGCGGCCCTTGGCGAGCCCAGAACGCGGCCTACCCGGATCAACTTGGCGCGCCGCCTGGTCCAGCGCTCCTGGCGCAGGTATCTGCGCAGATCGGGCAAGAGTTCACGCAGGTCATCAGGCGCCTGACACTCGGCATCGGTGATCTCGGTTCCGTCCGGCCAATGGCCGACCACGGTCTCATCCTGCTCGTCCCGCTGGTCATCCCAGCCGGACCCCGCGCTACTCGATCGCCCGCTGGCGTCCACCTCGCGCTCACCCCACCTGACGTGTGCGAAGAGCCGATCTCCTGGCAGAGGTTCTTTGGTCATTGTGCGCCCGCAGAGCGTCCCTGCCCAGAGGCGGGTTCACGCCGTCCCGCTGGGGCCGGCCGAGAGCTCGCGGGGGAGCCTGCGGTAGTGCTTCCGGGGGCGCGCGAAAGGCGTCGTCCGCCCCCCTGACCTGGGGCGAGTACGGTCCGTCCAGTATTGTCAAGTGCCCTTCACCCGCCTGACCTGCGCAAACGCCCTTTAGAAAGTCGCCCGGCCGTGTTATCCTGGATACCCACGGAAGGGGTACGCATCACATGACGTTCAAGGTTGGCGAGACCGTCGTCTATCCCCACCATGGGGCCGCTCTCATCGAGGCGATCGAGACCCGGATGGTCAAGGGCGAGGCGCGCCCCTACCTCCGGCTCAAGGTGGCCCAGGGCGACCTCACCCTGATGGTTCCCACCGACAAGGTGGAATATGTAGGCGTCCGCGATGTGGTCGGCCAGGACGGTCTCGACCGCGTTTTCGAGGTACTGCGAGCCCCGCACACCGAGGAGCCCACCAACTGGTCCCGCCGGTACAAGGCCAATCTCGAGAAGCTGGCCTCCGGTGACGTGATCAAGGTGGCCGAGGTCGTCCGCGACCTGTGGCGCCGGGAGAAGGAGCGCGGCCTGTCCGCCGGCGAGAAGCGGATGCTCGGCAAGGCCCGGCAGATCCTGGTCAGCGAGCTGGCGCTGGCCGAGAACACCAACGAGGACAAGGCCGAGACCATCCTCGACGAGGTGCTGGCCTCCTGAGCGCGAGCTGCGGCCGCGCTGGCACGGGCGTCGACATCCTCGGCCCATAGATGAGCACATCCCGCGGCGGGACGGCCGCGATCGTCCCCGCCGCGGGCCGAGGCGAGCGCCTCGGTCCGGGCGCTCCGAAGGCGCTGCGCTCCATCGGCTCGATCCCAATTCTGGTTCACGCGGTCCGTTCGCTGATTTCCAGCGGGCGGATCGGTCTTGTGGTGGTCGCCGCGCCCCCGAACGGCGTTGACGGGGTGCGTGACCTGCTGCGTGAGTTCGGCGAGACGGTGCACGTCGTGCCGGGTGGCGATACCCGGCAGCGTTCGGTCGCGCTCGCACTAGAGGCGATCCCCGAGGTGTACGAGATCATCCTTGTACACGACGCCGCGCGTGCCCTTACTCCGCCTTCCCTAGTTACCGCAGTCATCGACGCGGTAGCTGGCGGCAGCGACGCAGTCATCCCGGTGCTACCGGTCGCCGATACGATCAAAGCCGTGGACTCGTCGGGTACGAACGTCACCGCGACCGTGGACCGTTCCACGTTGCGCGCGGTGCAGACGCCGCAGGGCTTCCGGCGATCCTTGCTGGTCAAGGCGCACGCCGCCGCGACCGCGACGGACACGACCGACGACGCCGGCCTGGTCGAACGACTCGGCCTGCCGGTTGCGGTGATCCCCGGTCATACCGAGGCGTTCAAGGTCACTACTCCTTTTGATCTACTGCTGGCCGAAGCCGTCTGGTTGGAGCGCAGGAAGGCCGCGGAGAACGATGACTGACGGTTTGCCGCCTCTTCCGCTGGTCGGCATCGGCGTCGACGTCCACCCGTTCGAGGAAGGCCGGCCACTGCGCGTCGCTGGACTCGACTGGCCCGGCGAGACGGGTCTGGCCGGCCACTCGGACGGTGACGTCGCCGCGCACGCCGCCTGCGACGCCCTCTTCTCCGCGGCCGGGCTCGGCGATCTCGGCTCCAATTTCGGCACCGACAAGCCGCAGTGGCGCGGGGCGTCGGGCAGCACGCTGCTGACCGAAGCGGGTCGGCGGGTACGCGAGGCGGGTTACCGGATCGGCAATGTCTCGATCCAGGTGATCGGCGTTCGTCCGAAGATCGGACCGCGGCGCGCTGAGGCCGAGAAGGTGCTCTCCGAAGCGCTCGACGCCCTGGTCCGAGTCAGCGCCACGACCACGGACGGGCTCGGCCTCACCGGTCGCGCCGAAGGTCTAGCCGCGATCGCCACGGCTCTCGTCATCCCGGTATCAGCCGCCGAGGACTAGCCCCGCCTCCTGCGCGACCTGCTCAGCAACAATGCCAGCGCCGCGGCTCGCCCCGGCACTCCGCTGACCGCTCCGCCACGTCGGGCACCTGAGCCGCAGAGCAGCACGTTGGGGATGTCCGTCTCGACGCCCCAAGTGCCGACCTCCCGATCGCTTCGGGCCCACGGCCAGTCCAGGTCGCCATGAAAGATATGGCCGCCGGGCATCGCGAGTTCGTCCTCGATATCCCGCGGCGAGCGGGCTTCGATGCACGGCCGCCCGTCAGCATCGCGTGCCAAGCAGTCCTCGATCGGTTCGGCGAGGTGCCGGTTCAAGCCCGCCAGCGCCAGTTGCACCGCCTTATCGCGTGCGCCGTCTTCCTCGTAGAGCCTCGCCGGCGTGTGCAAACCGAACAGCGTGAGCGTGTTTAGTCCGCGTGCCATGGACTCCGGACCGAGGATCGTACGATCGGTCAGCGTGTGGCAGTAGACCTCTGACGGCAGCGGATCTGGCAGCGCCCCGGCCTCAGACTGCGTATACGCGGTGCGCAGCCCGCTGTACGACTCGTCGATGTGAAACGTTCCCGCGAACGCGACCTTCGGGTCCATCCCCGACTTGAGCGCGGGCAAGCGCGACAAGACCATGTTGATTTTCAGCTGATTGCCCTCAGGGCGCGGGCCGCTGGGCCGTCCCAGCAACTCATTGAGGACCGTCGGCGCGGCGTTGACGAGTACATACCGTGCGTCGATTCGCCGCTCAGCACCATCAGCAGTCGTATAACGCACCGCTGCTCGCCGACCATCTGTATCGATGCGTGTAGCCGTTGCTCCGGTAACGAATACCGCGCCCGCCTTGTCCGCCGCACGCGCCAACGACTCGGTAACCGCACCCATGCCGCCGATCGGCACGCGCCACTCACCGGTCCCGTTACCGATCACGTGGTAGAGGAAGCACCGGTTCTGGGCGAGCGAGGGATCGTGCGCATGGCTTTGCGTGCCGATCAGCGCATCTGTCAGCACGACGCCGCGCACGTCATCGTCAGCGAACGTCTCCTCGACGATCTCGCCGAGCGGCCGCTCTAGGAACGGATCCCAGAACGAACTGCCGACGGCCTCGCGGACCGCCTTCATCAGCTCGCCCTTCGGCGCCAGCGGTTCCAGCAACGACGGCGCGAAGACGCGGGCAGCGCGTTCGATCCGGCCGTAGAACTCCTGCCAATTGCGCCACTCGCGCTCCGAGCCGGTCAGCCGTCGAAACGACTCCGCGGTCCGCGCTCCGGGCTGCCGCTCGACCAGCAGTCCGTCCGCTTTGCCCCCGCGCAGCACAGGCGTGTACGACGCGACCGGGCGCGAGCGCAGTTCGACATCGAGCTCAAGGTCGCGCACGACCGCGTAAGGCAGCAGCGAGACCAGGTAGGAGTACCGGGACAGATTCGCGTCGACGCCGGGAAAGGGACGCTCGCTCACCGCCGCCCCGCCGATCCGGCCGAGCCGTTCAAGCACCGTCACCCTCGAGCCATAGCGGGCCAGATACGCCGCGGCGACCAGACCGTTGTGGCCGCCGCCGACGATCACCACGTCAGTGGTCGCCGGCGCGGTGCGCGCCTGATCATCCCCGCTGTCTGCCATGCGCGCTCCTGCCTGAACGGTAGAAGGCAAGGATACGAGCGCCATCACCGGCAAATCGAGAGCAAGGCCGTGAATTGCGCGATCAAAAGACGAAGATCCTCGGCTCGAAGATTATTGAGGCTTCCTCTTTATTTACCTCTGTGTAAGAGCTATCCTGCCCTTGTGGAAACTGCTACTACGGCGACAGCCGCCGACCTGTCAGCCTTCGCCTTGGAGCTCGGCGGCGCCCTGTCCGGCGTCCATCGCGCAACTCGTCGGCGAGTACGCGGTGAGCTGAGCCTGGCTCCGCTCAGCGGCGCGCAGGTGGAACTGCTGCGACTGGTCGCGCAGTCACCCGGAATCGGCGTCTCCGCGGCGGCACGCGAGCTCAACCTGGCCGGCAACTCGGTGTCTACGCTGGTGAATCAACTGATCGCGAAGCACTATCTGCGCCGCGAGCCGAGTTCGGCCGACCGTCGTGCCGCCGTGCTGGATGCCACCGACGCGGGCCGTGAGCGCCTCACCCGCTGGGCCGATGAGCGCACGCGCTTGTTAGCCGAGCAGCTGGCTCAAATCGCACCCGAGCAACTGGACGCGCTGCGCGCCGCGGTACCCGCCCTACGCCGCCTGGCCGCAGGTCTGACCGGATACCGAGCCGAAGGAGTGGACCGCGCCATGAGTGACATAGAGGCGTCCGAATGAGTGAACCCGCCATCGCCTGCACCAACCTGGTCTACGCGTTCGGCAGCACCAAGGCCGTTGACGGCATCGAATTCGACGTCGAACCAGGCAGCGTATACGGCCTGCTCGGCCCGAATGGAGCGGGCAAGACAACCGCGATCCGCGCCATCACGACCCTGCTTCCCGTCCCGCCGGGAATGGTGACTGTGTTCGGGCACGATGTGGCGAAGCGACGCATGGAGGTGCGCCGGCTGCTCGGTTATGTACCGCAGCAACTCTCCGCCGATTCCGGGCTGACCGGCCGCGAGAACATCGCCATGTTCGCCCGCCTCTTCGACGTACCGCGAAGGCAGCGCGACGAGCGTGTCACCGCCGCCCTCGACTCGGTCGGCCTGCTTGATGCTGCGGACCGGCTGGCCAAGACGTACTCCGGGGGCATGGTCCGCCGCCTCGAACTCGCCCAGGCGCTGGTCTCCTCACCCCGCCTGCTCATCCTCGACGAACCGACCATCGGACTTGACCCGATCGCCCGCGCGTCGGTGTGGCAGCGCATCGGCGAAGTGCGCGACGCGACCGGCATGACCGTGTTCGTCACCACGCACTACATGGATGAGGCCGACCAATTCTGCGATCGGATCTCGCTCATGCATCGCGGCACGATCCGGGCCACCGGCTCTCCGCAGGAGCTCAAGGCCTCGCTGCCCGCCGGTGCGGGCACCCTCGAAGACGTCTTCCGCCACTACACCGGCGACAACCTTGACGAGCCGACCTCGGGAGAGTTCCGCAATGTCCGTGCCACGCGCTCCACAGCCGCCCGTGTCCGCTGACGCCCTGCCCACCGAGGCCGCTTCCGCGTCCGCCGCGCCCGCCGCGCCCGCCGCGCCCGACCCCCTCGTCACCTCGCCCGCTCCCTCTCTCGCCCCCGCCATAGCTCCCCCTCCTCCACCCCGCACCGGCTGGCGCGTGCTGCCCGCCCGCATCGGCGCACTCTGCATCGTCGAGCTGCAGAAGATCCGCCACGACCGCAGCGAGATCTATACCCGTGCGGTTCAACCCGTCCTATGGCTGGCAGTCTTCGGCGAGACGTTCACCCGCATTCGCGCGATCCCCACCGGTAACGTGCCCTACCTCGACTACCTCGCACCCGGGATCATCGCCCAATCAGCGATGTTCATCGCCATCTTCTACGGCATCATGATCATCTGGGAGCGTGACGCCGGCGTCCTCACCAAGCTGCTGGTCACCCCGACCCCCCGCGCGGCCCTCATCACCGGCAAGGCATTCGCGTCCGGTACCAAGGCGCTGATCCAGGCCATCGTCGTGCTCATCTTCGCAGCGATCCTCGGCGTGGGGATGACCGCCAATCCGCTCAAGATCCTCGGCGTCGCGGTCCTGGTCGTGCTCGGCTCGGCGTTCTTCAGCTGCCTGTCGATGTCGATAGCGGGAATCGTGCTGACCCGCGACCGGCTCATGGGCATTGGACAGGCAATCACCATGCCGCTGTTCTTCTCCTCGAACGCGCTGTATCCGACCTCGGTGATGCCTGGCTGGCTCCAGCCCATCTCGAGGATCAACCCGCTGAGTTACGAGGTCGACGGCCTGCGTGGCCTGCTCATCGGCACCGCAGAGCACCTTCCCCTCGACTTCGCCGTCCTCGTCGTCGCGAGCGTGTTGTCCATCTGGGCTGCCTCGGCTCTCCTGCCCCGCCTGGCCAAATGAGGCTCCGTCCAGCATTCGTTCAGCGAGCAGAGCTGCCGGACGACTGATCGGACGCGTTGCGGGCACAGGGACCTTGGGTTGGTGAGCACGCGCCTGCGGCGAATCATCCAGCCGGATAACAGCATTCTGCCCACGTCCGCCGATCCGCCCAGAGGCAAACCGCCCCGAGCATGAGCGTTCTGCGGCCGACACTGGCCAGCCAGCCCGGCGATGACAGGCCTGACGCCCGCCCTACCGCATCTACCTTCTCGACAAGCGGGTCGCCTACCACCGTGGCTGACCACCCACCCAGCCGTACCGGAGCGCCGCGCCGCAAGCTCCTGCCCGCCAGCAACTACTTCTAGACCGCTAATGGAGACCAAGCATGTGCTTGGCCCGGACCTTAGCGAAGCACCAAGCCACGTACACAGCGAGCAATAGGACGTGACTGGCCTTCCTCAGGAGAAGCAGCACCTGGACGAGCCGAGCCGGGGTCTCTAGGTCGTGATGGCCTTTGGAGCCCGTTGCCGGTTCGGGGCGGTAGAGGATGTCGTCCAGTCGGTCCAGGACGTCGATCAGCGCCTCGGCCAGGTCGTTCAGCCGCTCGTACCACCTGCCCAGCCTGCTAGGCGGCATCACGACGCTGACGCCGCCGCCAGTCACGTACACCACCCGGGCGTCGCCCACCGGGTAACGCACGGTCCGCCTAGTCAACGCGGGTGGCTGCTTGTCGGACTCCCGCGCCATCAAGGCTTCCTCGCTCCGCCCGCCACCCTGATCCGAGTTCGACTCGCCATGCACCCCACGCTATCGGCCATCGCGCGATCGTCCAGCGCGGCCAACAACACTGTCTCCCCGACGCCCCTGAACCCCGCGACGGGCGGTCCCACCACGCCCGCACCCACCCGGCAGCCGCATGCCAGCGCCCGCGGCTATGGCCCCGAGGTGCCCGAAGCCTGCGGCTCGGCTGTATCGGCTGTAGTGGCGCCTAGGGCTGTGAGCGCTTCGTCCACGCTCTCGCGCAGCGCCAGCACGTGGCGCACGCCTGCCACCTCAATCAAGCCCATCACGACGTGCGAGGGCACCACGATCAGCCGCTGCCCTGTCTTTCGGAACTCGTGGTTCGTGCGCACCACCACGTAAAACCCCGCTGAGTCCATGAACTCGACGCCGCCGAGATCCAGCACCAGCGGCATCCCGACGCCGGTATGCCGCAGCAACGCCACCTCAAGCACGCGAGAGCGCACCAGGTCCACCTCCCCCGCCACCGTCAGCACACAGCAACCAGCACGCACGGCGCTGCTGACCTGCAATCCGGAAACCATGGTCCTTTCCTCCACCTACGGGCGACAGGCAACAGACCCAGCAACCGGGTCCTGACGTCCACCCCTACTAACCCCACCACCACGGCTCTAACGGCACCCTCACAGCACCGTTACCGGCCCATGACACACGACACCACCCGGCCCGACGACACCCGCCCGCGCCGACACCCGCCCGTGTCGGCGGCCGCGCCGTCCCCCGAGAAGAAAGCTGATTCGGTCGTGCCCGCGCGGATGAAGGATCCGGCAATACCGAGTCACGGTCCGATGGTCTGGCTGAGGCATGAGAGTGCGTCGCCACGTATTCGCCACAGCCCGTGCCAGATGACGCCAGATGCCGATAGACGGTGAGACAGGCCCGGTCCCGATTGGATCTCTCGGGGCCGAGCCCGACCTGCGGCTATGGTGGGCTGAGCTGGGGGAGTCAGTGAGCTGGTGAGGGGACTCGAACCCCTAACCACCTGTTTACAAGACAGGTGCGCTGCCAATTGCGCCACACCAGCGGGTGGGTGACGGGCAGACGAGCGGTGCCCGTAT
>NZ_DATNGK010000191.1:0-16770 GCF_035605935.1 Actinocrinis sp. | reverse complement strand
CAGCATCGGCATCGGCGCCCTGGTGTTCGGCTTCACCGAGGCGGCCAAGGACAACAGCTGGACCGCGACCTCCGTGCTGACCTCCTTCGGGACCGCGGCGGTGCTGCTGGTGGGCTTCGTGATCCTGGAGTCCCGCATCTCCAACCCGCTGCTGCCGCTGCGCGTGGTACTGCACCGCAACCGCGGCGGATCGTTCCTGACCTCGATCATCCTGGGCGCGGGCATGCTCGGCATGTTCCTGTTCATGACCTACTACTTCCAGCAGATCCAGCACTACTCGCCGCTCAAGACCGGCGTCTCTTATCTGCCGTTCTCCGGAGCACTGATCGTGACGGCAGGCGTGGCCAGCTCGCTGGTGCCGCGGCTCGGCCCGCGCGTAGTTATGACCTTCGGCGGCCTGATGGCCACTGGCGGCATGCTCTGGCTGACCCAGCTACGGGTGGACTCGTCCTACCCGGCGATGATTCTGCCCGCCTTCATCGTCATGGCGATCGGCATGGGCAGCGTGTTCGTCCCGCTGAGCAACACCTCGCTCACCGGCGTGGCCCCGCACGACGCGGGCGTGGCCAGCGCGATGGTGAACACTACTCAGCAGGTCGGCGGCTCGCTCGGTGTAGCGCTGCTGAACACCGTGTTCACCACGACGCTGCTCAACTACGCGACCAACCACCACAGCTCGCCACTGGCACCGGCGGCTCAGGTGCACAGCTACAACGTCGCGTTCATGATCAGCGCAATCCTGCTCGGTTTGTCCACGCTGGTCACCTTCCTGCTGATTCGCAAGGACCCGGGCCAGACCGTCGAGGGCGACAGCGAGGGCTTGGGCGCCGAGGCACCGGCCGCGGTCGTGCACGCCGGCTGACGTAGCGGCGAGCGCCGCGCTCACGCGCAAGCACAAGGCGCTTGAGGCGGCAACTCTTAAGGCAGCAGCCTTAGGTCGACAGTGACGTTGGGGCCTTCCTCCACTTGAGTGGAGGAAGGCCCCAACGCTCTTTGTGGGTGGAGCGGATCGCTCGGTGGGTCAAGGAGCAGGTGCCGTTCGAGAAGCTCTAGGCCTTCGAAGCGAATACCGGGTAGTAGCCGCTGGCCTGGCCGGCCGCGGTCGGATGGTAGGAGTCGCCGAAGTTGCCCCAGTCCACCGAGTTGAGCCAGCTGCTGCTGTCGCAGATCTCGTGTCCGGAGAAGGAGCCGCGCACATCGCCGAAGACCGCGCCGTGCCGGGCCGCCGCCTGCTGGACCAGCGAGTCGAGCAGGTTGATGCCTTCGTCGATCTTGGCCCGGCTGGTGCCGCTGAGCCCGATGCAGCCGGAAGAGGAATTGAGATCGTAGAAGTCCGGGTAGTCCAGGAAGACGATCCGGGCGTTCGGCGCCTTGGCCTTGATGGAGTTCAGCACGTTGTCGAAGGCCGCGGGCAACGTCGACTGCGCCTGGCTTTCCGCGCTGTTGACCGCGCTCACGCAGGAGCTGGTGCCCCAGATCACGCAGGTCTCCATGACGCTGCTGAAGCCCACGTCGTTGCCGCCGATGGTGAAGGAGACCAGCGTGGTGCCGCTGCCCAGCGCGGACAGCTGGCTGCTGAGCAGGTCGCTCGTGGTCGCCCCGGAACAGGCGGCGAAGGTGAAGGACGACGGGCCGTTGGCGTTCGCCCACAACTGTGGGTAGGCACCCGCGCTGCGGTCACAGGACCCGCTGTTGCCGTAGTTGCCGGCGCCGAGGCCGGAGGAGTAGGAGTCGCCGAGCGCGACGTAGCTGGCCGTCGCCGCGTTCGCGGGTAAGGCGGTGAGCAGGGTGGCGGCCGCTGTGGCGGCTGCAGCGGTGAGCGCGACGAGGGTATGGCGCGGACGCAAGGTTCCCTCCGGGATGTGGAGTGGAGTGTGGTGCAGCTAACACTTCTGTAACTCCGATACAGCCCCCCGGAAAGGCCGTTTACGCACTATGCGAAGTTTTTGCCGTTTAGCACATTCGACGTTTATGCAGGTAAACCGACTAGTCTGGCCCGGAACCTGAGTTAGGGTTCATATTCCGCGGCTCAGACCTCGTAGACGACCCGTCCGCCGGCGATCGTCAGCACCGCGCGCGCGGCGCCGATCTGTGTCGGCGGTGCGGCAAGAATGTCGCGGTCCAGCACCGCCAGATCTGCTCGCTTGCCGAGCTCCAGTGATCCCGCGTAGCTCTCGGCGTGACAGACGCGCGCCGAACCCGCGGTGTACGCGACCAGGGCGTCGGCAAGCGTGAGTGCCTGATCGGGCAGGAAGGGCGGCGTACCGGTTGGCGCTTCCGGGGTGGTCCGATTGACCGCGACGTGCATCGCCTGGAGCGGATCAGGAGTCGAAACCGGCCAGTCGCTTCCCGCCGCGAGCGTCGCGCCGTCCCGCAGTAGCGCGCCGAATGGATACTGCTGCGCGTAGCGTTCCGCACCGAGCACCGGTTCATTCAGCGCACGCATCTGTGCGTCCTCGGCGGCCCACAACGCCTGAATGTTCGCGGTGACACCCAGTTGCCGGAAGCGCGGGATGTCCTGCGGATGAATGACTTGGATGTGCGCGATGTGATGCCGGTTGTCGGTCACGCCGTTGACTGCCCGCGCCTGCTCGAACGCGTCAAGCGCCTCCCGCACGCCACGGTCTCCGATCGCGTGGACGTGGACTTGAAAGCCGCGCGCGTCAAGCCGCGTGACAGCTTGGGCAAGCAACGCCGCGTCGAGGTAACTGTGCCCCGCGTTGTCAGTGACGTTCCCTGCGCTGTCGTAGTAAGGGCCGAGCATCGCGGCGGTCAGGTTCTCGCAGATGCCGTCCTGCATGATCTTGACGGTCGCTGCCTTGAATCCGCCCGCGCCCTGCGGCGCCGCCGCGTCGAGTCCCGCCGCCTCGGCGCGTCGCTCGATGAGATCGGCGATCTGCTCCAGGCCGCGGTTGCGGTCCCACCACAGCGCGCCGGTCACGTGCCCGGTCAGCCGCCCTTCTCGGGCCGCGCGCAGGTAGGCGGGCAGGATGTCGTCATAGCCCAGATATCCGCCGACGATCGCGTCCTGCCAGCCAGTGACACCGAAGGAGTGCAGATATCGCTGCCCTTCCAGTAGGGCGTTCAGATAATCGTCCTCAGTGAGCCGTGGTGCGTGCCGGCCGACGAGATTCGCCGCCTCCTCATGCAGGGCGCCGGCCGGAGAACCATCGGGTTCGCGCGCGATCCGGCCGCCGATCGGATCCGGCGTGGCACGGTCCACTCCGGCGATGCGCAACGCGGCGCAGTTCGCCCATGCGTCGTGATGATCTCGGTTTAGCAGGAAGACGGGTCGGTCGGGCACCACCGCGTCGAGCAGTGAACGGCTTGGTGCGCCGCCGGGGAACTGGTCCATCGACCAGCCACCGCCGACGATCCACGGCAGGTCCGGATTCGCGTCGGCATACGCGGCCACCCGCGCCACCGCTTCGCGTGCGTCCTGTGTCCCAGTCAGATCGCAGCGCAGTCGTTCCGCGCCACCGAAGACCGGATGCACGTGCGCATCGATGAAGCCGGGGAGCGCGAGCCTCCCATCCAGCTCCACGACGCGAGTGCGCGGGCCGATTGCCGAGCGCGCTTCCCGCTCACCGAGCGCCGCGATAACGCCGTCGCGCACCGCGATGCCCGAGGTCCGGGGGCGGGCGGCGTCGGCGGTAAAGCACGGACCACCCACCAGCACAAGATCGGCGGGAGAGCCTGTGGGGAGCCCGGTCATGAGCAGGAGCATTACACGTGCCGCGAGGACGCTCCTACCTACAGAATGTAAGACATGAGGATCTTCGAGCTGGCCGTCGGCGCCGGCGTGGTGGCCGCGGCCTGGCTCTCGGTGGTGGCCAGCCTGGTCATGCCGCGCGGGCTGCGGTCGAGCTACACCCGGCTGGTGCACGGCGTGGTGCGCTGGCCGTTCCAGTTCCTGGCCGACCGGTGCCGCACCTACGACGCGAAGGACCGGGTGTTGGCCTGGTCGGCGCCGCTGGCCATCCTGATCACGCTCATCAGCTGGCTGGGGCTGTTCCTCATCGGCTTCGGGCTGCTGCTCGCCGGAGCCAGCGGACTCGGCTTCAACGCCGCGTTCCGGGAGGCGGGCTCCTCGCTGTTCACCCTCGGGTTCGCCTCCAGTGCGCGCGACCGGCTCACCTTCCTGGATTTCTGCGCCGCGGCTTCGGGTCCGGTCGCCATCGCGCTGCAGATCGGATACCTGCCCGCGCTCTACACCGCGTATTCGCGTCGCGAAGCGGAAGTAACGCTGCTTCAGTCGCGGGCCGGGGTGCCCGCCTGGGGTCCAGAAATCCTTTACCGGCACGTCCAGGTCACCGGCCTGTTGGAGAACCTGCCCGATCTTTACCGGGGCTGGGAGCGCTGGGCGGCGGAGATCTCAGAGAGCCACACCAACTACCCGGCGCTGATCCATTTCCGCTCCCCGCAGCCGAACCGCAACTGGTTGATCGCGCTGCTCGCCGTGATGGACGCGGCGGCACTCGAACTCGCCCTCAACCCAGTGACCCCGAACAGCGGCGCGATGCGTATCGGGCTGCGCGGGGGGTTCAACTGCCTACGGGATATCGCACACATGGAACGAATTGCGTACGATCCCGATCCCGACCCAGACAGCGACATCCAGCTGACGTACGCAGAGTTCTCTCAGGGCATCGACATGTTGCGTTACGGCAACTACCCGATGAAGCGCACTCCAGAAGAAGCGTGGCCGCATTTCCGCGGCTGGAGGGTCAATTACGAGGCGATCGCGTACGCGCTCGCGTACCGCATCGACGCCGTGCCGGCCCCGTGGTCCGGTCCGCGTCGTACGCCGGGTCAAATTGTCAGGGTCCGCTCACCGCGGGATCGGCAACCTACCAAGGGCGTACCGGCTAGCGCCGGGGCACCGGCGGACACGAAAACCGGCCAGAACGGGACCTCCGCGAGCTGACGGCCGGTCAGCTCTATTGACGGTCATCAGTTAACGCACGGAATGCCCGGCGGCGCACTGACGACCGGAGCGGCGACGGTCGGCACAGCGCTGGGCGCTGCGGTATGGCCGCTGGACCGGTTACCGCTTGCCGCGCTGCGCGTCGCATGATGCGTTCCCGGCGCGGCTGCCACCTCAGCTGCCGCTTGCGGGATCGCGGGACCGGCCGCAGCGGTCGGCGTACTCGAATCGGACACGTCAGGGCTCCGCCCGGCCAGCAACCGCTGGGCCACCTCGCGGACCTGGATCGGGTCGATGAGGTTGACCGACTCGCCGTCCTCGGTCGCGAAACCCTTGATCGGTAGCGTGTAGAAAGTGACGTTTCCCGAGGTCACCGCACCGGCTTGCTGGACGAACGAAAGCAGGTCGAAGCCGGAGTCGACGACCACGTCCTTGCGCGCCACATCGAGGAGCGCGCCGATCTTGGTCAAGTCGTCGAAGACCCCGGCGTGCTGCAGCTTGTTCACGGCCGAGGCGAGGAACGCCTGCTGCCGGTGCGTGCGGTCCAGGTCCCCGTTGGCCAGACCGTGCCGCTGGCGCACGAACGCGAGTGACTGCGCACCGTCGAGGGTCTGCGTTCCGGCCGGGAAGTTCGCTCCCGAATACCCGTCGTGCACCGGCTCGCGCAGGCACACCGTGACGCCGCCGAGTGCGTTGGCCAGGTCGTAGAACCCCGCGAGATTGATCTCGGCGAAATGGTCGACGGTCACGCCGAGCAGTTGCTGCACGGCGTCGATGGCCGCGTGCCGTCCCGCTTCCCGGCCGAGTTGCTCGAGCGCGGCGCGGTCGCTCGTGCCGGTCGACTGCGCGGCGGTCTCGGCGTTGGCCTTGGCCCGGCCGTACGCTTCCTTGATCTTGTGCTGCCCCAGCCCTTCGGGCAGGTCCACGTAGTCGTCGCGCGGAACGGAAAGTGCCACCGCGCGCGAGCCATCCGCCGGGACGTGCAGCAGGATCAGCGTGTTCGTGTTGTATCCGCCGACATCGCTGGAGCTGCCCGCGTGCAGCTGGGAGAGGATTGCCGGGGGCAGGTCGTTACCCTGGTTGTCCCGCCGCGAGTCGAGCCCCATCAGCAGGATATTGAGGTCGCCGCCGCCGCGCTGCGCGGAACCGAGGCCGACCAGCGCGTGCGAGCTGGCCAGACCGCCCAGCACGGAGGAATGGAAATACCATCCGACCGCGGCCGCCACCAGGACGAGCGCGGAGGCGCTGCCGAACAGCAGACGCAGGATCACGCGGGCGCGGCGGGTCAGTCGCAGCCGCGTCGGCACCGGGCGACCCGATTGAGATCGACCGGATTGGCTCTGACCAGGCTGCGGACGGCCCGACTGGGACCGCGTCTGCGTCCGCCCGTTCGGTGGTGAATACGGCCGCGAACCCTGCTGAGCCGGGCGGGGACCCGGCGGGCGGGTCGGCCCGCCGCCTTGCCCATAGCCAACGCGCCGGTCCACCGCGTCTCCTGTGTGTACGCACCCGAGGATCCTGGTGCTTTGATCCTAGGAAGGGGGCGCGTGCTGCTTCGTACGCCACGACGTCGCCTCACTCTTTCGGCGCAGCACACATTGCGCCGCGGCGTTGCTAACGTGCCAAGAGTGACGAGTTCTCACCCGGCAGCACCGTATCCGCAGGCATCCCGCGACGAGATCACCGAGACGATCCACGGTCTGACGATCAGCGATCCTTATCGCTGGCTCGAAGACCCGGCCGCCCCACAGACCAAGTCGTGGAGCGCCGCTCAGGACGAGTTGTTCGAGAAAACACGCGCCGGGTGGGAAGGGCACCGCAGGCTGCGCGCCCGGATCGCGGAACTATCCGCCACCGGGGCGATCGACCCACCGGTCTGGCGCGGCGACCGCTCGTTCTTCACGCGCCGGCTGCCAGATCAGGAGCACGCGGTGCTGCTGACGGTCGACGAGTCCGGTGCCGAGCGCGTGCTGGTCGACCCGATCGCGTTGGACCCGGCCGGAACCACGACGCTCGACGGCTGGTATCCGTCGCCGTCCGGGCGGCTGATCGCCTATCAGATCTCCGAAGGCGGCACGGAGGAGTCGGTCACCCGGATCATGAACGTGGCAACCGGTGAGGTGGTGGACGGCCCGATCGACCGCACCCGGTACACCGAGGTCTCCTGGCTCGCCGACGACAGCGGCTACTACTTCACCCGCCGCCTCGCGCCCGAACTGGTCCCGCCCAACGAGGCCCAGTTCCATCGACGCGTCTACCTGCACCGCCTCGGCACCAGCCCCGATCAAGACGCGCTGGTCTTCGGCGAGGGCACGAAGCTGACCTGCTATCACCACGCCTCGATCTCGGCGGACGGCCGGTGGCTTCAGGTCTCCAGCAGCGAGGGCACCGAGCCGAACAACGACGTCTATCTCGCCGACCTCTCCGGCGCCGACCCGGCCGCGCCAGCGTTCAAGCCGGTGCAGGTGGGCGTCGCCGCGACCACTTATCTCTATCCCGGGCGCGAAGACAGTCCGCTGGCCGGGCGGGTGCTCGTGTTCACGACCCTGGACGCACCGCGCGGGCGGATCTGCACCGCCTCGACGCACAACCCGGTACCGGACGCCTGGCAAGTGCTGATCCCCGAGGACGCGGAAGCCGTCATCGAGAACCTGACCGTGCTCGACGGCCCCGAGGTGGAGCGGCCGCTGTTGCTGGTGGCCCGTATCCGGCACGCGATCAGCGAGATCACCGTGCATGACGCGGTCACCGGCGAGCGGCTCGGTTTCGTACCGCTGCCGTCGGTGGGCACCGTCGCGTCTCTCACCTCACGGCGCTCGGGCGGCCATGAGGCATGGTTCAGCTACACCGACTTCGGCACGCCGCCGCGTGTCTACCGATATGACGCTCGCACCGGAGAAACCGCGCTGTGGGCAGACACCCCAGGTCAGCCGCACACGCCAACCGTTCACACACGCCAGGTCGAGTACGCCTCGACGGACGGCACCATCGTTCGTATGTTCATCGTCTCGGGTGAGCCGAAGGACGCACCGGACCGGCCTCGACCCACGCTCCTCTACGGCTACGGCGGCTTCAACATCAGCCTGCCGCCCGAATACACCGTCTCGGCGCTGAGCTGGGTGGAAGCCGGGGGCGTCTACGCGGTCGCCAACCTGCGCGGCGGCGGCGAGGAAGGCGAGCTGTGGCATCGAGCCGGCACGTTCGGCAACAAGCAGAACGTCTTCGACGACTTCCACGCGGCCGCGCAGTACCTCATTGACCAGGGCTGGACGACGCCTGACCAACTTGCGATCCATGGCGGCTCGAACGGTGGCCTTCTCGTCGGGGCCGCTCTCACGCAGCATCCGGAGCGGTACCGCGCCGTCGCCTGTTCAGCCCCGCTGCTCGACATGGTGCGCTACGAACTCTTCGGCCTCGGCGAGTCGTGGACCGTCGAATACGGCTCGGCTGCCGATCCGGAGCAGCTCGCGGATCTGTTCGCCTACTCTCCCGTGCACAACGTGCACGAGGGCGTTGAGTACCCAGCCGTCCTGTTCACCGTGTTCGACGGCGATACGCGGGTGGATCCCTTCCATGCCCGCAAGCTGTGCGCCGCGTTGCAGTGGGCCACCAGCGGTGATCCGGCGCAGCGACCGATCCTGCTGCGGCGAGAGACCGGCGTCGGGCACGGCGCCCGCGCCGTTTCGCGCAGAATCGACGTAATCGCGGACACCATGGCCTTCCTCGCGAATCACGCGGAGTTGGCCCTGGGCTAACCTGGCGGGGATATCCCCGGCACAACGGGTACACCACGATCGTCGGCCACCAGTCGAGGGTCGAACACATCGAGTCGAGACGCCGCGTGCCACAAGCACCGGGTCACCGAACCGAACAGAAAGGCGGCGACGGTGCCGTCGACGACACCGCGGGCACCCCTGCCCCCAACCGCTGACGCGGGAGCGTCTAACGCAGTCGCGGATGCGGGAGCAGTCAGTACGGCTGCGGTTCAGGCCACGGGTGCTGACCTACGCGGCCTTACCGAGCAGCTGCGCGCGCACCTGGCCCGAGTCCGGCTGGGCGGCGATGAGCGCTCCCGGGCGAAGCACACGGCACGCGGCAAGCTGCTGCCGCGCGATCGCATCGACCGGCTGCTCGATCCTGGCTCCCCCTTCCTCGAACTCGCCCCGCTCGCCGCGCACGGCCTCTACGCCGAGCACGGCGGTCCGGTCCCGGCCGCCGGGATCATCGCCGGCATCGGCCGGGTGCACGGTCGGCTGTGCGTCGTCGCGGCGAACGACGCTACGGTCAAGGGCGGCACGTACTATCCGATGACCGTCAAAAAGCACCTTCGCGCGCAGGAGGTCGCCGCCGCGAACCGGCTGCCCTGCGTGTACCTCGTGGACTCCGGCGGCGCTTATCTCCCGCTCCAGGACGAGGTCTTCCCGGACCGCGACCACTTCGGCCGGATCTTCTTCAACCAGGCCCGGCTCTCCGCGGCCGGTATCCCGCAGCTCGCGGCGGTGATGGGCTCGTGCACGGCCGGCGGCGCATACGTCCCGGCAATGAGCGATGAAACGGTCATCGTACGAAACCAGGGCACGATCTTCCTCGGCGGGCCGCCGCTGGTGAAGGCCGCCACTGGCGAGGTGGTCACGGCGGAGGAACTGGGCGGCGCCGACGTGCACACTCGGTTGTCCGGAGTCGCCGACCACTTCGCCGAGGACGACGAGCACGCGCTTGATCTGCTGCGCGCCGCGATCGCCACCCTTCCGCCAGCCGAGCCCTGGCTGGTGCCCGAGGACCCGGCGCCCCCCGCTGAGGATCCGGCGCAGCTCTACGACCTCGTACCGACCGATCCGCGCATCCCGTACGACGCGCGTGAGGTGATCAGGCGCGTCGTCGACGGCTCGCAGATGCACGAGTTCAAGGCGCGGTACGGCGAGACGCTGGTGTGCGCGTTCGCGAAGATCCACGGGTATCCGGTCGGCATCCTCGCGAACAACGGCATCCTGTTCAGCGAGTCGTCGCTCAAGGGCGCGCACTTCATCGAACTGTGCCAGCAGCGCCGCATTCCGCTGGTCTTCCTGCAGAACATCTCCGGGTTCATGGTCGGCCGCGACTACGAGCACCGCGGCATCGCCAAAGACGGCGCGAAGCTGGTCACCGCGGTCTCCTGTGCGACCGTGCCGAAGTTCACCGTGGTGATCGGCGGCTCGTTCGGCGCGGGCAACTACGGCATGTGCGGCCGGGCGTACGACCCGCGCTTCCTGTGGATGTGGCCGAACGCGCGCATCTCGGTGATGGGCGGCGAGCAGGCCGCGACCGTGCTGGCGACGGTGCGCCGGGACCGGATCGAAGCCGAGGGTGGATCCTGGTCGGCCGAGGACGAGGACGCCTTCAAGAAGCCGGTGCGCGATCAATACGAAGCACAGGGATCGCCGTATTACTCGACCGCGCGGCTGTGGGACGACGGGATCATCGACCCCGCAGACACGCGCCGGGTCCTCGGGCTGGCCTTGGCCGCAGCCTCGTACGCGCCGCCGGCTCCCACCGGCTACGGCGTCTTCCGGATGTAGGGCGGGACGGAGACGATGAGCGACATCACCAAGATCCTGATCGCCAACCGAGGCGAGATCGCGCTGCGGGTTATCCGCACCGCACGCGCCATGGGCATCAGGACCGTAGCCGTGTACTCCGACGCCGACCGTGACGCGGCGCACGTTACCGCAGCCGATGAAGCGGTGCGCATCGGTGCCGATGACTCGGATTCGAGCGCGCCGACCGCGTCCTATCTCAATATCGACGCCCTTATGGACGCTGCGAAGGAGAGCGGCGCTGACGCGGTACATCCCGGCTATGGCTTCCTTTCCGAGCGGGCCGCGTTCGCGCGGGCTTGCGGCGACGCAGGGCTCATCTTTATCGGGCCCCCGCCGGACGTGATCGAGGCGATGGGACGCAAGGACTACGCGCGTCGCATTGCCGAGCAGGCCGAAGTGCCGGTGTTGCCGACGTATCAGGCTGATGATCCGAACATGCACCTCCCCGTGCTCGTCAAAGCTGCTGCCGGCGGTGGCGGTAAGGGCATGCGGATCGTGCGTAACGCAGCCGATCTGCCCGACGCGCTCGCAGCGGCACGCCGGGAGGCTGAATCAGCATTCGGGGATGGCACTCTGCTCGTGGAGCGGTACGTCGAGCACGGCCGTCATGTCGAGGTTCAGGTGCTCGCGGATGTGTATGGCACCGTGTTGCACCTAGGCGAGCGCGACTGTTCGGCACAGCGGCGGCATCAGAAAGTCGTGGAGGAAAGCCCGGCGCCGACGATCTGCGCCGACCTTCGCGAGCGGCTACTCTCCGCGGCGGTCAGGCTGACCGCGCACGTCAACTATGTGAACGCCGGAACGGTGGAATTCCTCGTATCAGACGACGAGTTCTTCCTGCTGGAGATGAACACCCGGCTCCAGGTCGAGCACCCGGTCACCGAACTTGTCACCGGCCTGGACCTGGTAGAGCTGCAAATCCGCATCGCGGCCGGTGAGCGGATGCCGCTGCGCCAAGAGGAGGTGACCTCGCGCGGCCACGCCATCGAGGTCCGCGTTTACGCCGAAGACGCGGAGCACGGATTCCTCCCGCAGGCCGGACGAGCCGGCGTCGTCAGGTGGCCCCGCGGCGAGGGCGTGCGCGTCGACGCCGCGCTGCGCTCGTTCGACGAGGTCTCGCCGTGGTACGACCCGATGATCGGCAAAGTGACCAGCCATGGCCCCGATCGCGAGTCCGCTCGGCAAGCGATCCTCGGCGCACTCGCCGAGACGCGCATCGACTGCCTGACGACGAATCTCGCGTTCCTGGCCACACTGGTCGGCTCGGCGCAGTTCGCTGACGCGGCGATCGACACCTCGTGGTTGGACCGTCATCCCGACCTGCCGTTCCATCCGCGCCTTGGCGCGGATGGTCCTACGCCGTTCGATTTGCGCGATGGCTGGCGGCTCGCCGGTCCGCCGCTGCCCGCGCGTGCCCTGACCGCCCAGTCGCGCGTCGCCGCAGCGGTTGCGTCCGCTCCTGCTGACGGCGTCGTGCGCGCTCCGATGCCGGGGACGGTGATCACCGTCAAGGTTGCGGCTGGTCAACGTGTGTCAGCAGGCGAACCACTCGGAGCGTTGGAGGCGATGAAGATGGAACACACGCTTACCGCACCACATGAGGGAGTAGTCGCCAGCGTCGCCGCCGCAGTCGGTCAGCAGGTGCCGATCGGCGCTGAGCTGTTCGTCATCGATACCGCGTCGGGAAATCCAGCGCCGACAGCCGAAGTGCCCGCGAGCAAGGATCCGTCATGACCGCGCGGCTGCCCCAGGTGTTCCCGCACGCCGGGCTCCCCGCTCACGTCACCGTGTACGAGGTAGGCGCCCGCGACGGACTGCAGAACGAGCAGGCGACCGTCCCGACCGAGGTAAAGGCCGAGTTCATCGAACGACTCGTGGACGCCGGCTCGACGGTCATCGAGGCAACGAGCTTCGTGCACCCGAAGTGGGTACCGCAGCTCGCCGACGCCGAAGTTTTGTTCAAGCTGCTGGAGCGGCGCCCAGGGCTGCGTTACCCGGTACTCGTACCGAACCTGCGTGGTTACGACCGGGCTCTCGCCTGCGGAGCGAGTGAGATCGCTGTGTTCGCCTCAGCGACGGAGACCTTCGCGCAACGCAACCTGAACACCACGATCGACGGTGCCCTTACCGACATCGAGGCCGTGGTAACGCCGGCGCTCCAAGCCGGGCTATGGGCGCGCGGATACGTTTCGATGTGCTTTGGCGACCCATGGGAGGGCCCGGTCGACCCGGGCGCCGTGGCCACGGTCGTCGAGAGGCTGCTGACGGCGGGCTGCCACGAGATCAGCCTCGGCGACACTATCGGCACCGCGACCCCCGGGCACGTCAGAACACTCATTGACCTGCTCGGCACCCGGGGCGTGGACCCGGCGCGGCTCGCCGTGCACTTCCACGACACCTACGGCCAAGCACTGGCGAACATCCTCGCCGCGCTCCAGGTCGGCATCACCACCGTCGACGCCTCCGCAGGAGGCCTCGGCGGCTGCCCGTACGCCGAGTCCGCCACCGGCAACCTCGCCACCGAAGACCTCGTGTGGATGCTGGACGGACTCGGGATCGACACCGGCATCGACCTGCCGGCCCTCGTCGAGACCTCCCGCTGGATGGCCGACCACCTCGGCCGCCCGGCCCCGTCCAGAGCCGTCCGAGCCCTCACAAAGGACTGATCACAGTGCTCGATCCGGAACTTCCCGCGGAGTACGAAGAGCTCCGCAAAACCGTCGAGGAGTTCGCTCATACCGAAGTCGCCCCGGTCATCGGCGACTATTACGAGCGGCACGCGTTCCCTTACCCGCTCGTCGCGGCGATGGGGCGCATGGGCCTATTCGGCCTGCCTTATCCGGAAGAGTACGGCGGGATGGGCGGCGACTACTTCGCGCTCTGCCTCGCCCTCGAAGAGCTGGCCCGCGTGGACTCCTCAGTCGCGATCACGCTTGAGGCCGGAGTCTCGCTCGGTTCGATGCCCGTGTACCGATTTGGCACCCAGGAGCAGAAGGAGCGCTGGCTGCCCGACCTGTGCGCAGGCGAGCGGCTTGGCGCGTTCGGCCTGACTGAGCCGGGCGGCGGTTCCGACGCGGGCGCCACCAAGACCCGCGCGGTACTCGCCGACGGCTCCTGGCTGATCAACGGATCGAAGTCCTTCATCACCAACTCGGGGACTGACATCACCAGCCTGGTGACCGTGACCGCCGTGACCGGTGAGCAGCAGGACGGCCGCAAGGAGATCTCGTCGATCATCATCCCGAGCGGCACGCCCGGGTTCACGGTCGAGCAGGGGTACTCGAAGGTCGGCTGGTGCGCCTCGGACACGCACGGGCTGTCCTTCGAAGACTGCCGGGTGCCTGAAGAGAACCTGCTCGGCGAGCGCGGCCGGGGATACGCACAGTTCCTGCGCATTCTCGACGAGGGCCGCATCGCGATTGCCGCCCTATCGACCGGCCTCGCACAAGGCTGCGTCGACGAGTCGCTGCGGTACGCGCGCGAGCGCGCTGCATTCGGGCGCCAGATCGAGCAGTATCAGGCGATCCAGTTCAAGATCGCCGACATGGAGGCTCGCACGCACACGGCCAGGCTCGCCTACCGGCACGCCGCCGCCCTACTGATCACCGGCAAGCCGTTCAAGAAGCAGGCCGCGATCGCGAAGTTGGTGGCGAGCGAAGCCGCGATGGACAACGCCCGCGAGGCCACGCAGATCTTCGGCGGCTACGGGTTCATGAATGAGTTCCCGGTCGGCCGGTTCTACCGGGACGCCAAGATCCTGGAAATCGGCGAGGGCACCAGCGAGGTCCAGCGCCTGCTGATCGCCCGCGACCTGGGACTGCCCGCCTGACGATCGTCAATCGCGACTGACTGACCGTCACACCGCGACCCGCCGAGTCTCCGCGCCCGCGATGCGTATGCGGACGCGGGGGCTCAGCGCGGGCGCACGTTCGCGCGCCCTCACCCCGAACACGCACCGTCCACAGTCCCGCACGCCTCGAATTGCCGACCGGCAATCAGTTCGAGACTCAGAAATACGACTCGACTCCTGAGTACGGTAACCTGTGCGGACCCTGAGTCGGGCGGCCCAAAGCGGCCCCGTCCGAGGGACACCCGGTCGCGCGCAGCTAATCCGACATGCAGTAAGTCCAACACGCATCCAGGCCACCGCAGCCCAGCGGCCGCACATCAGCAAGGCCCCAACCACCGAGGAGAAATACGCCATGGCAGCCACGCTTCAGGAGATCCTGCTCACGCCGGATAACCGCCCGAAGGTCGTCGCCGACTGCCAGACGCTGATCGACCAGGAGGTCTCCGACAAGTCGGGCATCTCCGGCACCGCGATCAAGCTGGCCTACAAGACCGTCACCGCGTTCGCCTCCGGCATCATCCACGACGCCGTGGACGCGCTGCTGCCCGACTTCGTGGCCAAGCTCGAGTCGTACTGGGCCGACTTCACCGCCTCCGGCGGCGCCGAGTTCGGCGACTACCTGGCCAAGCGCGGCGGCGAGGTCTCCGAGGCCCTGCTCTCGGTGACCGACGAGCGCGCCCAGAAGTCGGAGCGCGCCCCGCTGAAGAAGGCGTACAGCACCGTGCGCCCGAGCGGCGTGAAGAACGTCGAGGCCGCGCTCCCCCGCCTCGGCGCCCTGATCCAGAAGTACGCGGGCTGAGCGCTCAAAGCTGCCCGGAAAAAGATCCAAACTCGCATTCTCGCTGATCAAGCGTCAGAAACCGGTTCCCAGCGAACCGGCCATCTGACGCTTGATCAGTTTCTGTCGGTACCTCCTGTCATAGTCAGTGACTGGACGTCATATTTCGTCCGCACCCGACTGAAGGAGGAGAAATGTCCGCACCGTCCACCGCCGCCCCGCGCGCCGCCGCATCCGTCATCGAGCTCGAAATCGCCGCCGAGGCCGGCCCCGGCTGGCTCGGCTCCGGCGCCGAACCGGTCACGGTCAGCCTCGTCGCCGAGACCGTCCGCTTCGAAGGCGCTCACCTGCATTTCGTCACCGGGAACACGGTGGTGCGCAGCGTGCCCAGAGCCGAGGTCACCGCGCTGACCTGGCGGGGCAGCCCACCGCGAGGTCGCGGCTCGGGGCCGTACCGCAACGCCGGGGTGGTCTGGACCGAGGAGGAACGCGCCCGGCTGACCGCCGAGGTACTCGGCGACCTGAGCTGGATCGAGATCAGCCACCGGCATGAGCGCAGCATCTCGGCGGTGCGCCGGGAGGCGGTCCGCATGCGCCTGGTCGACGAACTCGGCCGACGGCTCGACGAGCAACCGGAACCCGGCGCCGCGCTCTCCCCAGGCGCCACGCACTCGTCCGGCGCCGCGCTCTCGCTCGGCACGGCCACACACGCTCTCCCGCCACGCCCGGCGCCTGCGCAGGCGCCCAGCAGCCCGCCGAGTGGATCCGGCACGGCCACACCCGGGCGAACGATCGCTCGCCCGAGGTGAGCGCCCGAGCTGTCCTGGACGCCCTGCTAGCGGACATCCCGTTCGGGAACGGCCGGGACGCGCTCGCGGCCAGCCCGAAGGCCAACGCCTTATCCGTAGAACAGCCGCTCGAACACGCCGCGGGCCCGACGCGCACGGCGGCGATGCGCGTCTAGCAAGGCCTCCTTGTCGGCTCGGTGATGATCGAGCAGGCCGCCGAGCGCCGGTGCCGTGCCCCCGCGGTCCCAGGGCGCGGCGCCGGCCCCGGGCCCCTGGCCGGGACCGGGACCGTGCTCGGCCGCGGGCACCGGGGCGCGATGCCAGCTATCCAGATAGCGCGCGATCACGGCCAGGTCGCGCGCGCCGGTCGGCACCTGATCGCCGGGGCGGCCGCGAACGAGGGTGATGCCGTTGCGCATGCGGGTCGTCTGGTACCAGGCGTCGTCCAGCAGCGATCGGTCATCCTCGCTGATCAACTCGGCCGCGGTCGCAGCCATCAGGGCCGCCCTGGTGCCGGTGACGCGCAGCGCCGGAGCCTGAGCGCCGTACCTCAACTGAAGGAGCTGAACCACCCATTCGACATCTGACAATCCACCGGGACCAAGCTTCGTGTGCAGGGCGCGGTCCGCGCCGCGCGGGAGCCGCTCGGCCTCCATCCGGGCCTTGAGCCGGCGGATCTCGAGCACGTCCGCGTCCGACAATCCCCTCGCGGGGTACCGGATCGGGTCGATCAGCGCGACGAACCGCACTCCGACGTCCTTCGCGCCGGCGATCGGCGCGGCGCGCAATAGAGCCTGCGATTCCCAAACCCGCGACCAGCGCCGGTAGTACTCGGCGTAGGAGGCGAGGCT
>NZ_DATNGK010000190.1:0-16452 GCF_035605935.1 Actinocrinis sp. | reverse complement strand
GTCTGAATAAGACGAACACGGCCCGCCGACTCGATCCGAGCCGGCGGGCCGTCGCTTTTGACTGGACAACCGCTATCCGCCGCTTGTCCCGCTGAGCTGGACAGCCCGCCTTTCCCCACCCTCTAACCGCCGGCCGCCGTCTTGCTCTTCCCCCAATAAACCCCCGCGATGACATCTCGGCTCGCGGCCGGACGACAGCGGCGAGTCTCGTTTACCACGGCCCTCAAGCACAGACGCCCTTGTGCGCTGGTGGTCTCGCGATAGCTTCGCCGACGGCGGTTGAGGGTAAACGCGGGACACGCGTGCACAGGTTTTTCGCTGAAGCACGCGCAAACGGGCGAAACACCGAAAACGCCCGCCACACAACTTCCGAAACCCCGAGCGGAGATGTCATCGCGGGGGTTTTATTGGGGGAAGAACGGGACGGCGGCCGGCGGTTAGCGGGATGGAAAAGCAGGTTGTCCCGCTGAGCGGGACAGGCGGCCGGCGGTCACATTAATTTGGCGCGCAGGAAGTGCAGGAAATCGGAACCGGTCAGCGCGGTGAGACCGCTGGCGGCGAGCCGGGTGACGCCGGGTGCGAAGACGAGGCCTGCGCACAATCCGGTAGAGATCCACATGCCCGTGCAGAAGGGGCACGTCAGCAGTTCCCCGATGACTTTGCGCGCACCAGTGCCGCGGACTTCCTCGTTGAGTTCAGCCGGGCCCTGCGTGCCGTGATACTCGGTGAACGGCGCTCGCAGCGGACTGGTCACCGGGTCGCGGGCGATGAGGCGACTGAGTCGGTGCGTGGCGCCCGCGAGGACTACTACGTCCCAAGGACTCGGGTTGGGCACGGGCCGGTGTGTGACCTTCGCGACGCCGGCGAGTGCAGCAACCATTCCCGTGTACACGCCCATGGCGCCGACATAGCTGCGTAGCGGGAAGTCGGCGCCCTGTGTGTATTCCTGCTCCACCTCGCGCAGCGCCTGTTCCGTCTTCTCCGTCACCGCCGCCTCCGGTCTTTGGGTGTTATGGGGCTTTCGCGCCGACTACCCGCCTCGATCGTGGGTACACGCGGGCGACGCATTGCGAGAGTCGAGGAGAGGCAATGGCCAAGAAGATCGGGTACTTCCTGTCCAGTGAGGAGTTCGGACCGCGGGAACTGGTCGAGCAGGCGCGGATGGCCCAGGACGCCGGCTTCGAAGCGCTCTGGATCTCCGACCACTTCCATCCGTGGAATGACGCACAGGGACAGAGCGGCTTCGTCTGGGGCACGATCGGCGCCCTGGCCCAGGCAGTGGACCTGCCGATCGGGACCGCCGTGACGTGTCCGACCATCCGCATTCATCCGGCGATCATCGCCCAGGCTGCCGCGACCGCCGCGGTGCTGACCGACGGGAAGTTCACCCTCGGCGTCGGCACCGGCGAAGCACTGAACGAGCACATTCTTGGCGGCCCCTGGCCGACCTCCAAGGTGCGGCGGGACATGCTGGAAGAGGCCGTGCAGGTGATGCGCGAGCTGTGGAAGGGTGACATCGTCAACCATCGCGGCGAGTACTACACCGTCGATAACGCGCAGATCTACACGCTGCCGGACCAGCCCGTGCCCGTTTACGTCTCCGGATTCGGCCCCGCTTCGGCTCGTATGGCGGGCCGGATCGGCGACGGTTACGTGGGCGTTCAACCTGACAGGGAACTGCTCAGTCAGTTCCGGGAGAACGGCGGCCAGGGCAAGGTCACGCAGGGCGGCTACAAGGTGTGCTGGGGCCCGGATCGCGACGAGGCGGTCAAGACCGCGCACGAGCGCTGGGCCAACGAGCAACTGCCGGGCGAACTGGCGCAGGTACTCCCGCAGCCGGCCCATTTCGAGCAGGCGCAGCAACTGGTCACGCCGGACATGGTGGCTGAGGCCCTGGTGTGCGGTGACGACGAGGAAGCGCACTTGCGCCGTTTCGCCGAGTACTCCGACGCCGGATACGACGAGGTGTATATCAACCAGATCGGACCGGATCAGCGCGGCTTCTTCGATTTCTACGGCAAGCGCATCCTGCCGCAGCTGAAGGGTATGCGCTCGCAATGAGCAGCAACGAACCGCGCAGGAACATCCTGAGGGAACCGAGCGAACAGACGCGCATACATACCCAGGTCGAGCAAGCCGAGCAGGAGACTTACAACGCGGCGCAGAAGGCGCGCGGCGCGCAGGGCCATGAGCAGAAGAAGCTAACTGACTCGGCCGACGTTTCCGAGACCTGGCAGAACCCTACCGGTCACAGCGGCAGGCCGATCGGCTACGTGGCCTCCGGTGTGATCGTGCTCGGCTTCCTTCTCGGCGGCATCGGCCTGACGGTCGGCCCCCGCGTGCTCATCTGGATCGGCGTGGCGATCATCGTCATCACCGGCGCGGTCGGCATGGCGACGCACGTGTGGAGCGACTACCGAACCGGTACTGCTGAGTAGGGCGTCAAGCCCAGCGCAGGGCGGCGATGACGGCAACCGCTCCGGCCGCGAGGAACGCTGCGTAGTCGTTCACTGAACCGGTGTGGACGGCGCGCAGTGCGCGGACCGGTAGCGGTTCCTTCGAACGCAGATAGAACGCGGTGAGCAGTGCACCGAGACCGACGCTCACGACGAGCAGTACCAGCTCCATCACGTCGGTGTAGTCGAACGTCACCAACACGTGTGGTAGCGAGCCCACCCCGGCAAGCACGTCGTGGGCGTACTGCTGCGGATGTAAGAGCCCAGACGCCGCCGGGGCCATCGTGTGGTTGATGACCTTTCCGGGCACGATGCCGAACGCGATGCAGCAAACGCTGAGGATGACGAGGCTGGTCAGCATGCCCGGCCGGAGCGATTCGCTGCGCTCATACTCCTCCTGCCGCTCGCGGAAAAAGGCCAACCAGGCGGCGCGGCCGAGCGCGGCGATCGTGATTAGCTGCGCTAGAAGCATGAGTGCGTAGGGCAGGTATTGGTGACTGTCCGTCAGCCCGTGATGAATGAGGCTGAGCGAAACGAAGCCGCCAAGCGGTGGAACGCCCGCGATCGAGGCCGCGCCTACTATGAACGCGCCGGCGACCCACGGCCATCGGCGCAGCAAGCCGCCCATCTCCGAGAGCTTAGTTACTCCGGTGCGATGGGTGATCGCGCCGGCGCACAAGAACAGCAGCGATTTGAACAGCGCGTGATTGACCAAATGATATGTGGACCCTGCGATACCCGCTGCGGACCCGGTCGCGAGTCCTATCGCGAGTACGCCCATCTGCGAAACCGTGTCGTAGGCGAGTAGGCGTTTTAGTTCGTCCTGCGCTAGGGCGAGAGTTGCGCCGACCAGCGCGGAGATGATTCCGACGACCATCAGGATGCCGAGAATCGGAATATGCGAGGTCGGATATACCTGGAAAGCCAGTCGCCCGATCGCCACGATGCCCAGGTTCACCATGAGCCCGGAGAAGAGGGCCGATACCGGTCCAGGCGCGGCAGTGTGCGCGTCGGGGAGCCAGCCATGGAACGGGATCAAACCGGCCTTCGTCGCGAAACCGGCTACCAGCAAGCCGAGCGCGACCAGGTCAGCGGTGCCGACGTGAGCGGCGAGCGACTCGTGCAACTGCGCGAGGTTGAGCGCGCCGTGCCTCGTGTACAGCAGCCCGGCGCCGATGAAGACGCCGAAGGCCGCGATGGTGGTGAGGATCGCGATTTTGAACGCCGCCTCCAGTGCGATCGGCCGCTCCAGGAAGAAGCCGGTCAGGCCGTAACTGGCGAGCGCGGCGACCTCGAACCACACGAACAGGTTGAACAGGTCGGCGGTCAGCGCCGAACCGATCAGCGCGCCGAGCAGCAGCTGGAACAGGCAGGCGAACGCGCCGAGTTCGCGCTCGCCGAGACCGCCCAACTCAGAGAGCGCATACACCAGCAGCAGCGCGCCGATGCCGGCGCAGGCGAGCGCGAAAGTCAGCCCGAACGGGTCAGCGGCGAACGCGATGCCGAGCACCGCGCCGTGAACCGGCCCCCAGCCGCCCAGGTAATGCGCGAGGATACCGCCGCCGGTCCCGTAGACGTGCGGCGCGATGAGCACGAGC
Source organism: Actinocrinis sp. (assembly GCF_035605935.1). GTDB lineage: Bacteria > Actinomycetota > Actinomycetes > Streptomycetales > Catenulisporaceae > Actinocrinis. The sequence continues at coordinate 12,398 of NZ_DATNGK010000190.1, read as the reverse complement.
ACGGCGAGCGAGCCGACCAGCGCGAGCGCGGAGATGATCAGCGGCAGCCGCTTCGAGACGCGGGCGAGTAAGGGGGCGAAGACCGCGCCGGTCAGCGGAAGCGCGACGGCGACCGGTAGCAGCGAACCCGCCGCCGCGGTGGTCGTGATCACTGACTCACCCTCGCAGCTCCCTGATCTTGTCGGCGTCGAGGGTGCGGTAATGCTGCGCGATCCGCACGACGATCGTGAGGAACACCGCGGTCACCGCCACGCCGATGACGATTGCCGTCAGGCAGAAGTTCTGCAGTACGGGGTCTGCGACATTGCCCCGCACCAGGTCGTGCGCGTTCCGGCCGCCAGGCGGGCTGACCAGCACGGGAGCCGTCGAACCCTCGCGGTAAGCCATGGAGATGAACAGCAGGTAGGTTGACCCCTCCATCAGCGACAGGCCCATCACGATCTTGATCAGATTGCGCCGGGTGAGCACCGTGTAGAGCCCGGCGCAGAACACGAACCCGGCCACGAGGTAGTTGGCTACGATCACTGATCCTCGCCTCCTGCGGCGTTCGCGCTCTGGGCGGCGGGCTCGTTCTCGTTCGCGATCGCGTCGCTTCCTTCTGCGTTGTCTGGTTCGTCCTCTGACTTGTCGCGAGCCCAGTCGTGACTCATCGCCAGTAGCGCGAACACCGCGATGATCAAGCCTGTGCCGACTTCGACCAGCTCGCCGCCGGAGAAGAGCTGCACGATGCCGCCGGAGCGGATCGTCTGCGGCGGCGTCAGCGGCAGCCAGTTCGCGCTGAAGGAGCCCTTGAGGAACAAGCCGAACGCCTCGGTGAGGATGATCAGCGCCGCGCCGGCCATCTCGATGGTCTCGATCAGCTTGGGCTGCACCACGCGCGCGACCCGTTTGCGCCCGAAACCCGCGTAGACCAGCAGCACCACGCCGAGAATGACCGCGCCACCTGGGAAGCCGCCGCCGGGGGAGTAGCCCCACGCCACGAGGTAGCAGCCGGTCACCGCGAGGATCGGCGTGGCCGTGCGCACCGCGCCGCGAATGATGATCGACATCGCCTCGGCCTGTTCCGGACCGCGTCCGCCGACCAGCTCGTTGTCAGGGGTCTTCGGTCGGTGCTCGACTGCCACCTTCTTCTGCGCTGCCGAAGTGTCCGCATCGGAATCAGGGTCGTCACTCGACTCGGATTCCTCGTCCGACTCGGCGCTTTCCGCGCGACGCGCCTCCCGCTCCCCGGAGTCCGGCGCCTCGGCCGGATCGATCTCGGCCTGCTCGCGCCGGCCCGCGATGTCCTCGCCGAAGTACCCGCTCCTGGGCTCCCTCGGCCGGGACAGCAGCACGACGCTGACTACCGCGGCCAGTAGCAGGAACGTCTCGCCGAAGGTGTCGAAGCCGCGCGAGCCGTACACCACCTCGTTGACCGGCTCCGTCAGATGCCAGCTCGGCAGCGAGCTCTGCATCGCGTACCTGGCGACCTCAGAGAGCTGCTGGCGCCCCCGTGGCAGGCCGAGCAGCGCGGCCCCCAACGCCACCGCGACGCCCGCCGTGAGCAGCAGGCCGACGACGACGCGGTGCTTCGGCTCGGTCTCAATGGCCTCGCCCTGGACCCGCTGGCCGCGTTCGTCAGTCGCTGTCATGGTGCGACTCGCCTTCCTCCTTCATCTCACCGCGATCGGGCACGTCGGTGCGCACCTTGCCGATGGCGATCAGGTACAGCGCCGGCAGCGCGATGGCCCCGACGACGACCTCGGAGTGCGCGTCGTCCGGCGCGCCGAGCACGACGAAGATGAGTGAGAGCATGGTGCCGACGCCCGAGAGCGCCATGACCGCGCCGTTCAGATTGCGCAGCTTCACCACGAGCACCGCCGCCGCCACGATCAGCGCGAGCACGAGGTAGTCGAGCGCCCAGAACAGCGTCACCCTTCGCCTCCGCCGTCATCAGGTCGCCGTGCCCGCTCCTTCGCCTTCTGCTGTTCCTTGCGTTCGACCACCTCGTCGCGCACCGCGCCCTGCCACATCGGTACGCCCGACTTGTACGCGGCGCGGGCCAGCGCATGCGACGCGGCCGGGTTGACCACCAGCAGCAGCACCGCGACGAGCAGCGCCCGGCTGGCATAGCTGCTGTCGATGCCCTCGCCGACGACAAGTGCGACGAGCGCGGGCAGCGCGCCCATGGTCACCGTCTTCGAGGAGCACTGGATGCGGCTGTACAGGTCCGGCATGCGCAGGATCCCGACCGCCCCGGACAGTGAGAACGCGAGCCCGATGCTCGCGAGCACGATAAAGATGATGGTCTTCACAGCAGCCCCCGCTCCAGGTAGCGGGCCCAGACGATCGCGCCGAGGTAGCTGAACGAGGCCAGCCAGAGGGCGACGTCGAGGTAGATCGCGCGGTCCGCGAAGGCCGCGAAGAACAGCACCGCGAGCGTCGCCTGCGTGGACAGGGTGTTGAGCGCCACGATGCGGTCCGAGATGGTCGGCCCGATCGCGAGCCGCGCCATCAGCAGCAGGCCGATGGCCGTCTCGACGAGGGCGATGACGCCGTACAACGACGTGCTCACGAAGCCTTCTCCTCCTTCTGTGCGTCGGGGGCGCCGCTGTTGTCGGATTGCGCGGTGCGATTGAGGTGCGCGGTGAGCAGGAACCGTTCCACTGGCTCGTTGATCTTGGCTCGGGCCTCCTGTGGACCGCCCTGCGGCACCGCGACCGCGTGGTACTGCAGTTCCTCGCGCCGCCGGTCAACGTCGACGATCTGGTTATCCACCACCACCGAGGTGACCAGGCCGACCACGGTCAGGCCGAACAGTGAACGCTGCGATGTCGGCACGATCACCATTCCGCTGCGCAGCGGCCGGCTTGGCGCCCAGATTCGTGCGGCCAGCCGCACGTTAGCCGACACGATCCGGCCGAGTGAGGTGATGAGCAGAGCGAGGGTGCGCCAGAGGCGTCGCGGGGCGAGCACTGCCCATGGTGGGACGACCGGTCCGAGCGGAGCGAGCGCGAGCCCGATGGCGACCGAGATGCCGATGCCGAAGGCGTACTGTTCCGCCGTCACGGTCCACGTCAGCAGGATCCACACGATCAGGCACCAGGCGGCGAGGCCGAGGGCGCGCGCGAAATAACGCACCGGCCCGGACAGGTGGTCGGCGCGCCGCTGCTTGTGCGGCTCGCCCGAGTCTGACGCGGGGTGCGACGAAGACACCGCTCACCTCCCGTGTCATGAGCCTGTCCGCAGCCGGTTCACGCGAATACCCGCACCGCGACTGTGTACACGCATTTGTTCCATCTGCCGGAAACCTGTTTCCGACCGGGCGCGGCGGGGCATTGCTTGACTCCGATCGATCGGCGCCCGCGCAGCAGCGAGCGGAAGTACGGCGCACAAACCGTGCGTAGCCTGCGAGGAGGCGAGAACGATGACCCGACGCATCGAGACCGCTGAACAGGGCCGCCGTGTCCGCGTTCACAAGCATCAGCCGTCCCGGCGAGTCCTGCCGCCGCTGGATCTGCGTACGCCGTCCGGGCGCCGCCAATTGCCTTACTGAGAATGCGTCCATAAGTCCCCTTTGCGTCAATGGCCGCTGATAGCCCGGTGTATGCCGGGGTCGCAACCGAGTAGGTACCTCGTCGCGTTCTGATACGCGGGGGCTATACGGGTACCCGACTTGGTTCACGCGGCGCACGCGCACTGCCAGTCCCCTTGCCGCGGAACTTTTGAGCAAGCAAGGGACTGAGAGTGACGCATATACATCGCAGGCGGTTGGCTGCCTGCGCGATCGTCGCCGGGCTGCTCTGCGGCTCGGCGTCCGCGTTGGCCACCCCCGCCCTCGCCGCCACGGCTTCGGCGAATTCGGCGAAAAACTCGTCGCTGAAGGGCGCGGCGGCGAGCAGCCAGACCACCGCCTTCACCACCGGCGGCTGGCTCGACAAGATCACCCGCGGCAAAGAGGTGGCGTTCGCGGAGTCGCACTGGAGCTGGACCGCCTGGAACGATTCGACTCCGGTCGCCGACGGCGCCGACCAGCCCAATTACCAGTGCGCGGAGTTCGTGGCGCGGGCCATGGCCGCCGCCGGGTTGATTCCCGGGCTGAGCCCGAACGCGCCGCAGAGCGACTACTTCAACTACACCGCGCCGAACGGCAAGGTCTACGACCTGCTGCTCATATCGGTGCTGCCGCAGTACCACAACATCTACGACTACTTGATGGACAGCGGCCTCGGCATCGACGTCGGCGACAACCCGGCCGCCGCGCAGCCCGGCGACTTCGTGGTCACCTACCTCGGCCCGAACAACACTCCGAGCCACATGGGCCTGATCGCGACCGCGCCGACGGCGTCCGCCGAAGCTACCGTCGACGCGCACAACCACGCGCGTTACCACTACGGCTACCACTTCTACGCGCCCTCGCACCTCGTCGAACTCGCGCCGAACGCGCTGCTGAAGGTGACGGCGTGGGCCGCGCAATACGACATTAAGAGCCCAGTCACGCCCCCGCAGCACACGGTCCCGACCGCTCCGCTCGGCTCACACAACCTGGTCGGCGTCGGACGGTTCGCCGATCCGGCTGGCCCGCAGGTCTGATCTGACGATCTGAGTTCGAGGTCTGATCGGCCTTCCACGGCCTCCGCAGTCGACAGAGACTGCGGAGGCCGAGTCATATATCCGGTAGGCCACGCGGACGCTAGTGGCTGTTACACGATCGCTGTGACTAGGGTGGGTCCATGCGCTTTGGACTCTTCGTACCTCAAGGCTGGCGGCTCGATCTGACCGGGATCGACCCCGCCGATCAGTGGACCACGATGCTCGATATCGCCCGCGCCGCTGAGAACGGCCCGTTTGAATCAATCTGGGTATACGACCACTTCCATACCGTGCCTGTGCCCACTGAGGAGGCCACGCACGAGGCGTGGACGTTGATGGCCGCGTTCGCTGCGGCGACCAGCAGGGTGCGGCTTGGTCAGATGTGCACGTGCATGGCTTACCGCAACCCGGCTTACCTGGCGAAGGTCGCCGCGACGGTCGATGTGATCTCCGGCGGGCGCGCGGAGATGGGGATCGGTGGTGGCTGGTACGAGCACGAGTGGCGCGCGTACGGGTACGGATTCCCGTCGGCTGGCGATCGGCTCGGCATGCTCGATGAGGGTGTACAGATCATGCGGCAGCTGTGGACGGAGGGCACCGCGACCTTCAAGGGCAAGCACTATCAGGTGGACGGTGCGATTTCGCGTCCGCTGCCGTTGCAGGAGGGTGGCCTGCCGCTGTGGATCGCCGGCGGCGGCGAGAAGAAGACGTTGCGCACCGCGGCGAAGTACGCGGCCTACACGAACTTCGATGCGACGCCTGAGGTGTTCAAGCGCAAGTCGCAGATCCTGGCAGAGCACTGCCGCGAGGTGGGCACCGACTTCGACGCGATCGTGCGCTCCGGCAACTACAACGTGGTGATCGGCGAGAGCGAGAAGGACGTGCAGGACCGGCTCGCCTCGATCCGCGAGCGATACGCGCCGCACCTCACGCCGGCGAAGCTCGAAGAGACGATGACCAACTTCGCCAACGGTCCGCTGGTCGGCACGCCGGAGCAGATCGTGGAGAGGCTGACTGAGGCGCGCGGTTTCGGCATGACGTACGCGATCCTGTATTTCAGCGAGGCCGCGTACGACAAGTCCGGCATCGAACTGTTCGTCAAGCAGGTCGCCCCCGCCCTGCAAGGCTGAATCGGCTGGTCTCCACCCCTCGCGTCATCCAACCATCCCATCATCCCGTCAAAGCGAGAGCGGCGGTCGCTGCGGAAACGGCGAGCACGGCAAGGACCGCGCCGTTGAGCAGCGTGCGCCGCTTCGGGATTTCCAGGCCGAACGCGGCGCAGCGCTCGTACCACAGCAGCGTCGCGAGCGAGGCCCAGGCGGTGATCACCGGGCCCGCGTTCGTGCCGATCAGGAGCGCGAGCAGCTGGCTGTGATTCGTGACGGGCACGGCGCTTTCGCTCGCGACGTACGCCGGCAGGTTGTTGAGCAGGTTCGCCAGCAGCGTGCCGGTTCCGGCGGCCCGCAACTGGCCGACGAATGAGTTCGAGCCGCCGGCCAGGTGCGTGATGAGCGTGCCGAGGCCGTGCACGGTGATCGTCTGCACGACGAGGAACATGCCGGTGACCGTTGCCAGCAGCCGCCACGGCAGCAGCGACCACCGCAGCGCCGCACGCTCGCGCATCGCGAAGGCGAGGACGGTGACCGCCGCCGCGACGGCCGACGCGACGCCGAGTGTGACGCCGAGCAGAATCGCGACGACGAACAGCACGCACGCCACACCGGCGACCGCGCACAGCACCCGGTCCTGCGGTCGGAACGGTTCGGGCAGCTCGTATCGGTCCGCGCCGCCGCGCCGCGACTTGCGCCAATAGCCGACCCAGAGCACTGCCATGGTCACCGCGACGCTCGCGGCCTCCGGCGCCGCCATCCGCGCCGCGAAGTCGACCGGGCTGAGCGCGACCCGGTTCGCCGCCAGCAGGTTGGTCAGGTTCCCGACCGGCAGCAGCAGGCTCGCGGTATTCGCGAGCAGCGCTGTCGTCATCGCCAGCGGCAGCAGAGGCATGCCGATCCGCGTCGCCATCGCCAGCATGATCGGAGTCAGCAGCACCGCGGTCGTGTCGAGGTTGAGGCCGACCGTGGTCACGACTGCCATCAGCACACAGAGGGCGAACAGCACGCTGTAGCGGCCGCGGGCGGTGATGGCCAACCGGGTCGCGACGACATCGAAGGTCTGCGCGCGGCCAGTCAGCTCGGCCAGGATGATCACGGTGCCCAGGAACAGCAGCAGCGGCAGGATCCGGTCGAGGATCGAGGAGGTTTCGGTTCGGGAGAGGGCGCCGGTGGCCACGCACAGTGCGCCCGCTATCAGCAGGATCAGTGCGAGGAGATCCAGCGGGTGCAGACCGAGCAGGCGGTTGCGCTGGCGCCGGCCGAGCGTTTCTCGACGGGCTTGCGAATCGACCGACAACGCCCGTATCTCCCCTCCGGCGGCTTCGTGATCGTCTGCCAGTTTACGGTTGGACGTTCACATTGCCCTGCGGCGGGTGCTTATGCAGCGGCTTGGGCGGCCGCGACGACGTCGTCGAGACGCTCCATGCTCTCGATCATGCCGGCCTCCATGCCGTTGGCCAGATGCATGTCGCGAGCCATCACGGTGTCGTGCACCGCGCGTCCGTGCACGATCGTGCCGCCCTCCACCTCCTCGAACACAGCCGTCTCCACCGCATAGTGGTCCGGCACCGGTTCGAACACGAAGGTCTGCTCAAGCTTGTGTGGCGGGTCAACCACCCGGTACTCGCCGCGGAAGGCGAACTCCTGGCCGTCGGGGGCGCGCGAGACGAAGCGATAGCCGCCGCCGACCCGCAGGTCGACCTCGCACACCACCAGCGCCAGGCGCGCGGGTCCCCACCAGTTGCGCAAGTGCTTCGGGTCGGTGAAGGCCTCGAAGACCAGCTTCGGCGGGGCCTTCACGAAGCGCCGGTAGGCCATCACCGGCTCGTTAGGCGGGATCTCGATCTCCAAGGCGGGGTGGGCGCAGATGGGGGTGGGGGTTGGTTCGGTTGGCCGGGTTGAGCCAGTTGAACTGGTCATTGCTCGTCCTCTTGTCGTTGTTGTTGCTGCAGGGTGTCCAGGTAGTTGTCGAGGCGTTCGAAGCTCGCCTCCCAGAATTCGCGGTAGGAGCCGACCCAGTCGGCCAGCTGCTTGAGCCGCAGCGGTTCGAGCTTGCACGGCCGCCGCTGTGCGTCCTTGCTGCGGGAGATGAGCCCGGCGGTCTCCAGCACCTTGAGGTGCTTAGAGATGGCCGGCTGGCTTATCGGGAAACGCCCGGCCAGCTCGAGCACTCCGGCCTCGCCCTCGGCCAGCCGGGAGATGATCGCCCGGCGGGTCGGGTCGGCCAGCGCGGTGAACGCCGCGTCAAGCTCTTCCTCCGAGAGGGTCGCTGCTTCCATAACCAATAGGTTATGCATGGTGGTGCGGTTGTCAAGACGGGCGTGCGCGGCGGCCCGCTTCGAATCCAGTGGACAACCGCTCGGCACGCTGGCCAGGATCGACGCATGACCACGTCGACGTCCTCGTCCTCGCTGCCAGACGCACCGACCTTCACCGATGTCCTTGAGGCGCGGCGCCTGCTCGCGGCGCATCTGCCGCCCACGCCCTCCTGGACTTATCCGGTGCTCAACGAGGCGGTAGGCGCGACGGTATGGATCAAGCACGAGAACGCGCAGCCGGTCGGCGCGTTCAAGGTGCGTGGCGGTCTGACGTTGCTCGCCTCGCTCTCGCCGCAGGAGCGCGCCGGGGGAGTGGTCGCCGCATCAACCGGCAACCACGCGCAGTCGGTGGCGTACGCGGCGCGGCAGTTTGGCGCGCCATGCATGATCGTGATGCCGGAGAACGCGAATCCGGTCAAGGCCGCATCGGTTCGCGCGCTCGGCGCCGAGTTGGTGCTGCGTGGCGCCGTCTTCGATGACTGCCGCACGATCGCCGCGCAGATCGCCGCCGAGACGAAGGCGCGTTATGTCGACTCCGGCGACGAGCCCGCCCTGATTGCCGGGGTCGCGACGGCAGCGCTGGAACTGTTCGAGGCCGCGCCTCGGCTCGACGCGCTGTTCGTGCCGGTTGGCGCGGGCACCGGCGCCGCCGGGGCGTGCCTGACCGCAACGGCCGTCGCGCCCGAATGTCGCGTGATCGGCGTTCAGTCGGCGCAGGCGCCTGCGGCATACGAGGCCTGGCGATCCGGAGCACCGGCGACCCTGCCGAACAAGACGGTGATCGAGGGTCTGTCCACCGGACAGTCATTCAAGCTTCCGCAGCAGATCATGCGGGCTCTGCTACCCGAATTCCTGCTGGTCGACGATGCCGAGATCCGCTCCGCGCAGCGGCTGATGCTCGCCGCGGCGCACACCACGGCCGAGGGAGCCGGAGCCGCCGCGCTCGCGGGATTGCTCGCACGGCGCGAGGAGTACGCGGGCAAGACCGTGGGCCTGATTTGCAGCGGTGGCAACGCGAGCGAGACGGAACTGGCGGCGGTGTTGGCGGCGCCGCTGACCAGCTGAGCTGAGCTGAGCTGAGCTGAGCTGAGCTGAGCTGAGCTGAGCAGGGCAGGGCAGCGGCAATTGCAATGACGGCGGCGGTTGGCGCTCTGGTCAGCTTCCTGCGACGCGGATCAGCAGTTTGCCCGTGGCGGAGCGCGACTCGATGACCCGGTGCGCCTCGGCCGCGTCGTCGAGCGCGTATTCGGCCGTGATGGGAAGTTCGACCCCTGCCTTCACCGCCGCCTGGATCGCGGTCTCGGTGAGTTTGTGCAGCCGTGCCGGATCCTCGCGGCTGAGCGCTCGGATGGAGAACCCGAATATGCCAAGCCCGCGAGGGTAGAGCTCAGGCGGTCCGACTTGCCAGGCATCTTGGTCACTCGCGTTGCCGAAGGAAAGCAGGCGGCCGAAGCGCGCCAGTAGCTTCAGGTTCGCCCGCAGCGTGTCGCCTCCAACCGGGTCGAGGATCACGTCGACGCCCTGTCCGCTGGTCGCCTCTGGGACCGCCGCGATGTAGTCGTCGCCGACGAACACCCGGTCGTATCCGAACCGCAACGCGTAAGCGGCCTTCTCGGAGGAGGAGACGACGCCGTAAACGTTCGCCGCCCCAGCGGCCTTTGCGAGCTGACCGGCTACCGTTCCGACGCCGCCCGCCGCGCTGTGTACGAGCACAGATTCACCCTGCGTCGGGCCTGCGGGCCCATTGATCAGTGCGTACGCGGTCGGCAAAACAGCCAGCCAGGTCGCTGCCTCGCGCAGGTCCGTGCCTTCGGGCAGTGGGTACACACTGGCCGCGTCGGCGAGCGCGATCTCGGCATAGCCGCCGGACGCTATGAACGCCGCGACCTTCTGGCCGACCGTGAAGCCCGCCGCGCCGGGACCGAGCGCGCGCACCGTACCGGAGACCTCCAGCCCGGGAACGAACGGCAGCGACGGGACCTGGTATCCGTCCCGCCGCGCCAAGACGTCCGCGTAATTGATCCCCGCGTACGCGACGTCGATCGCTATCTGGCCAGGTCCCGGCTCCGGTTCGGCCAATTCGACCGGCGTCAGCACCTGCGGCTCGCCATATTGCTCGACCAGTATTGCCCGCATGATCGGCCCCTCTCCCGCGGCTGGAAATACCCCGTAGCCGCCCTGGTGTTTCTGCTGCGATGGTTCGATGATGTGCGAACATCGACGTAGGATTCTTTCAAAGGCTTCGCTGCCGGGCAACCGGCCGGGAACCCGAGAGCCGAAGGGACGTAGCGCGCATGTCGGCGAGTGCGAGTGCGGAGAGCCAGACTCAGGGCCGGGCCGGTCGTCCGGCGCCTGAGCACACGCACCCGGACGAGGTGTCGCTGACCGCTGCCCTTGCGGCGCTCGCCGATCCGGTGCGGCTGTACCTCATCCGGGAATTGGCTCGATCCGCCGACTGGGAGCGCACCTGCGGCAGCTTCGACGTGCCCATCGGGAAAGCCGCGCTCAGCCATCACTTCGCGGTACTGCGCGGCGCCGGGCTGATCGAGCAGCGCGATGCCGGAACCAAGCGGGCAAACCGGCTGCGGCGCGCGGAATTCGACCGCCGTTTCCCGGGACTGCTCGGCGCGGTGCTGCGCGAGGGTGCAGCTGACGCAGGCGTGCCTAGCCGGAGCCGCTGAGCCTGAGCCGCTGAGCCGCGCAGGCATTTACCGGGCTCTTACGCCCGCATCGCGATAGTCGGAGCTGTCCACAGCGATTCGGGTTGGAGGAACGGTGAGACGAGCGACCGGAAATGCGGTTGCCCCGGTCATGGCGGTTCTGTGTGCGGTGGCGCTGGCCGGCGTGCTCACGGGGTGCCGCGCGCAGGCCTCGGCGTCACAGCCGGCCGGCAGCGTGACGAGTCCGGCGGATGCAACTGCGGCCGCGGTCAGTGGCGCGGGTGGCGGTGCCGGCGCCGGTGCTCCTGCGGCGACAGGGCCGGCCGACGCGGGCGTCGACTCCGACCTGAACTCGGTTGACGGTCAGCTGTCGGGGCTCGACTCGGCGCTCGCGCAGGCGACTCAGAGCCCTTCTGACGGCGGCTGATCCGCTCGCAAGGTTACGGAAGAGACGGATTATCTATTATGAAAACCCTTACACGCTTCGGCGTCGCGACCGCCGCTACGGCAGTACTCGCCGCAGGAGTCGCCTTGCCTGCTCAAGCACAGACCGCGTTCGGTGCCGCGGCTACGACGAGCAAGACGACGGCCGCCGCCGGACTCGATGCGGCGAAGGCTCTGGCGACTTCGCGCATCGACGGCCGTTTGGAGACCCTGCATGCCCTCCAACTCGCGGTAGCCAACGCATCCCACCTGACCTCTAACGACCGGTCCACTCTCAGTAGTCTGATCAGCAGCGATATCAGTGGCCTCACGTCACTGCGCGGCAAGGTCGGCAGTGAGACCACGGTCTCAGCGGTGCGAGCCGACGAGACCACGATGGTGGACCAGTACCGCGTGTACCTGCTGGTTGGCCCGAAGGTCCACCTCGCCGACGCTTTCGACACCGAGGCCGCCGCCGAGTCCACGCTGCAGAAGGTGTACGACAAGCTGGCCGCTCGTCTGGCCAAGCAGCCCGGCGGCGGGACGGCGACCGAGAAGTCCCAGCTCGCTGACCTCCAGACGCAGCTGCAGAATGCGCAGCAGGCCGAGTCGGGCAAGGTCGCGACGTTGCTGGCCATTGAGCCCGGCGCGGACGCGAACGCGATCCACGACGCGCTCTCGCCGCTGGTCACCGCGGCGAAGACCGCGCGCGCCGATCTACGCAAGGCGCGCGACGACGCAAAGGCACTGCGCGGCGAACTGAAGAAGTAGCGGCGACCTGAAGTAACAGCAGCCGCGGTCGAGGGAGGGAAACGAGGTCAACGGCGCCGGATGCGACGGACGTCATCTGGCGCTTCTTCGTCGCTCATCCTGTCCGTCATGTGAAAGTTTCCTCTCGCTTCGCAGAAAAATTTCGGTCACCTGACCAGTGTCTTGACGGTTTTCGACGGCGAGTCCTAACGTCACGCCGTCGCCGCGGACCGGCCGCGACGTCGAAATTTTCGAACTTTTGCCGGGGCGGAAGGGACTAGCCCAATGGAAAGCGATATCGGCGCCGGTATCGGAGCAACTCGGCCCCGGCGCGGCCCGTCCGGTCGGCGGCGCAGGCTGCGCGCCCTCTATGCGGCTGGCACGGTGGCCGCAGTGGCGACGGCGGCCGGCGCCGTGGTCCTGGCTGGTCCGGCTTCGGCGGCTTCGACGTTGCGTGCGGCGGCCGAGGCGCAGAACCGGTATTTCGGCACCGAGCTGACCGGCAGCATGCCCAGCAACCAGACCATCGCCTCGATCGCCGGCACCCAGTTCGACATGGTCAC
>NZ_DATNGK010000189.1:0-9857 GCF_035605935.1 Actinocrinis sp. | reverse complement strand
AGGTAGGGCGGCGAGAAGATCTCGGAGCTCTTCTGGTCGGTCGGCGCGTCGCCGCCGTTGAAGCGTCCGCCTCCGAGGATGAGCACCCGCGCATCGGGCAGCAGCAGGGCGTTTGAATGGTACAGGCGCGGCCGCGACATGCTCGCGAGCGTGGTCCAGGTTTCGGTGACGGGCGACCACAGCTCGGCGGCGAGCACGGCGTTGTCCACCCCGACCGCATTCGTGTCTGGACCGCCGCCGGTCGCGAGGACGGTGCCGTCGGGCAGCACCGTCAGCGTGTGGAAGGTGCGCGCGAAGTTCATGGGCGCGGTCTGCCGCCACCTTGGCGTCGCCTGGTTCATATCGAGCACGTATGTCGTCGCCGTCGAGGGAATCACCGGCTGGTCCGGATCGACGGAGCGTCCCGACTTCAGGATCTTGCCGGACGCATACATCGCCGCGCTGCCGCCATCGACGGCCGTCGGGTCGACGACCGACCAGGTCTGTGTCGCGATGTTGAGGACCCGGCTGACGATCGGGGCCTCGGTCGTCGAGGCTGCGAGCACACGCCCGTCGGACAAGACGAACATGTGCGGGTAGTACGGGAAGCTCTGGCTTGCGCCGGTGAGCTGTGTCCAGGAATCGAGCTGCGGATTGTAGATTTCCGGGATCGGTGCGAAGCATCCACCGCAGTCGATCTCGCCGGAGGTGACGAGTACGCGTCCGTCCGGAAGCACGGTGACGGTCGGATACCAGCGGCCGACGGCCATCGGCGCGACGCGCGACCACGTGCGCGTCGCCGGGTTGAAGAGATTCGTGTCGCGTAACCCGATGTGTGCGCCGTTGTGTCCGCCGGCGACCAGCGCTCTGCCGTCGGGCAGCAGGCAGCTTCCGGTGCAGAACATGTTGGTCAGGCTGTTCGGGACCGAGGTGAAGACGCCGGTCGCGGGATTCCACAGACGCGCCTGGTTGCCGAAGTCCTGGCCATCCCAGGCGAGGATTTCACCGGTCGCAAGCAGGTCGGCATTGACCGCGACGATCGGCCAGGTCACCGGCGCAGCCCATTGGCCGGAGGTGGAGCCGGTCGGCGTGCCGACCGAGACCGACACCGCGGCGCTCGTCGTGCTGTTGCCGGCGAAGTCGGACGCCCTGGCCTGCAGCACATGGCTGCCCGAAATCGACGTAGCCGTATCCCACGCCACACTATAGGGCGCCGTGATGACTGGCGAGCCGAGCGGTGAGCCGTCGAGCAGGAACTGCACCGAGGCGACACCAACGTCGTCGCTGGCGTTGGCCGAAACCGACACGGTGTTCGTGACGGTGGCACCGGCCGCGGGCGAGGTGACGTTGACCGACGGCGGAGTGGTATCGGACTGCGGGGGCGGCGCGGCGCCCGCAACCGGCGTGAGCATGTCGACCTGGATCTCGGCCGGGCTGAGCGCGCGGTTGTAGATGCGCACCTCGTCGATGAGGCCCGCGAAGTACTCGGTCGGGTAGGCGTCGGCGCCGATCTGCAAAGTGCCCGTCGTGGGCGCCAGCGCCGCAGTCTGCGCCTGGCTTGCCACCTGCACACCGTTGACGAAGAGCCGCACCGCCGTCCCGTCGAAGGTCGTCGCAAGATGCGTCCAGGCGTTCACCGGAATCGGCGCGGGTCCGAACGTGTTCTGGTTGCCCGAGGTCCACGTGCCGCCCGCGCCCGGACGGTTGCCATTGTCGGTGGAGGCAAAGAGGTAATAGCCGTCCACGTTCTTGTCGACGATCGCGCGCCAGCCGGTCGGCGTCGAAGTCGGGAAGATCCACGCTTCAAGAGTCATCGCCGTGGTCAGGCGAAGCGACGGCGCATCCGGGACGGTGACCTGCGCGCTGGTGCCGTTGAACACCAGCGCATTGCCGAACTTGCCGGTGGTCCAGGTCGTTCCGGTCGCCGCGCCATTGTTGTTCTGCCCGGAGGCGTCGCGGATCGCGGTGCCCGTGCCCTCGTCGAACCCATACGCCGCAACCAGGCCGCTGGTATCCGGAGTGAGCGTGGTGACCGTGACGATGCTCGACCAGGGGCTCAGGTTGCCCGCCGCGTCGGTCGCGCGCACCCAGTAGCGGTAGGTGGTGGTCGCCGAGAGCCCGGTGTCGCTATAGGTCGTGCCCGTGGGCGTCGCTATCGTAATCCACGCGGTGCATCCGGCGCCGAGGCAGCGCTGCAGGATATAGCCGGTCACGCCGACGTTGTCGGTGGAAGCCGTCCAGCTCAGGTTGATCTGGCTTGCGCTGAACGCGGTGGCCGTAAAGCCGGTGGGCGTGGTGGGAGCGGTCAGGTCGGGCGCCGGCGTCGTGGCCGAGGCGACCAGCGAGTAGGCGCCGAGATTCCCGGCGGCGTCGACGGCCCGCGCGCGATAGCTATAACTCGTCGAGGCGGTAAGCGCGGTGTCGTTGAAGCTCGTGCCCGTCGGTGCGGCGATCTGAGCGAACGCGCTGCAGCCGCTGCCGGAGCAGCGCTCGAGCTGATAGCCGGTGACGCCGACGTTGTCGGTGGCCGCGGTCCAGCTCACGCTGATCTGCGTCGGGCTTGCCGCGACCGCGGCAAGGCCGGCGGGCACGCTCGGCGGAGTCGTGTCGGGCGCCGCCGCCGTGGTGGCGTTCACCGTGCTCGAGTTCCCGCTGACGTTGCCCGCCGCGTCGACGGCACGCACGCGGAACCGGTAGGTCGTCGAAGCCGTGAGCCCGGTATTGCTGAAGCTCGTGAGCGTCGAGGTGCCGACCTGTGCGAATGTGGTGCAAGTGGAGCCCGTGCAGCGCAGGATCTGGTAGCCGGTCACGCCGACGTTGTCGGTGGACGCGGTCCAGGCGAGGTCGACCTGCGCGCTGCCGGCTGCCTTGGCCGAAAGGCCGGTCGGCGCAGTGGGTGCGGTGGTGTCGGGTGCCGCGAGCGTGGTCGCGGAAGCGACGCTCGAGTACGGGCCGAGGTTTCCGGCGGCGTCGATGGCGCGCACCTGGTAGCTGTAGCTCGTGCTGGCGGTCAGACCCGTGTTGTTGAACGTCGTGCCGCTGAGCGTGAAGATCTGAGCGAACGCCGTGCATCCATCTCCCTGGCAACGCTCCACGCGGTAGCCGGTCACGCCGACGTTGTCGGTCGCGGCCGTCCAGGAGAGATTGATCTGCGTGGCGCTCGCCGCGGTGGCCGACAGCGCCGGCGGTGCGCCGGGCGGCGTGGTGTCCGGCGCCGTCGTGGTAGCCGAGGCGACGTTCGTGTAGCCACCGAGATTGCCCGCGGCGTCGTTGGCGCGCACGCGGTAGCTGTAGCTCGTGCCCGCGGTGAGCCCGGTGTCGCCGAAGCTCGTGGCCGTCGGCGTTGCGATCTGTGCGAACGTGGAGCACCCCGCGCCCGCGCAGCGCTCCACGCGATAGCCGGCGACGCCGACGTTGTCGGTGGCCGCGCCCCAGGCGAGATTGATCTGAGTCGAGCCCGAGGCCGTGGCGGTCAGCGCGCCCGGCGCGCTCGGTGCGACCGTATCCAGGACCGGCGGCGGCGGGGCGCCCACGGCGACGCCCATGTCGGCCTGGATCTCGGCGGCGCTGAGCGCGCGGTTGTAGACGCGCACCTCGTCGATCATTCCCGCGAAGTGCTCGGTCGGATAGGCGTCGGCGCCGATCTGCAAGGTAGCTGTCGTGGGCGCCAACGCCGCGGTCTGCGCCTGGCTCGCCACCTGCACACCGTTGACGAAGAGCCGCACCGTCGCGCCGTCGAAAGTCGTCGCCAGGTGCGTCCAGGCGTTGACCGGAATCGGCGAGAGTCCGAACGTGTTCTGGTTGCCCGAGGTCCACGTGCCGCCTCCGGCCGGGCGGTTGCCGTTGTCGGTGGAGGCAAAGAGGTAATAGCCGTCGACGTTCTTGTCGACGATCGCGCGCCACCCGGTGGGCGCCGTGGTCGGGAAGACCCATGCCTCGAGCGTCATCGCCGTGGTCAGCCGCAGCGACGGCGCATCCGGAATGGTGACTTGCGAGCTGGTGCCGTTGAACACGAGCGCATTGCCGAACTTGCCGGCCGTGGACCACGTCGTCCCGCTCGCGACGCCGCTGTTGTTGCTCCCCGAAGCGTCGCCTACCGCCGTGCCCGACCCTTCCTCGAATCCGTAGGCGGCGACCAGGCCGCTGATGGTTTGCGCGCTTGCTGGGCCGGCCAGCAGCACGGCGAGCCACACGATGATGGACGGGATGAACCTCGATCGAAACATGCTTCGCTTCCCCGAACGAATGCGTGAGCCGGTCTCACGCTTCGCGCTCTTGTTGCATTCGACAATTTGAGCGGCGCGCTCTCCCGAGAATGATGCGCGCACCGCGCTCTAGCACCGCGTCCCAATCATGCCACCAACTGTTATTCCGCGGTATGCCGGCGCCGCGCGAATTGCGCTGTCGATTTTTTTTACAGCGCGCCGAGAAAGTCGCGCTCGTTGCAGATAGCTACATCGGACCAACCCGAGTCGGATCCGACCCCTATGGTAAAAAGCCCGATGGCAAGCATCGGGCGCGCGCTCGTGCGCGGCAGCGCATGGATGATCGGCTTTCGCCTGTTGGACCGCTCGGTCGGCCTGATCAGCATGCTGGTGCTGGCGCGCGTCCTGACGCCGGCCGACTTCGGCCTCGTGGCGATGGCGACCGCCCTGATCGCCTTCGTCGAGCTGTTCGGCTGGCTCGGACTGGAGATCGCGCTGATCCAGCGCCCGGGAGCCACGCGCGAGCATTTCGACAGCGCGTGGACCATGAATGTGCTGATCGGCGCTTCGGTCGCGCTCATGCTGCTGCTTTGCGCGTGGCCGCTGGCGCGGTTCTATGGCGATGACCGGCTGGTCGCCCTGGTGGTCTTCCTCGCCCTCGGTCCGCTGTTCCAGGGATGCGAAAACATCGGCGTGGTGGCGTTCCGCAAGGAGCTCAACTTCGAGCGCGAGTTCCGCTTTCTCCTGAGCAAGCGGCTGCTCTCTTTCGCGATCACGGTGGCGCTCGCCCTGTGGCTCCGGAGCTACTGGGCGCTCGCCATCGGCATGGTGTTCGGGCGTCTGGCCGGAGTCGCCATCAGCTACGCGCTGCATCCTTTCCGGCCGCGCTGGTCGCTTTCGCGCGCCGGGGATCTGCTGCACTTTTCGCTCTGGCTGGTGGCCCAGAATATCTTCGTCTTTCTCAAGGACCGCGGGCCCGACTTCATCGTCGGCAAGTTCGCCGGCGCGCACGCGCTGGGCATGTGGAGCGTGGCGAACGAGCTGTCGAACCTGGTCGGGACCGAGCTGATCCAGCCGATGAACCGGGCAGCCTTGCCGACTTACTCGCAGTTGGCGGAGGATCGCGCTGCGCTCGCCGCCGCGTATCTGTCGGCCGCGGGCCTGGTCGCGGTGCTGGTGATGCCGCTGGTGGTCGGGCTGGCCGCGGTGGCTCCGCTGGTCGTTGCGGTCCTCCTGGGGCCGCAGTGGCGCGAGGTGGGACCTCTGATCAGCCTGCTCGCCTTCCACGGGCTGGTGGACGTTTTCCTGCGCACGGCGGCCTCCGCGGTGCTGGCCGGCGGCCGTCCAATCGTGTACGTGAAGATCTACGCCCTGCAAGTGTGCGTGCTGCTTCCATTGTCGTTCTGGCTGACCCGCGAGTACGGAGTGCAGGGCGCCGTGGTGGCCACCGTCGGGACTGCGCTCGGATTGCTGCCGTTGAATGCGACGCTGGTCGCGCGTGCGATCGGGGTCAGCGCGCGGCAACTGCTGGCAACCGTGTGGCGGCCGCTGTTGGCGGCGGCAGTCATGTACGGGGTAACCGTGCTGGCGCAGCCGCCGATCGATACCGCAGCGCTGACGACCGGCCGCGCGCTCGTGCTGCTGGCGATCTTCGTGCCGTTGGGTGCGGCAACCTATATCGGCGTCGTCCTGTCGGTCTGGATGCTTTGCGGCCGACCCTCCGGCGCGGAGACGGTCCTGCTTGGCCAGGCAGCGAGCTACTGGCGGCGGATGACGGGCCGAGCGGAAGCTTCCTGAACCAGGACAATCAATCCGCGCTGGACCGGGAGCTCGTAACCGGGATCGCATGGACCGCGGTCTTGCGCTGGTCGGCGCAGATCATCAGCTGGATCGCAACCGCGGTCGCGGCGCGTCTGCTCGTTCCGGGCGACTACGGCATCATGTCGATGGCGATGCTCGCGGTGGGCCTGGTGCGGATGGTCGACGACATCGGGCTGGACGCCGTCCTGGTGCAGGACCGCGGCATCGTCGGCGACTCGCAGGCGCGTCTGGCGGGGCTCGCCATCATGATCGGGGCGAGCGCGTCGGCGCTCATGCTGCTGCTCGCGCAGCCGATCGCGGCTTTCTTCAGGGAGCCGGAAGTCGCCGGCGCCGTCGGCGTGCTCGGCGCGCTGACTCTTATCGAGGCCCTGCAGGTCATCCCGCGCGCCGGCCTGCAGCGCGCGCTGCAATACCGGCGGTTGGCATGGGCCCAGTTCATCCAGGTCGTGGCGACGCAAAGCGTGCTGGTCACGGGCGCCTATCTCGGCTGGCACCATTGGGCGCTCGTGTCCAGCACGCTCGCCGGCGCCTGCGCGGTGACGGCGCTGTTGATCGCCTGGCATCCGTATGCCGTTCGCTGGCCGCGCAACCTGACGCAGCTCGCCATGCCGCTGTTGCAGGGCTGGCGCATCCTCGCCTCCCGCGTCGCGTGGTACGTCTATTCGTCCGCGGACCAGACCATCGTCGGCCGGCTGCTGGGGAAGGACGCGCTCGGGGCATACTCGTTTGCGACCACGTTCTCGACCACCATCTCGCAGGAAATCTCATCGGTGGTGATCCGGGTGGTTCCCGGCGTGTTCTCGTCGGTCCAGGACAGCCGCGACGAGCTGCGGCGATACTTCCTCGTCCTAACGGAGCTGCTGGCCTATCTCACCTTGCCGGTCTCGTTCGGCATGGCGGTCACGTCCGATCTCGTGGTGCGAGTCGTTCTGGGGCCGCAGTGGGACGCCGTCATCGTGCCGCTGCAGTTGCTGTGCTTTTACGCGGCTTTCTTCTCCTGCCAGGTGCTCAATGCGCAGGTGCTGCTATGGACCGGGCAGTTCCGCGCAAACATGTGGCTGAACGCGCTGGCGGCGGTAGTGCTGCCCGTCGCCTTCTACATCGGGGCCCAGCGAGGCCTCGAGGGCGTGGCCTGGTCGTGGGTGATCGCGTTCCCTTTGGCGAACGTTCCCGCGTTCATGATCGCGTTTCGCACCATTCGGATCGGCCTCGGCGCCTGGTTCGACGCGATCTGGCCCGCGCTGGCCGCCTGTCTCGTGATGTCCGGCGCCGTGCTCGCGCTGCGCGGCGCATTGCCGGAGGCGATGCCTGCCCCGATGCAGGCGGCGTTCAGCGTGGCGGCAGGCGGCCTCGCGTACGCCGCAGTGCTGTGGTGGTTCTTCCGCTGGCGCGTGCTGGCGGTCGTGGATTTCCTGCGCCTGGTCCGGTCTCGGTCCGCTTAGGCCGGCCAAAGCAGCTGGCGGCATTCGCGCAGCAGCGCCGACCTGTCCCAGACGGCCCGCCTGCCGAGGAAGCACAGCAGCTCCAGCTTGGCTCCCGGGCGCAGCGGGCTGCGCAGGACGCGGCGCATCAGCCCCCAGTGGTGCTTCCAGGTGGGCAGGTAGATGCGGCGCGTTCCCGCCCGGAAGACCGCCTTGACCTGATGCGTTTCCGATTTCCGGTCCCAGCTCGAGCAGGCTTCGTGAAAGCGGCGGAAGTACTGGTACTTCGGCAGCTCCATGATTTTCCCGTAGAGGCTGAGCTCGGCCATGAACACCACGTCGGCATCGGTGTTGTTCGTGAACGGAAGCATGGAGCGCACCGCATCGATTCGCATCACCCCCATCAATTGATTGACCAGGGCAAGCTCGTTCAAGACGCGCTTGAACCGCAACGCCGCGTCCCCCTCCATCACGTGAAGCGGCTTGTCGTAACGGCGCGTCTCGCCGCCGTCCTCGCCCACCAGCACCGCACGGGGATGGCATAGCGCGAGGGACGGATCGCGCTCCATCTGCTCCATCGCGTCGGCAAGCATCTCCGGCGCCCAGAAATCGTCGGCGCTCGCGAGCTTGACGTAAGGCGTGCGGACCAGCTCGAGCAGCCGGTTGAAATTTCCGTACAAGCCGATGTTCACCGGGTTGCGGTGATACCGGACCCTGGGATCCGCTTTTGCGTAGCGCCCGCAGATCTCCTGCGTGCGGTCGGTCGAGGCATTGTCGCTGATCACCAGAACGAAGTTGCGGTAGGTCTGCGACAGCAGGGAATCGAGACACTGCTCCAGGTAGCGCTCGCCGTTGTAGACGGGAACGCCGACGGTGACGAGGGCCTTTTCCGGATCCATCAGGCCGACTCCCTCGCGGGGTCGGTCCTCTCCAGCCAGGCCTCGCGCCAGAACGTGAAGTCGTGCTGCGGGCAGAAGCCCAGCAGCTCTCCGGTGGCGTCGACCCCTTCCAGGATGACGGAGGGCGTTTTCATCTGGCGCATTTGACCGCTCGCGTCGTCGATGATGCGATCGACCCGGGCGAGCACCTTTCGATGCTCCTTGGTGTGCTTCAGCATGTCGCGGTCGAACCAGAGCCCGCGGTTCTTCCCGATTCTGTCCAGCGTCTCGAAGATGCGCTCGGGCTCGCGGACCCGCACCCGTTCGCCGGGCTGGAGGTTTAGATCGATGCGCATCGATGGGGTCTTGGAGGTCGGCTCGCAAGGAGGGAAGGGAATGCCGCCGCGCAGGCCCTGGGCGAGATTGAAAAGGCGCGTGAGCATGGCGACACAGAAGGCCGCGAGCGTGACGTTGCCGGCGATCAAGGGGCGCAGGGCCTGACGCGGGTCGCGCGGGCTCATCCGGGTCGAGGCCCGGGCAATCTCGGTGTACTGGCAAACGTACCTTTTCCCGCCGCCGTCGCTCTGGACGAATGTCGGCCCGAGGGCGAGCGGCTTGTTCCCGCTCACGGCAGCCGGCGCATCGGCCGGGCTGATCCAGGCGGTCTTCCAGATCAGGTAGCAGCGCGCCTGGCAGCCGTCGTGCGACGCCCCGTCGCAACGCAGGCCGGCGATCAGCACGGCGTCTTGCATGCGCCGCAGGTCCTTCCTGCCGCCGTAGTCGTACACCTTGTCGACGTAGCGGAACACCGTGCCCGTTCTCCCGCAGTAGCTCGCCATCTCCGGCATGAAGGGCAGACCGTCGAGGCAGCCGTTCGCATCGAGGGTCGCGGAAATTTCCTCGAGCGAGCGGATCCTGACAAGGTCGCCGACGTGCGGCGCCGGAGCGCCGAGCAGGCGGCGCAGCCACGAGAACCCATTGCTCCCGCCGTGGCCATCCTGGCCGAGCATCGCAGATTCCGACCGGTGAGCGTTCAGGGTGATGAACAGGTCCGGCTCGCCCCGTTCGCGGCTCGAATGGCGGAAGGAGGCGAGAACGCCCCCGGCCGCGACAAGCAGGAGCGCGAGACCGCCGGCCCATCCCAGCGACGCGAGCAGGAAAACGAGCGCTGCCGGAACGACCGCGGGCGCGAACCTCTGGCCGGCATAGGCGGCCGAAATGACCGCCAGGCCCGCCAGGAACGAGGCCACGGTGGTTTTTCTGTAGCTCGCTATGGCCTCATGCATGATTTTTTCAAGCAACCTCAGGGTCGTATCCCTGCGACCGATTTTGGCGCCGTGCGCTCCCAGGCATTGGCATCCTTGGCCTCGAACCGCGGCGCCGCGCTGTCGCCCGCCGCGGATTTCGCCTCTGCCGACTTCCAGACTTCCCAGGGCGTGGTGCCGAGGTGGTACATGTCGGTGAGCTCCTGGTGCTCCTTGAAAGTGTCCATGCACCAGAAGTGGTCGGAGGGGTAGCCGATGATCTTCTCCTCCGCGATGAGCCTTTGGAAC
>NZ_DATNGK010000188.1:0-19625 GCF_035605935.1 Actinocrinis sp. | reverse complement strand
AGTGGGACGGTCTCGCGCGCCGCGGCATCGACGTGAATGCGCGGGTGCGAGGGAAACGACGCCTCGTAGAAGGTGCCCGGTCCGTACAGCTGGCCGTAGCGGACGACCACCCCGCCGATCTTGAGGGTCTGCTCTTCGTGCTCCTCTAGCACCGCCGCGCCTCCGGAAGAGACCCAGGCGATGCTCTGCGCGAGGAAGTGGCGCGCGCCGGCGGCGGTCGTGGCGGCCACCAGGTTGCGGGTGCCCTCGGTGCGGATGCGCGCGTTGCGGGCGGCGAACTGCGGGATGCGGTCCGCGGTGTCCGGCAGGTCGGTGAGCTGATGCAGCACCGCGTCGGGCCGGAAGGCGACCACCGCTTCGCGCAGCGCGGCCGCGTCGAAGACATCGCACACGACCGGCTGCGCGCCCATCGACGTGAGCAGTTCCCGCTTGCTTCCCGACCTGGTCATGCCGGCCACCGTATGCCCGGCGGCAATAAGCAATGGCAGCAGCCTGATACCGATCACGCCGGTCGCGCCGGCCAGGAAGATCCGCAGCGGCGCGGGCGGTACCGGCGCCTGCCGCGTCTCGTACCCTTCAGGCTCGGCCTGGCGTTCATTCGCGTGCTGTGACATCTCGTGCGTCCCCGTTCGGGTGCCATTGTTCTGCTTAATCACCAAGGTAACGGCCGCCTCCGACGAGAGCAGTGAATCAACCGGCGGCGACCGGCTCGTCCCAGTCGATGCGATACCGGTGCGTCCAGCCGACCATCTTCTCCGGCTTCAGGAACGTCCGGCTTGCGATCGGCATCAACAGCGACATGAGCGTCGTCGCGACCGGACCCATCGACTTCTGGTTGTTGGTCTTGGCGGCCTGGGCGATAACCTTCTCGACGCGCTCCCGCCGCAGCCGCTCGAACGCGGCGAACGCCGAGCCGATGTCGGGCAGATCGCGTAGGCAGCGGGCGAGCTGTACCGCGCTCTCAGCCGCCATTGACGCACCCTGACCTGAGCTGGGAGACGGCGCGTGCGCCGAGTCGCCGACCAGCACCATCCGACCGCGGTACCAATTGGGCACCGAGGGGAGGATCTCCATGCCGCCAATGATCAGCAGGTCGTCGTCCTCGGAGGCGTTGAGCAAGTCACGGCCTGGGACGTCGTGGGCGTGCTTCTCCCGCAGGATGCGCATCCATTCCGCAGATGGCGTCGCGCGGGTCTCGCTGGCAGTAAGCGGCTTGTCGTGCGGCAGGTTGCTGAACCACGCGGTCCCGCCACTGGGCACCGGCCAGTAGCCGAGGAAAGCGTGCTTGCCGAACGCGAAGTACATGGCATCCGACCGGGCGCCGGGCACCTCAGCCTTCGACAAGGCCCCGAAGCCGATCAGCCCGGTGTACTGCGGCCCCGGCGCCGCCGGGTCGATCAGGGTCCTGACGACTGACCGGATACCGTCCGCGCCGACGAGTATGTCCGCGCTCACCTCGGTGCCGTCGGCGAAGCGCGCGGTGACGCCGTCCGGTGCCTCCTGCGCCCCAACGAGACGCTTGCCGTACACGGTCGGCACGCCGAGCTGCGCCGCGCGCTCGCGCACCACTCGGTAGAGCTCGGCGCGCCACATCACCTGGCTCGGCGGCAGCCCGGGGATGCCGCCGAACTCGCCGATCCGCTTGCCGCGCCCATCGGTCATGACCATGCCCTGGATCGGCTGGCCGACCGCGTCGACGTCGATGCCGACGATCCTGAGCGCGGCGAGCCCGTTCGGCGCGACCATCAGCGTTCCGCCGACGCCGTCCGCGGTGTCCTGATAGGCCTCGTACACGGTCGCGTCGATACCGGCCTTGCGCAACGCGAGCGCGGCTACCGGTCCGGCGATTCCGCCGCCGATGACGGCGGCTGTCCTGACTGCGTTCATGCTGCTGCCTCGTTCCCCGTGCTGGATGGGATGTCAATATCTGCTGGTCATCGGATGGTGCGCGCCGGGTCGTCGACGGTCGGGTGGCCGCCGGTCTTGTGCGCTCGCCGGACGTCCTGGAGGTATTCGCGCGAGCACATGGCGGTGAGCATCGCGACACCGGCGCGCTGCACTCGCACTTCGCTGTCCGTGGACACGCCGGTGAGCCGAACGCGCCGGGTGGAGGCGGCGTTCGCCGGAACGTCGGTGCTTTCCGCGGCAGCCGACGCATCCTTGACCCGGCCGCGCGAGGTCCAGTGCAGGTCCCAGTGTTCGACCGGAGCGTCGTCCGGGACGAGCAGTTTGACCGTGGCACGCTGGAGTTCGACGTGCACTTCGACCTCGTCGGGCAAGTCAGGCGAGCGCAGGTCGAGCACGACGAGGCCGTTGCGGGCGCGCACCTCGAAGCGGCCGGCGCGGGTCCAGTTGCCCAGGCGCTTGGCGACCGTGTGATCGGCGTGTACGCGCTCGACTTCGGCGACAGCGTCAGTCGTCGCGGTCGCGGCTTCGGTCTGCACGGTCGCAGTGTTCGTGGTCGGTGTGTTCGTGGTTGCGGTGTACATGGCGGTCTTCTCGCTCTCGTCTCAGCTCGCTCCGTTCGGTGGAACGGTTTGATAGTTGCATTGAGACTAGTTACATGTCAACTAGTCTCGCTGCGAGTAGCATGGGCTCATGACCACTCCGCACCGCGCCTCGCCACTCGGCGTGACTGTCCTGGCCCTGCTGCACTTCCAGCCACTGCACCCGTACGGCATCCAGCGGCTGATTAAGCAGTGGGGAAAAGACCAGGTCGTCAACGTCGGACAGCGCGCGAGCCTCTACCGCACGATCGAGCGGCTGCTGGCCGCGGAGCTGATCGCAGTACGCGAAACCGGCCGCGACCAGCAGTACCCGGAGCGCACCGTGTACGAGCTGACCGACGCCGGCCGGGAGACGATGCGCGTCTGGCTGCACGAGATGCTGGCCGAACCCAAGCAGGAGTTCCCGCAGTTCCCAGCGGCGCTCTCCTTCGTGCTGATGCTCGCGCCGCGGGAAGCGCTGGCGGTGCTTGAGCAGCGCGCCGCGGTCTTGACCGCGAGCCTCGCCGAACTCGAGAAGAACCTGACCGAGCAGCTGGAGGTCTATGGCCTGCCGCGGGTGACCATGCTCGAAGACGAATACCTGCGCGCGATGACCGCCGCGGAACTCGACTGGATCCGCGCGGTGAGCGATGACCTGCGCAGCGGGCGGCTCAGCTGGACGCTGGAGGAACTCATCGGCTTCGCACGGACCACCGGCCAGCAAGCGCTGGCTGAGCAGCAGGCATCCGCCTTATAGCAGCCTCACTTATCCAGCTCTAAACGCTTCGCGGCCGCGGTGAACCGGGACGGCGATCCGCTCGTGTCTCGCCTTCGAGCCGGCCTGCGCCCTCCGGCCCGGGCGCAGCGTCGGCGCGATAGTCGGCGTCGCCCACGCGCCGACCAGGCGGTAAAGGAGCTGGCCTCATGGCCTCGCATAGACGCAGGACGGTCCCGGTACGCACGGCGATCACGCTCACGGCCACTGGTGCCGCGGCCGCCACCGGAGTCGGCCTGTCCTCGACAGCGGGACACGCGGCGTCGGTTACTGACGTGCAGGCGCAGGTGAAGACGCTTCAGCAGCAGGCTGAGACTGCCACCAACAACTACGACGCCGCGGCCGAGCAGATGTCCGCGCTGCACCAGCAGGTCGATCAGTTGCAGGGCCAAGCCGTCGCGGCGCAGACGTCGATGAACGCGTTGCTCGGCACGCTTGGGCCGATGGCCGCGGCGCAATACCGCACCGGCTCGGTCGACCCCACGCTCACCATGATGCTGTCGCAAAACCCTGACCAGTACCTGCAACACGCGCTCACCATGAACCAGCTCGGCCAGAACGAGGCGATGATGCTCAAGTCGCTCAAGGCCGAGAAAGCGCAGCTGGCCGTGCTCAAGAAGCAGGCCGGCGAGCGGCTGGCCCAGCTGCAGCAGACCGAGAACCAGGCGGCCGCGCTGCGCACCCAGATCGTGGCGAAGAACCGGCAGGCGCAGGCGCTGCTCTCCAGCCTGACCTTCGCCCAGCAACAGCAGATCAGCCCGGTCAATGTGGACTGGAATCTGTCCGCGGCGAAGATAGCCGCGCTGCCGCAGGTTTCCGGGCGGGCCGGCATCGCGGTCGCGTTCGCGAAGTCGAAGCTCGGGATCTACTACCAGTGGGGCGGGACCGGCAATCCCGGGTACGACTGCTCTGGCCTGACTCAGGCCGCGTGGAAAGCCGCCGGCGTGCAACTCGGCCGCACCACCTACGACCAGGTGAACGACGGCTACGCGGTCGCCCCGATCCTGTCGAACCTGCAACCGGGCGACCTGATCTTGTATAGCGGCAACGAGCACATCGCGATCTACGTCGGCAACGGCACGGTCATTCACGCACCGAGCACCGGGCATCCAGTGCAGTACGGGCCCTGGAATATGCTGCCGATCGACGCCGTGCGCCGCGTCATCTGAGGCCGCGTTCACGACACGGCGTACCTCACGACATCACAGGGAGCTCTCGGGCAATGGACCATAACTGCGAGTGCGAGTTCTGCTCCCCCGAGCCCGAGCCGATCCCCGTGCCCTGGGAACGGACCGGCGACGTGAGGCATGAGCCGCGGGACCTGTGGATGGCGGAGGCCGAATCGGAGCCGGAGTGGGACGAAACGCCGACCCTCACGCTCATCCCGCTCATCACTCCGCGCTGAGCTTGCGGGCTCGGAAGCTCGCTGCCTTGACCCGGTTCTGGCACGCCGTCGAGCAGAAGCGCTTGGTGCCGTTGCGCGAGATGTCCACATAGACCCGGTCGCAACTGGACGCTGAGCACATGCCGATCCGTTCGGCGTATTCGCTGCCGAGCACGAAGGCGAGTGCGACTGCCGTCGCGCCGCCAATGCTCTCCACAAGCCCCGCGCCTGGGCCGTGGAAGTGCAGGTGCCAGGGCTCGTTGTCGTGCCGCAGCAGTGTCGGGCGTGCGTCGTAGCGCACGACCATCGCGTTGAGCAGCCGGGCGGCCGCGTCGAGATCGCCGTCATGCGCGGCCGCGAAAACGGCGTGCAGCTCCTCGGCGATCTTGGCGACGCCGCGGGTTTCCTTGTCGGTCAGCGGCTTGCCCGGAGTGAGCCAAAGCCCGGGCACCGACTCGGCCCGCGCACGCAACTCCTCGACGCCGTCCGCCGCGGGGTAGACGCGACCGCGGGATTCGCCTGGGACTATCGCGTTGACCAGGGCGACGGCCAGGTCCACCGAGCCTACCGTGTGACTGCCGAAATCCACTTGACCAGTCACCCCTCACCGAGTATCGTCGTTACTGTCAAAACAAAGTATGACAGTTACGGACGCCGCCGCGCCAGTTGCCACCAGAGGCTCGCGGGCGACTCCGGACGGAGGGGAAGACCAGCATGAACCCGACCACCGACCTCGCCGAGGCCCGCAGCGCCGAGCTGTTCCAGGCCGCGCGTGAGCACCAGCTGGCCCGGCGCATGGCTGCCGCGAACCGCTGGTCCCGCATCGCCGCTTGGGCCAACGGCCGCGCCCGCCGCGCCGCCGACGAGCTGAACCGCTAATTCGACGACGGGCCCTGACTGCGGCGCACTGCGCCCGGTCAGCGACCCGAGCGCCGGGCGACCGGCCGGGCCGTATTCGAACCCGAATCCCGGAGCACCGGCTCACTGATCCGCGAGCAGCTCGATCACCGGCGCGACCTGGTCCGCGAACATCGCGTTGACCACGATGTACGACACGCCGGTACGCTCTCGTCGGCGCAACAGCGTGTCAGCCATCTGACGCGGGGTGCCGACCAGCGTGGCGATCGAGCCGCCGCGGATCAGCTCTCCCGGATCGGCCCCGAGCCAGCGGGACGCATGCGGCGGCGCGTTCTCGCCAACCAACGCGACGTTGAGGACGAGTTCCAGCCGATCGAAGGCCGCAGCGTCGATGCCACGCAACTCGTCCGTCTTCGCCGCCAGGTCGTTCTCGGTGCTCTGCAGCGGAAGGGCCAAGGTGAGCATGTCAGCCTGCTGCGCCGCGAGACGCAGCATCCGCGGTCCGATGCCGGCCAACAGGATCGGCGGACCCGGCTGCTGCACGCCGCGTACCGAGTCGTATTGAGCCGCCGGGTCGGATCCGGCGAAGCGGGCGCGAACCGCCGCTATCGTCGCCTCAAGCTGTGCGATGCGCTCGGCCGCGCTGCCGAAGGGTAGACCGAGCCGAGTGGCGTCCCGTGCGGCGTCCGGACGTCCGGCGCCGAGTCCGAGCTCGAACCTTCCGCCGCTGAGCGCGTCCAGCGTCACGCTCTCCCAGGCCACCGTGCCGGGCGAGCGCAGCGGCGAGGCGAGCACGAAAGGGCCGACGCGCAACGTCTCGGTCACCGCCGCGGCAGCGCTCAAAGCGGCGAACGGCGCGAGGGTGCCCGTCGTGTCAGGGCACAGTAATACGGAGAATCCGAGTGCTTCGACGTGCTGCGCCGTCGACACCCATTCCTTGGCGCTGCGCGCTGCCGCGGCCATCGCGCCGAACCGGAATCGGCGGTCGTGCGACGTCATTAGTCCCGCTCCGCACCGAGGACGTAGAGGTTGAGCGCGTAGCAGGCGATTGCGACACCAGTGAGCACGGCCATCGTCATCGAGGCGCTGTTCGCGCCCTTGTCAACGAAGTTCGCACCAGAGAACGCCGCACCGATCACGCACAGCGCGCCCACGATCGAGCTGATGAGCGCGACGCGGTGCCGCGCGCGGAACGCGGTCACCAGCACCACGATGACGTTGATGACCAGCAGCAGACCAATGCCCGCGTGCGCGGCGAGCGCGGCCGGGCCGTTGGAGAACGACTTGCCGAACGCCGCGCCCATGCCCTTGCCCTGATCCGCATCCGGGACGTTCACGAACAGGTTCACGCCCATGCCCAGCCCGTACTGAACGAGCAGCGCGAACACCGCGCCAAGGCTGGATCGCCGCAGTTTCGCGGTCGCGGACGCCGACGCGGTTCGGGTGGAACGCGCGGACGCGGCGTCGCCGGCGGTGGCCTGCGGGGTCAGGTCCATGGTCGTACCTCTCGATTCCAGCGGGTCGAGCGCCGATGCCGGCGCACCAGGATGAACGCGAGCGCGATGAGCGGGAACGGCGGCGCGCCGTGCAGCGCCGCCAGGATCGAGAAGGCGAGCAGCACCGGAACGAGCACGAGCGGGGCGGCCCAGGGAGCCGCCGGTGGACGGGACTGCCATCGGGCTGTGCCGGACGTACCCGCAGTCCCCGCCGTCGCGCGCGTCTGTCCGGGTACTGATGGCGGCACGGGCATGGGGCCGGGCAGGTCCGCGAACAGCCTGCGCAACTGATCCTGAGTGCGGGAGGCGAGTGCGGCGTCAGCCCGCTCGTCGAACTCGGCACGTTCAAGCCGGCCATCGGCGAAGTGTTCGCCCAGGATGCGCAGCGCCGCTTCGCGTTCGGCATCGGATGCGCGTAGGCCGACACCGTCGTTCCGGGACGGGGCCTGGGACTGGCCGTGGTCCGGCTCTGCGTCCGGGACTGCGCTGGGGTTCTGGTTGTCGCTCAAGCGAGGTCACCTCCTCGGCGGAACTCCGTCGCCGGATTGATCCTGCCGCGGCGTTCGTTCCATGACGGTACTATAACTCTCGTGCGACTATTCGAACCTGGGATTAACCTGTGAGTCCGCCGCTCGATCCGGGGCAGATCCCACCGAGCGTCGCGTTCCTGCTCTCCCGCCTTGGTTACGACGCCAGCCGGGAGATGAGCCAGGCGCTGGCCGGCCTCGGCCTTGAGCTGCGCCAGTTCGGCCTGCTGCGGCTACTCGCCAGCGCACAGGGCGGGTCGCAGCGAGCGCTCGGCGCGATGCTCGACATCACGCCCAATCGCATGGTCGCGCTGGTTGACGGCCTGGAAAGCAAAGGCCTGATCGAACGGCGACCGCACCCCGAGGATCGCCGCGCCTACACGATCTCGCTCACCGACGCCGGCGCGGCTGCCTTCGGACAGGCGATGCAGGCGGCTTTCGGCGTCGAGGCGACGATGTGCGAATCGCTGGCCCCGCAAGAGCGGGCGCAACTGCTCGCTCTGCTGCAAAAGCTGGCCGTTGCTCGCAATGAGCGCTCCGGAGCGGTCCCCGGCGTACATCCGGGCATGCTCGAACGCGACGATCAACCGCCACAGCAGCACACCTAACGCCAGCGACGTCGCGTTTTACGCGTTCGCCTCTGACGCGTCGAGGGCGGCCAGCGATCCGGATATTCGATCGCTGACCGCCCTCTGCGACGTGGCCAGGTTGAACTCGTCGGTCAGGCGGCTTCGGTCCGGAAGTAGTGGCCCTTTTCCAGATCGTCGATGAGGCCGGGGTGGGTCGGCTGCCAGTCCAGTAGCTCGCGGGTCAGTTCGCTGGAGGCCTGCGTGTCCGCGCCGATGAATGCGCCGAGCCAGCCGAAGTGCTCAGCAGCGTCCTGTGGCGCGATGGAGACGAGCGGCAGGTTCAGGTGCCTGCCGATCACCTCGGCGACGTCGCGGATCGGCACGCCCTGCTCGGCGGTCGCGTGCAGCTGCGAGCCGGCCGGCGCCTTCTCCAGCGCGCGGCGGACCAGGTCGGCGGCATCGAAGCGATGCACGGCAGGCCAGTGGTTGGAGCCGTCGCCGACATACCCGGAGGCACCCTTCTCCCGGGCGATTTCGACGAGGCGCTTGATGAAGCCGTGGTCCCCCTCGCCGTGCACGGTGGGCGCGAACCGGACGGCCGCTGTGCGCACCCCGCGGTCGGCGAACGCCACCGCGGCTTGGATGTTGGCCAGCCGGGGAGAGGTCGCGGTGACCGAATCGAACTCGTCGCGCTCGGTCATGACGCGTCCGGGCAGCGCGCCAATGAGCCCGCTCGCGGTGATGAACGCCCGGTCCGAGCCCGCGAGTGTCGAGCCGATGGCCTCGATGGCGGCCCGGTCGACCTTCACCGAGTGGGCGAAGTTGTTGAAGTCGTGGATGAAGCCGAGGTGGATGACCCCGTCGGCGGCCTCGGAGCCGGCCCGCAAGACATCGAGGTCTTCGAGGGAGCCGCGCAGGACCCGCGCCCCGGTGGCCTCGACCGCGGCGGCCGCGGCGTCCGAGCGAGCCAGGCCGACCACCTCGTGACCGGCCTTGATGAGCTCGGGAATGACGGCGGAGCCGATGAAGCCGGATGCGCCGGTGACGAAAACACGCATGGAGAACCTCCAGATTCGGCCGTAGCGGGGCGGTACACCGTCGCGACCGAGGTGATGTCAGTTACTGCCATCACCATAGCAGCTGATGTCAGTGACTGTCATCGCGTACCATCGAGGCATGAGCCGATGGGAGCCCGACGCACGCGGCCGGCTGGAGCTGGCGGCGTTGGCGCTGTACCTCGAGCGCGGTTTCGAGCAGACGACGGTGGCGCAGATCGCCGAGCGGGCGGGGTTGGCGGAGCGCACCTTCTTCCGCCACTACGCCGACAAGCGAGAGGTCCTGTTCGGAGGATCGGCCGAGCTCCAGACCCGGCTCGTCACCGCGGTCGCCGAAGCGCCGGCTGAAGCCGCACCGATCGACGCGGTCAAAGTCGGCCTCGACGTGATCGGCGGCGCGCTTCAGGGCCGATTCGAGCACGCGCGCAAGCGGCACCGCGTCATCAGAGCGAATCCCGAGCTACTCGAGCGGGAGCTGATCAAGCTGGCGGCACTCGCGACGGCGCTGGCCGAAGCGCTGGAACAGCGCGGCGTCCCGCAGCTGACCGCGAATCTAGCCGCCGAGGCCGGGATCGCCGCATTCAAGATCGGCTTCAACCGCTGGATCAGCGCCGCCAAGGAGCAGGATCTGGCGCTACTTATGCGGGACTCGCTCGACGAACTGCGGGCCGTGACCGCCGGGCAGTAACGCAGCACCCGACTTTACGGTCCCGCTGAATCTCTGAGCCGGGTGTTAGGCCGTGTGGCGAAACTTCTTACACACGGCCTAGGCCTTCGAAGGCTGCGACAGGATGCTTCCATCAAGCTTGCCGAGCAGTTCGGCCGGACCTTCGTAGACCTCGGCGGCTCCGGCCCGCTCCAGTTCGGCGCGCGACCAGCCCCCGGACAGCATGCCGATGCAGGGCACGCCAGCGCGCGCCGCAGCCTCCACGTCCCAGCGCGTGTCGCCGACGAACACGGCTCGCTGCGGCGGCACACCGGCGCGTTCGAGTGCTTGCTCGACCAGATCCGGCGCGGGCTTGCTGGATTCCACGTCGCTGGCGCCGGTGACCGCGTCGATCGAAGCCTCCGCGTCCAGCGCTGAGCGCATCGCCGACAGTTCGTCGTCCTTGGCCGAACTGGCCAGCACCACGCGCCAGCCGCGGTGCTGGCAGGCGTGCAGCAGGCGCGCCGCGCCGTCGAACGGCTGGAGATTCGGCCAGTACGCCGCGAACAGCGCGTCGTGCGATGCGCCGAGCGCGCTGTCGCCGTCCTTGTCGCGGTCTGGACCGAGCAGGTGGTCCAACAGGTGATCTGATCCCATTCCGATCGCGCGGTGTATCTTCGCCATCGGAACCGTGAGGCCGGCTTGGCGGAAGGCCTGCCACCAGGTGACCGCGTGCAGGTATGACGTGTCGATCAGCGTGCCATCGACGTCGAACAGCACCGCGCCCGGGTAGTTCTCGTCCGCTGCCGGTCGATCGTTCATCGCTGCCCCTTCTGCCGCTCTGCTGCCACACGCTCGGACTTCGTGTCTAACCGGACGCGGCCGGGCGAAACGGGCAGGTGCGGCTGCAGCGCGTGCGGCGGCTCGCGAAACCGTGTGGTCGCGGGTCCACGAGGCAGGCAAGATGGCAACGTGCTTATCAGAGAAGCCGTATCGGAGGACTGGCGCTCGATCTGGCCCTTCTTCCACGCGATCGTGGCGGCCGGCGACACGTTCGCCTACCCGACGGACCTGACCGAGGGCCAGGGCCGCGAGCTGTGGATGCTCAGCGCGCCAAAGCACACGGCCGTTGCCGTCGACGAATCCGGCGAGATCCTCGGCACCGCGAACATGTACGCCAACCGGCCGGGCAACGGCGCACACATCGCCAGCGCGAGCTACATGGTCGATCCGCGGCGGTCGGGTCGCGGGGTCGGCCGTGCGCTGGTCGAGTACTCGCTGGAGTGGACGCGTGCCGCCGGATTCCGCGCCATCCAGTTCAACGCGGTCGTGGAGACGAACGTGCACGCGGTCCGGCTGTACGAATCGCTCGGGTTCAAGATCGTCGGCACTGTGCCGGAAGCCTTCAACCATCCGACCGAGGGCTACGTCGCGCTGCACATCATGCATCGCTCGCTCTAAATCAGTTGTCTAGACCTCTTATGTCTAGACCTCTTGCCAGATCGAGCCGGTCCGGCTACGTTCCGCGCAAGGCCACCAGCGCGAGCGCGCAGTTCGATTTTCCGCCCCGGGCGGGTGGCGGACAGTTCCGGCACGGGCCGACATGGCGCACCGATCCGCGTCCGGCGGGAACTGGGAGCCAAGATGAGCGATTCCGGCGGGTCCTGACGAACGGGCAGGCGCAGCGCCGCCTTCGGGTGGTCGTGCAGAGCCCTGATCCACTGTTGCGCGAGTCGATCGCCAACCTGCTGCGCGGCCATCCGCAGGTCGACGTCGTGCTGCTCGCCGCCGACGGCACGGAACTGGCCGCGATGGCCGAGGCGCGGCAGTGCGGCCACGCATGCTGCCGGCCTGATGCCGTCGTGGTCGACACGCCGCTGACCGCGCGCGAACTCGACGTGCTGCGGCTGCTCAGCCTCGGGCGCCGCTGCACTCAGGTCGGCGAACAGCTCGGGGTGAGCGCGCGGACCGTGGAGAACCACAAGCGCCGCATCTTCGCCAAGCTCGACGTGCATGGCGAGACGCAGGCGGTCGCCGAGGCGCTGCGGCGCGGTCTGCTTCGGCAACCGGCGTCCAGTCGCCCGGCGCGGCTGACGGCGCGCGAGTCCGAGATCATCAACCTGGCCGCGGCGGGCAACTCGGTCAAGCAGACCGCCCGCGCGCTCAACATCTCGGTCAAGACGGTGGAGAGCATTCAGAGCCATCTGTTCCGCAAGCTCGGCGTGAACAGTCGTACCGGAGCAGTCGCCGCCGTATACGGACGCGAAGACCCCCGACCCGCGCAAACGCTGCGCGCCGGCGCGGGCACGCAACCCACCTAGGGGTTTTCCGTCCTATCCGGTCACACGTCCCTTATATACCGTGCCCGCGGAGGGGGGAAGCTTCGAGAGAGCGGATCCGCACGTGTCTTCGTCAGCAGAGCTCCGGGGAGAACAGACTCCCGCCCCCACCCCGCGTGTCTGTCCCGTTCGGCACCAGCCACGGCCGCAGGCCTTCCCCGACCACCCCGAGGCTCAGACCACTTCCGCACACACCGTCCTCGGCCAGCCGAGTCGCCGCGTCGTCCTCAAGGGCACCGGAGCGCTCGCCGCAGCGCTGGCCACGCTCGAGCTGACCGGACGCGCCGCCCGAGTCCCGATCCGGGAACCCTTGCCCGGCGCGGTGAACGCGGCATCCTCGCTGCCTGACATCCAGTTCGACATCGGCAACTACATCGCGCCGGCGCAGACGATCAGCGGCGTGCTGGTCCGCTTCGGCCCGGTACACACCACGTTCCTCACCGCACGATTGCTGCGCACTCCGACCAAGGCCGACCAAGCGATCCTCGCCAACGCACTGAGCACCATCGAGGCCAACTACCCGTTCGCGGCCGGCGGCGTCTTCCCCTTCATCGCCTACGGGATCTCCTATTTCAACCGCCTGCCCGGCGGTATTAACGGCAGCCTCGTTTCCGGCGCGATGCCGCGGCTGGCCGCGAACCACAGCCGATACGTGCTGGAGGAGGCGGTGCCGAGCCCGACCGATGTCTCCGCGCTGAACCCGGGCATCACGAAGGTCCGGTTCAACGTGCCGGTACAGATCGAGTCGAACGACATCTTGATCACGCTGCGCGGCGACGACTACTCGTATGTCGCCGACGTGGTCAGCTGGCTCGGCGGCAGCAACACGCTGGCCGGGCGGCCGATCGCCTCGCCGCGATTCTCCGGCCTGCTCGCCTTCACCTCGAGCCGGGCGATGTTCCAGCAGATGGGGCTGCCCAGGTATGTGGCGGCCACGAACGACCTGCCGTTCGCCCCGTTCATCCATCCGCACTCGCCGATGTGGATGGGCTTCGCGGATCAGCAGGTCGACGGCAGCGGACCGGCCGCCATCACGACTTTCGCCGGCAACGCCTCGGCTCGGCTGACCACCGCGGTCGCAGGGGACTACTTCGACAACGGCGCGATCCAGCACCTCTCGCACGACATCCTCGACCTGGTCCAGTTCTTCGACCTCGACGACAGCGGCACTCCCGGCAGCGACGGCACGTTCACCGAGCGCGTGCAATACATGTTCCGCTCCACCCCGCCGCCCTCGCTCGGCAACGCCGACCAGTTCACCAACGGCGGCGGCCCCTCGTTCCTCGACAATGCCTTCAAGGGCACCGGCGACGCGCTGACCAGCGCACAGGGCATCGGCACGCCGGGCAACGAGCACCGCATGGGCCACCTCTCGACGCTGCAACGCTCGTCGCGAGCCGCCGACGGCACGCCGATCCACGTGCGGATGGACGGTCCCGGCTTCGACGCCATGGACGTTCCGGACGGCAGCAACCAGCCGAAACTCCAGTTCACCGTGTTCGTGCCGAGCGCCGATTTCTTCGCGACGATGCGCAGCCACCAGGCCTCCCTCGACCTGGCCGCGCAGTACAACGTGGCGACCACGGACAACGGACTCGAACGCTTCATCACCGCGACCCGCCGGCAGAACTTCCTCGTCCCGCCGCGCCGCCACCGGGCCTTCCCGCTGGTGGAACTGACCTGACCGGATCGGCCCAGGTAAATCCGGTGGGCGCAGATCGCCGAGGTGCGTCAAACTCGTGCGCATGCTCGTCACGATCACGGCAACGCGCCCGCCGGGGGCTGGCTGGCCCGCCACCGACCTGGGATACCTGCTGGCCAAGAACCCGGGCCGGGTGCAGAGCTTCGAGCATGCCTTCGGGCGGTCGCGGGTGTTCTATCCACAGGCGGACGACGCGGTATGCACGGCTGCGCTGCTGCTGGAGATCGACCCAATTGCGTTGGTGAAGACCCGGAATCTCGACTCCGCGGACTTCTCGCTCTCGCAGTACGTCAACGACCGGCCGTACGCCGCTTCGTCCTTGCTGGCCGTGGCGCTCGGGCAAGTCTTTCGTACCGCGATCCGTGGCGCGTCCAAGGAACGACCGCTGCTTGCCGCGACCGCACTGCCCCTGACGATCCACCTGCCCGCGGTTCCGGCGAGCGCCGCGTTGATCGAGCGGCTTTTCGCGCCGATGGGCTGGGACGTCGCGGCCGAACCGATCGCGCTCGATCCGGCGTTCCCGGACTGGAGCGCGTCACGGTACTGCGACGTGACACTGACCGGCGTGCTGCGGCTGGCCGACGCACTAAGCCAGCTCTACGTGCTGCTCCCGGTTCTCGACGGAGCCAAGCACTACTGGATCTCGGCCGAGGAAGTGGACAAGCTGCTGCGCGCGGGCGAGGCCTGGCTGCCGGGGCATCCGGATCGCGAGCTGATCACGCGCCGCTACTTGGGGCGTCGGCCCGCTCTTGTGCGCACGGCGCTCGGGCGTCTCGCGGAGAGCGACGAGGTCGCTGAGAGCGAGTTGGACAATGCCGTCGACGCAGACGAAGCCACGGCGACGGAGACGCAGCCGCAGGCTGCTGCGGCAGGCGAGCCCGAAACGGCCGAGCAGCCCGCGATCGCGCTTGCGGAGGCGCGCAAGCTTTCGCTGGCCATACATCGCCGGGAGGCGGTGCTTGCCGCGCTCAAGGACGTCGGTGCGAAGCGTGTCCTGGACCTCGGTTGCGGTGGCGGGGCGCTGCTACGAGCGCTGATGCACGATCGCTTCTTCGCCGAGATCGTCGGCGTGGACGTCTCGGCGCGCGCCTTGCAATACGCCACACGCAGCCTGCACCTTGACCGGCAGCCCGAAATGGTCGCGCGCCGTATGACGCTAAAGCAGGGCTCGTTGACGTACACGGACTCGGCACTCAAGGGTTACGACGCGGCTGTGCTGATGGAGGTCATCGAGCACGTAGATCCACCACGTCTCGGCGCGCTGGAGCATGCGGTTTTCGGTGCTGCGCGGCCCACGGCGGTGATCGTTACCACGCCGAACGCCGAGTACAACGTGCTGTACGAGACGTTGGAGGCCGGCCGGATGCGCCACCGCGACCACCGGTTCGAGTGGACACGCGCGCAGTTCACGGATTGGGCACAGCGGGTCGGCGCAACCCACGGTTACACAGTCGAGTACCGGTCCGTGGGTGACGTGGACCCAGTGCACGGCGCGTCCACGCAGATGGCCGTTTTCACCGATGCGGCGCTCACCGGCTCGAAGGAGGTGGCGGCATGACGAACGACACGACTGACGCGACCGATTCAACAGGCGCAACAAGCGCAACCGAGACGACCGGCTCCGCGCAGGCGACGCCTGCCGCCAGGACCCTGACGATCCCGGAACTGTCCCTCGTGGTGCTGATCGGCGTCACCGGCTCGGGCAAATCCACGTTCGCCCGCAATCATTTCAAGCCCACCCAGATCATTTCCTCGGACGCGTGCCGTGGCGTCGTGAGCGACGACGAGAACGACCAGGCCTCGACCGCCGACGCCTTCGCGCTGGTTCACCACATCGCCGGGGTCCGGCTGCGCCGCGGCCTGCTCACGGTCATCGACGCCACCAGTGTGCAGCGGCCCGCCCGCGCGGCCCTGATCAACGTCGCGCGCGCCCACGACGTGCTGCCGGTAGCCATCGTGCTCGACCTGCCAGAGGGCGTGTGCCGGGACCGCAATGCGCATCGGCCGGAGCGGGCGATGGTCGGCCCGCACGTGATCAGCCGTCAGCGCAAGGACCTGAAGGCGAGTCTGCACGGCCTCGAGCGCGAGGGCTTCCGCAAGGTTCACGTGCTGCGCTCGGTCGAGGAGGTCGAGCAGGCAGTCATCGAATACGAGAAGGCGTATAACGACAAGCGTGAGCTGACCGGGCCGTTCGACATCGTCGGTGACGTACACGGCTGTCGCGCGGAGCTGGAGTCGCTGCTGGTCCAGCTCGGGTACACGCTCGTGCGAGACGGCCAGGGCCGCCCAATCGACGCGCTGCCGCCGGCCGATCCCGAGACCGGCGTGGCTCGCACCGCGGTGTTCGTAGGAGACCTCGTCGACCGCGGGCCGGACACGCCTGGAGTACTGCGCCTGGTCATGGGGATGGTCGAGGCCGGACATGCGCTGTGTGTGCCCGGGAATCACGAGAACAAGCTGGTGCGCGCGCTAGGCGGACGCAAGGTTCAGCACACTCACGGCCTGGCCGAATCGCTGGAGCAGCTCGGCCGCGAGGACGAGGAGTTCCGCAAGCAGGTCGCGGAGTTCTGCCGCGCACTGATCAGTCACTACGTGCTCGACGGCGGACGCCTGGTCGTCGCGCATGCCGGGCTCAAGGAGGCTTATCAGGGTCGCGCTTCGGGCCGGGTGCGCTCGTTCGCCCTATATGGCGAGACCACCGGAGAGACGGACGAGTACGGGTTGCCGGTGCGTTACCCGTGGGCTAACGAGTACCGCGGCAAGGCAGTGGTCGTCTACGGCCATACTCCGGTACCACGGCCGAACTGGGTCAACAACACCATCTGCCTGGACACCGGCTGCGTTTTCGGCGGCGAGCTGACCGCGTTGCGCTATCCCGAGCGCGAGCTCGTCGCGGTGCCCGCCGAGCAGGTTTGGTACGAGCCGGTCCGGCCGCTCAATGCCGTCGAATCGGGCGGCGTCGGATCGGGCGGCGTCGGGAACCGCGAGCCCGGCGTGCTCGACCTCGGCGACGTGTTCGGACGGCGCACGGTCGAGTCCCGCCTGATGGGAAACCTGGTCGTGCGCGAGGAGAACGCGGCGGCGGCGCTGGAAGTGATGAGCCGCTTCGCGGTCGATCCTCGATGGCTGATCTACCTGCCGCCGACGATGGCCCCGGTGGCCACCTCACCGCGTGAAGGGTTCCTGGAGCACCCGGAGCAGGCCTTCGGGTACTTTCGCGAGTCCGGCGTCGGCACGGTCGTGTGCCAAGAGAAGCACATGGGTTCACGCGCCGTCGTGATCGTGGCTCGCGACGAGGCTACGGCCGCGGATCGCTTCGGCGTTGACGACGGCTCCTACGGCGTCGTGGTCACCCGCACCGGCCGGCCGTTCTTCGACGACCAAGCGCTGACCGCGGCGCTGCTCGATCGGCTGCGCCGGGCCATCGGCGACACAGGGCTCTGGGATGAGCTGGCCACGAACTGGCTGGCCCTGGACTGCGAGCTGTTGCCCTGGTCGGCAAAGGCGATGGGCCTGCTGCGCGACCAGTACGCAGCGGTCGGCGCGGCGGCGCGCTCCTCGCTCGGGGTGGCGGTCGATCTGCTCGGCCGGGCGGCGGCGCGTGGGCTGGACGTGGCCGACATACAGGCGGCACAGTCGAAGCGGCTGGACGACGCGCGGTCGTTCACCGCTGCCTACGGCCGGTACTGCTGGCCGACCTCGGGCCTGGACGGCGTGCAACTCGCACCGTTCCAGATCCTCGCGGCCGAGGGCGCCGTCTACGCCACCCGTGACCACAGCTGGCACCTCGATCGGCTCGATCGGCTGTGCGCCGCCGATTCGCAGCTGTTGCGCCGCACGGACCGGCGTGTCGTCGAACTCGATGACGCGCGGCAGGTCACCGAGGCGACCGCATGGTGGGAGCGGATGACCGAGAGCGGCGGCGAGGGCATGGTGGTCAAGCCGCACGCCGCGCTGGTGCGTGACGGACGGCGGATCGTGCAGCCGGGCGTGAAGTGCCGCGGACCCGAGTACTTGCGCATCATCTACGGGCCCGAATACCTGGAGCCGCGCAATCTCGCGCGGTTGCGGGGGCGCTTCCTCGGCCGAAAGCAGTCGCTGGCGCTGCGCGAGTACGCCCTCGGGCTGGAGGCACTGGAGCGTTTCGTCGCGCATGAGCCGCTGTACCGGGTGCACGAGAGTGTGTTCGCGGTGCTCGCCCTGGAGTCTGAGCCGGTGGACCCGCGCCTCTGACCTGCGCCCGGTAAGCCCGCGGCTGTGAAAACGGCCGCCGAGGCGGCATGCTGTCGGCGTTTTCTGTTTTCGCACCGGCTCGCGACGGTCTCCTGGTTGTCAGGTCGGAGGGCGGATGCGTGACGCGCGTCGGCCGGAGAGTCAGGAGCGGCGATGCACCGGATACCACCGAGTGGCGGGCGCGAGGATGCCGCCCTGGTCCTGGCCGCGCGGGCCGGAGACCAGGCGGCGATGGACGAACTGGTCGCCCGCTACCTGCCGCTGCTCTACAACATCGTGGGGCGCGCGCTCGACGGCGACCACGAGGTGGACGACGTCGTGCAGGAAACGCTCTTCCGCGTCGTAGACCGGCTGCGCGATCTGCGCGACCCGTCGGCCTTCCGCTCGTGGATGGTGGCGATCGCGGTGCGGCAGGTGCGCGATCGGTGGTCGGCGCGCCGGGCTCGGCCTGGCTGGTTGGACCAAGCCGCCGCGTTCCCGGCGCAGTCGGCCGACCCGGGCGCCGACTTCGTGGACCTGACGATTCTGCGGCTGGAGCTGGCGGATCAGCGCCGCGAGACCGCGCTGGCGACCCGCTGGTTGGACGAGGACGACCGGGAACTGTTGGCGCTGTGGTGGCTGGAGGCCGCCGGGGAGCTGAGCCGCGCCGAGTTGGTCGAGGCCTTGGGGCTGACGCCTGGCCACGCCTCGGTGCGTGTGCAGCGCATGAAGGCACGGCTGGATGCGTCCAGGACCGTGGTGCGGGCGATCGAGTCGGTGCCCCGGTGCGCGCAGTTCGACGCCATCGCACGCCCTTGGGACGGTCGGCCGACGTCGGCGTGGCGCAAGCTGTTCGCGCGTCACGTGCGTGAATGTGTGGTGTGCGCTCGGCACAGCGAAGGCCTCGTCGCCGCCGAGCGGCTGCTGGCGGGGCTGGCTCTGGTCCCGGTGCCCGCGTTGCTCGTCGCGCACTTGACTCGAGCGACGGCCGGTTTCGCGGTTTCCGCAAGCGCGGCGGAGGCGACAAGGCGTGCGGCCGACGTGTCGGGGCGATACGTGCAATCCGCGCGGAAAGCGACGAGCCGTGGCCGCAGTGCGCACGCGCGGCACGGCAACGTAACTCAGCACCTCGCGGTACACGCCTCGGGCAAGGCCGTTTCCGCAGTCGCGGCCGCAGTCGTCGCGGTGGGCGCAGGTGCGGCGTACGCGGTCGCCCACAACCCGACCCACACCGCCGTCGCGGCAGCGACGACGAGCCCGTCGCCCGCCGCCAGCGCGCTGTCCGCGACACCCAGCACGTCAGCAAGCGCCTCGCCCTCGCCGAGTCACACGCCTTCCGGTACATCCCTCGCTGCCGATCTGTCCACGACGCAGCTGGACCTCAGCGCCTCGACCACATACCTACAGTCGGGATACAACGAGGTGCCGCAATGGCGCCGCATCGACGCTGAGGCCGCGCCGAACGGCGGTGTGTACGTCGCCTGGCAGGCTTCAGGCGGCATCCACGTCAGTCCGCTGACTTCCTCGGGCAAGCGGTCCGGTTCCGACATTGTCGTCTCCGGCGCGCAAGAAGTCA
>NZ_DATNGK010000187.1:0-16650 GCF_035605935.1 Actinocrinis sp. | reverse complement strand
GAACAGCTCGGACTCGTCGAGCGTGCTCAGCCGGCGGATGTCGGCGCGGATCTGACGCATGTGCCGGGTGGCCTCGACCACGTTGCCGGTGCCCGCCTCGCCCTTGGAGCGGATCATCGCGGCGCCCTCGGCGATCCGGCGCAGCGCCTCGCCGAGGTTGGTCGCGCCGCACACGAACGGGACGGTGAAGGCCCATTTGTCGATGTGGTGGGTCTCGTCGGCGGGAGTCAGCACCTCGGACTCGTCGATGTAGTCGACGCCGAGCGACTGGAGCACCTGGGCCTCGACGAAGTGCCCGATCCGGGCCTTGGCCATGACCGGGATGGAAACGGCGGCGATGATGCCGTCGATCATGTCCGGGTCGGACATGCGGGCCACGCCGCCGTCCTTGCGGATGTCGGCCGGGACGCGCTCAAGCGCCATGACCGCTACCGCGCCGGCGTCCTCGGCGATCTTCGCCTGCTCGGGGGTGACCACGTCCATGATGACGCCGCCCTTGAGCATCTCGGCCATGCCGCGCTTGACGCGGGCCGTACCGAGCTGTGGGGCCGCGTCGGCCTGGCCGGGAGTGGGGGTGGTGGACACAGCTAACCTCGCTCGCGGGTGACTCGGACGTGATGGTGACGCATCCATCTTATGACGTGATGAGCATGATTCCGGCTCACGGCTTGTTAGAAGCGCCCCACCTCAGGCTTACGCAGTGCGGGGCGGTGAGAGGGAGTGACTCTTACCGGGAGAACGCGTCGGCTTAGGCCCGTGCCTTAGCGAGAGAAGACCGCGGGGGGCTCGTCGTCGATTTCGAAAGTCGGTTTCTCGGGGGCACGACCAGCCAGGCGGAAGTACCGCACCCGGCGGTAACCGCGGATCTGGCGTACCGCGCGCACCGATTCGTTATGGAAGCGCCGCGCAAGCTGGACCCTGCGCATCGCCCCGCCTAGCTCTTGGACCAGGTCCGCGCCCTCTGGCGTCGCGCGCACCTGCGCAAGTTCCTCGGGGTCGTCGAACGCCGCGCGCAGGTCACGAGTCAGCGCCGATTCGGCCGGTTCGCGCTCGTCCTCGGTCGCGATCTGGGCGCTGCGCGCCGCGGTGGCGAGGATGACGGCGGTCGCGACGTCGAGCAGCCCCGAGCGAGCGAGTTCCAGGGTGGCCGCGGATCGACGGACCAGCTGAGCGTCCAAGGCGACACGCGCAGCGTCAAGGCGTACGTGCAGCCGGTCGAGCCGGGTGGCGGTCCAGCTTAGATACAGGCCGATCAGCAGGATGACGACCGCGATAAGGACCGCGATCTCGGTGTACTGCGTCAGGACGAGCTTCACCGCTGGCTCCGATCGGAGTCGGCCTGCGGCTCATCGCGCCGCGTGCCCAGGTTCCCGAGCGGTCCGAATCTCGCCGTCCCGGTGCGCGCGGCACTGGTGCGGGTTTGACTGGCGCGAGTTTGGCTGGCCCGGGTGCTGACTTCGGCATTGGACTCGGTGACCATCTCGTAGACGGAGAGAATGTCGTCCGCGACCACCGACCAGTCGTATTTGCGCACGCACCGGGTCGCCTCTTCCCGCAGGGCGCTGCGGCGGTCCGGGGCGGCCAGCAGCCCGAGCGCGGCCTGCGCCAGCGCCGCGGCGTCGCTGTTGGGGAACATCTGGCCGGCCGAGCCGCCCTCGAGTACCAGCGAGAACGCGTCCAGATCGGTGGCCAGGACGGGCGCGCCTGCGCTCATCGCCTCGACCAGAATGATGCCGAAGGACTCACCGCCGGTATTGGGCGCGCAGTAGATGTCCACGGAGCGCAGCAGTTCGGCCTTTTCCTCGTCGGTGACCATGCCGAGGAAAGTCACGTTGTCGCGCACTTCGTCGGGCAGCGCCTCCGCCGCCTCCTCGGTGTCGCCGCGGCCGGCGACGAGCAGACGCGTGGCGGGCCGGGCGTCGACGATCGCGGGAAACGCTTCGAGCAGCACCGGCAGGCCCTTACGCGGCTCGTCGATGCGGCCGATGAACCCGATCGTGCCGCCCTTGCCGTCCGGGCCGTCGTCGCCGTCCGGCGTGATCCACTCGGACCTTGGCTGCGCGTCGGCGAAGTAGGCGACGTCCACGCCGTTCGGGATCACCACCGCGTCGCCGCCGAGGTGTTCGACGAGGGTGCGGCGGGCGTACTCGCTGACCGCGATCCGCGCGTTGATCTTCTCCAGGGCCGGCTGCAGGATCGGATAGGCCGCGGTCATTGCGCGGGAGCGGGGATTGGCGGTGTGGAAGGTCGCGACCATCGGGACTGTGGCGGCCCAGCATGCGAGGAGGGAAAGCGACGGCGTCCCGGGCTCGTGCAGGTGCACGACGTCGAACGCGCCGTCGTGGAGCCAGCGGCGGACCCGTGCGGCGGACAGGAACCCGAAGTTCAGGCGCGCGACCGAGCCGTTGTAGGGCACGGGAACGGCGCGTCCGGCCGAGACGACGTAAGGCGGGACAGGCGTGTCGTCGTCGGCGGGCGCGAGGACGGAGACCTCGTGGCCAAGGCCGATGAGGTGCGCGGCAAGGTCGCGCACGTGGAACTGCACGCCGCCGGGCACGTCCCAGGCGTAGGGGCAGACGATCCCGATCTTCATGGGCGCGGCCTCGAGCGTCGTCTCGCGCGCCGTGGATTCACGTTCACTCGGCGGCGGGCTTGGGAGCCTTGGCCGGGTCCAGGTCGGCCAGCCAGAGTTTCTGCAGCATGTGCCAGTCGGCCGGATGCTCGGCGATGCCCTGCGCGAAGACGTCGACCAGCGCCTGGCACATCGCCGCGATCTTCTGCTCGCGGGTGCCCTCCGCCGGGACCTCGATCTTCGGGTGAACCTTCGCCTGCTGGTAGCCGGCCTCGTACCAGAGCGTCACCGGCATCAGCGCGGCCCCGGTCGACACGGCCAGCGCCGCGGAGCCGGCCGGCAGCTTGGTGGTCTCGCCGAAGAAGCGCACCGGCACGCCGCGGGCGGTCAGGTCGCGCTC
This sequence comes from Actinocrinis sp., assembly GCF_035605935.1. Lineage (GTDB taxonomy): Bacteria > Actinomycetota > Actinomycetes > Streptomycetales > Catenulisporaceae > Actinocrinis. The sequence continues at coordinate 13,678 of NZ_DATNGK010000187.1, read as the reverse complement.
GGTCACCAGGCAGACCACGCCGCCGGCCTTGAGCCTCCGGACCAGGCCGAGGAAGGTGTTCTGGCCGCCGGTCAGCGGCAGTACCTCCATGCCGATCGACTCGCGATAGGCGAGGAAGCGCTCGAACAGCCGCTCCGGCTTGAGCCGCTCGGCGACCGTGGTGAAGCCGCCGAAATGGTTGGCGGCCCAGGCTCCCGCGTGGTCCCAGTTGCCCATGTGCGGCAGGGCGAGGACCACGCCCTTGCCCGCGGCGAACTCCTTGTCCAGGATGTCCTGCCCGTCGAGCGGGAAGGTGGCGTCGATCCGCTCCTGCGACCACGTCTCCAGCCGGAAGGTGTCGCACCAGTAGCGCAGGTAGTTGCGCATCGCCTGCTTGGAGACCCGGCGGATGTCTTCTGGGGTCGCCTCTGGCCCGAGCACGCGGGCCAGGTTGCGCTCCAACTGGGTGACGCCCTTGCCCTGTTTGGCCCAGACGCGGTCGGCGACTCGCTCGAACAGCCGGTATGCGGTTCGCTCGGGCAGCCGCTTGACCACGCCCCAGCCGAACGCGTAGAGGCGGTAGGTCGCCCCATCCTTCAGGTTGCTCATTCGCTTGCCTCCGCGATCGGCTCACCCGGTGCGGCCGGGCTCTCAGGACTAACCGGGCCGGCGGGGCCGACGGCCATGGCCTGCTTGCGCACGTGCAGGATGCGTTGCACGACGGTGACGGTCGATCCGATCGCCAGCCCCCACAGCGCGATCGCCTGGATGAACGGCACGCCGAGCCCGGCCAGACCAGTGGCCACCAGCGAGCCGACCAGCCGCTCGCCGCGTTCGACGACGCCGACCGAGCACTCGTAGCCGAGCGATTCGGCCTTGGCCCGCGCGTACGAGGTGATCGCGCCGGAGACCAGGCAGATCAGGGCGAGCACGAACATCCACCGGTCGCGCACCCCGGCGAAGTAGTAGGCCAGAGCGCCGAAGATCGCCGCGTCGCCGAAGCGGTCCATGGTGGCGTCGAGGAAACCGCCCCACCTGGACACCCGCCCGGCCAGCCGGGCCATGGTGCCGTCGAGCAGGTCGGAGAAGATGAACGAGGTGACCGCGACGGTGCCCCAGAAGAACTCCCCGCGCGGGTAGAGCGCGAGCGCCGAGACGACCACGCCGAGCGTGCCGACGACGGTGACGGTGTCGGGTCCTACCCCGCGCCGCAGCAGGAACTGCGCGGTGGGGGTGAGCACGCGGGTGAAGAACGCCCGCGCGTAGCGGTTCAGCATCGAAGTCCCAGCGTCGTCGGCAGCGCGTGGGGCGCTGCGCACGGTGCAGTGTTTAGGGCGGCGTGGCCCCCGGAGCCCGGTTCAGGGCAGCGGACCGCGGCGCCCATCGTATTGGGTTCGCGGCCCGCGAATGTTCCCGGCCCGCGCCCGCAGGTCCTGATGATGCCGCGGCGCGCGCCCGGGTGTGGCGGATCGCGCGACGCCCGCTCGGGTGGAAGGCTTGAAGAGGACTTGTCGGGCGCTTCGAAGAGGAGTTGTCTGCAAGGAAAACCTGAACACTGCGTTACGCGCGAGAATTCGGATCGGCACGGCGCGGCGACGAAGCCGGGCGCGCCGATCAGCGCGGACGCGGGCCAGTACTCGCCGGGAGGATAGCGATGTCCGAGAAGAAGGATGCCAACCGCGGCGGCAGGGATGCGAAGGCGCCGGTGGCCGAGCGGCCGGAGTCCGTCCGCAACGTGGTCCTGGTAGGGCACACCGGCGCCGGGAAGACGACCCTGGTTGAGTCGCTGCTCGCGGCGACCGGGACGATCGGGCGGCCCGGGCGGGTGGAGGACGGATCGACGGTCACCGACTGCGACGACATCGAACACCGGCTCGGCCGCTCGGTCAGCCTGGGGCTCGCGCCGCTCGAGTTCGGCGCGATCAAGGTCAATCTGCTGGACGCGCCGGGTTACGCGGACTTCGTCGGCGATCTGCGGGCGGGGCTGCGGGCCGCGGACGCCGCGTTGTTCGTCGTCTCGGCGGCGGACGGCGTGGACGGCGCGACGCAACTGCTGTGGGAGGAGTGCGCGGCGGTGGGCATGCCGCGCGCGGTCGTCGTGACGAAGCTGGACAGCCCGCGGGCGGATTTCGACGAGACGGTGGCGATCTGCCAGCGGGTCTTCGGGGACGGGGTGCAGCCGCTCTATCTGCCGCTGCTGGACGACCATGAGCAGGTCGGCGGCGTGATGGGCCTGCTTTCGGAGCGGATCTACGACTACACCGGCGGGCAGCGGGTGGAGAACGAGCCCGATCCGGAGCACCTGGAGCTGATCGAGGAGCCGCGTAACGCGCTGATCGAGGGGATCATCGCGGAGAGCGAGGACGAATCTCTGATGGACCGTTACCTCGGCGGCGAGCAGATCGACGTCAAGGTACTGATCGATGATCTGGAAACCGCGGTGGCCCGCGGCCACTTCTACCCGGTGCTGCCCTTGGGCACGGTGCCGCACGAAGGCGCGGACGACGGCGCTATCCGGGTCGGCGCGATCGAGCTGCTTGAGCTGATGACGAAGGCGTTCCCGGCCCCCGGCGAGCACTTGATCCCGGCGGTCACCACGCCGAGCGGCGGGCCGAAGTCGCCACTGGAGTGCGATCCGAACGGTCCGCTGGTGGCCGAGGTGGTCAAGACGACCTCGGACCCATACGTCGGGCGGATCTCGCTGGTGCGGGTGTTCTCCGGGACGCTGCACCCGGAGCAGCCCGTGCACGTGTCGGGGCACGGCCGGGCCGAGCGCGGTCACCCGGATCACGACGTGGACGAGAAGGTCGGCGCGCTCTCCTGCCCGCTGGGCAAGGTGCAGCGCACGATCCAGCAGGCGGTGGCCGGCGACATCGTGGCGGTCGCGAAGCTGGCACACGCCGAAACCGGCGACACGCTCTCGGCGAAGGACGACCCGGCGCTGATGGAGCCGTGGGTGATGCCCGATCCGCTGTTGCCGGTGGCGGTGCTGGCGAAGGCGAAGTCGGACGAGGACAAGCTTGGGCAGGCGCTGGGCCGGCTGGTGGCCGAGGACCCGACGCTGCGCCTGGAGATCAACCCGGAGACGCATCAGCTGGTGCTGTGGTGCATGGGCGAGGCGCACCGCGACGTGGTCCTTGACCGGTTGGCGACGCGGTACAGCGTGGCCGTGGACACGGTGCCTTACCGCATCTCGCTGCGGGAGACGTTCACGGGTAACGCGTCCGGGCACGGGCGGCACGTCAAGCAGTCCGGCGGGCACGGTCAGTACGCGATCTGCGACATCCAAGTCGAGCCGCTGCCGAACGGCGGGGGCTTCGAGTTCGTGGACAAGGTGGTCGGCGGCGCGGTCCCGCGGCAGTTCATCCCGTCGGTGGAGAAGGGCGTGCGCACGCAGCTTGAGCGGGGCGTTTTCGCCGGATACCCGCTGGTCGACGTGCGCGTGACGCTGTTCGACGGCAAGGCGCACTCGGTGGACTCCTCCGACATGGCGTTCCAGACGGCCGGCGCGCTGGCGCTCAAGGACGCGGCGGCGAAGATCACCGGCGCGCTACTGGAACCGGTCGACGCGGTGGAGATCCGGGTAGCGGACGAATTCCTCGGCGCGGTGATGGGTGACCTGTCGGGACGGCGCGGCCGGGTGCTTGGCACCGAACCCGACTCGTCTGGACGCACGCTGGTGCGCGCGGAGGTGCCGGAGACCGAGCTGTCGCGTTACCCGGTGGAGCTGCGCTCCCTCTCGCACGGCACCGGCGTGTTCACGCGCGAATACCTACGGCACGAGGCCATGCCGCCTCAGGTCGCGGCGAAGATCCTGGCCGAGTCGGCGTCCTGATCGTCAGAACTGCGCGGTGATCCGGGTGCACCGGCCAGTCCGGTCGCACCCGGCCCGCAGGGCCAGTACCCGGTCGGCACGGATCGGGAAGACGACCAGCCCGGAGTACTCGACCGGTTCGCCGGGGTGTTCGCGCAGCCGCTCGGTGAGCAGTTCGTACTCGTCGACCGGCTCGTCGCCGAGGTCGGTGAACTCGGTGAGCGCGGATTCGTCGAGCAGGCATAGGTAACCTGACGGTGCGTCGAATCCAGGCGCCGCCGTCTCCCACCGCACCGGTTCGTCCTCAGCGACGCGCAGTTCGAGCCCAGACGCGTTTGCGGATACCTGATATTCGCCCGGCGGCAGCGTGAGGTCGAGCGGTTTGGCGTCACCGAACAGCGCGCTCGGATCGCCGACGATGAGCCGGCCGGTCGGCAGCGCGAGGGTGGCGTGCATGCAAATGATCTTAAGAGGCGTCGGTGTCCGCGGACCAATGCCGCGCTAGCAGATCGCGGGTGTCGGCGAGCAGTTGCGGCAGAACCCTGGTACGGCCGATCACCGGCATGAAGTTCGCGTCGCCGCCCCAGCGCGGCACGATGTGCTGGTGCAGGTGCGCGGCGATGCCCGCCCCGGCGACGGTGCCCTGATTCATGCCCAGGTTGAAGCCGTGCGGGTTCGAGGCGGCACGCAGCGCGGCCATGCCCTGCTTGGTGAACGCGGCGAGTTCGGCGGTCTCGTCCAAGGACAGCTCGGTGTAGTCGGCGATGTGCCGGTATGGGCAGATGAGCAGGTGACCGGGGCTGTACGGATAAAGATTGAGGACCGCGTAGACGAGTTTTCCGCGCTCGACAATAAGCCCCTGCTCGTCGCTGAGCGTGGGCACCCGGCAGAACGGGCAGCCGTCGCCGGCCTCGGTGCTTTCCGGCTTGTTCTCACCTTTGATGTACGCCATGCGGTGCGGCATCCACAGCCGCTCGACGTCGTCGGGCACGCCGGGACCGTCAGGCTGACCGGAGCCGGAACCGGTGCCGTCGGCGCCGTCCTGAACACCTGCCTGCCGCTCGGTCTGCATCCGCGCATCCATAGCGGCCAGCATATTGGGTGAGCCTCGGGGCCGGTCACGACCGTGCCTGGTTGGTGACCGGCCTGCGAGAGCCCGCACGGGAGCGAGCCTCGGCGGGTCAGCGCCGTTCGCGCACCGCCGCGACGATCTCGGCGACGGCCTCGTCGACCGGCACGCCGTTCTTCTGCTCACCGCTGCGGTAACGGAACGAGACCGCGCCCTTTGCCGCGTCCTCGTCTCCGGCCAGCAGCATGTAGGGCACCTTGGCCTTCTGCGCGTTGCGGATCTTCTTCTGCATGCGGTCGTCCGACGCGTCCACCTCGACGCGGATGCCCTGAGCGCGCAGCTTGGCGGCGATCTCGTCGAGGTACGCCACGTGCGTGTCGGTGATCGGAATTCCGGTCACCTGCACCGGGGCCAGCCAGGCCGGGAACGCGCCCGCGTAGTGCTCCAGCAGGATCGCGAAGAACCGCTCGATCGAGCCGAACAGCGCGCGGTGGATCATCACCGGCTGGTGGCGGGCGCCGTCCGCGCCGGTGTACTCGAGGCCGAAGCGCTCGGGCTGGTTGAAGTCGACCTGGATGGTCGAGAGCTGCCAGGTGCGCCCGATCGCATCCCTGGCCTGCACCGAGATCTTCGGTCCGTAGAACGCCGCGCCACCCGGGTCGTCGACCAGCTCGAGTTCCTGCTTGAGCGCGGCCTGGCGCAGCGCCTCGGTGGCCTCGGCCCAGGCCTCGTCGGTGCCGATGGACTTCTCCGGGTCGCGGGTGGACAGCTCCAGGTAGAAGTCGTTCAGGCCGTAGTCGCGCAGCAGGTTCAGCACGAAGGTGAGCAGGCTGTCCAGCTCACCTGGCATCTGCTCCACGGTGCAGTAGATGTGCGCGTCGTCCTGGGTGAAGCCGCGGGCCCTGGTCAGGCCGTGCACGACGCCGGACTTCTCGTACCGGTACACCGTCCCGAACTCGAACAGCCGCAGCGGCAGCTCGCGGTAAGAGCGGCCGCGCGCGTCGAAGATCAGGTTGTGCATCGGGCAGTTCATCGGCTTCATGTAGTACTTGACGCCCTCGTCCAGCTCCATGGGCGGGTACATGCCGTCGGCGTACCAGTCCAGGTGGCCAGAGGTCTCGTAGAGGGTGCCCTTGGTGGTGTGCGGGGTGTATACGAACTCGTACCCCGCCTCCTCGTGCCGGCGGCGGGAGTACTCCTCCATCGCCATGCGCACGGTGCCGCCCTTGGGGTGGAACACCGCGAGGCCAGAGCCGATCTGGTCCGGGATGGAGAACAGGTCAAGCTCGGTGCCGAGCTTGCGGTGGTCGCGCTTCTCCGCCTCGGCGAGGAATTCCAGGTGCGCCTTGAGGGCGTCCCTCGATTCCCACGCGGTGCCGTAGATCCGCTGAAGCTGCGGGTTCTTCTCGCTGCCGCGCCAGTACGCGGCGGCCGAGCGCATCAGCTTGAACGCGGGGATGTTACGGGTGGTCGGCAGGTGCGGACCGCGGCACAGGTCCTTCCAGCACAGCTCGCCGGATTTGGGGTCGAGGTTGTCGTAGATGGTCAGCTCACCCGCGCCGACCTCGGCCGAGGCGCCGTCGGCGGCGTTCGCGGCGGAGCCCTTCAGGCCGATCAGCTCCAGCTTGAACGGCTCGGCGGCCAACTCGGCGCGCGCGTCGTCGTCGGAGACGGCGCGGCGGGAGAAGCGCTGGCCTTGCTTGACGATCGCCTGCATGCGCTGCTCGATGGTCTTGAGGTCCTCCGGGGTGAAGGGCCGCTCGACCTGGAAGTCGTAGTAGAACCCGTCCTTGATCGGCGGGCCGATGCCGAGCTTGGCCTCGGGGAAGACTTCCTGCACCGCCTGCGCCATCACATGCGCGGTGGAGTGCCGCAGGATCGCGCGCCCGTCCTCGGAGTCGATCGCGACCGGGGCGATCACGTCGCCGTCGGCGAGCGGCCTGGCGAGGTCGATCAGCACGCCGTGCGCGGAACCCGCCGCGTGCAGGCGCGCGGCGATGTTGGAGCGGTCGCCGCCGAACTCCGCGGCGAAAAGGTCGCCGACGGTCGTGCCCGTAGTGACCGTCCGCTCGGCCCGTTCGGCTTGGCGGTCGATGGTCACCCGGATCTCGGACACCGTGGTCTCCTTGTTCGTCTGCTCTGCTTCGTCTACTTCCGGCGCGGCGCGGAGGTGCGCTGCTCTGCACGATCGTACCGACAGCGGTGGCCCAGACATGACCGCATTTCGGGGCGGCGCACACCACCGGGCGGTCGATCGCTCTGAACCCATCGGTGCCGCAGGGCCGTGTACGTAGACGGATACGCAGGCTTACGATGGGCTACGGCGTGACGTCGACGGGGTACGAAAAAGAACAATTCAATTGATCATCCTGGATTGGGGTGACGCACGGTGGGTGTCGAGATAGCGATCGCCGTAGTAGCCGTGGCGGCGCTGTTCGGTCGTCCGCGGTTCCGAGTCGTGCGGCAGTTCGAGCGGGGCGTGGTGTTCCGCTGGGGGAAGGTGCTCGGTCGGCCGCGAGAGGCCGGAATCGCCATGCTGGTGCCCTTCTCCGACAAGCTGGTGCGGGTCAACACGCAGATCGTGACGATGCCGGTGCCCGCGCAGGAGGGCATCACGCGCGACAACGTGACGGTGCGCGTCGACGCGGTCGTGTACTTCCGCGTGGTCGACCCCGTGCGGGCCCTGGTCGAGGTGCAGGACTACCAGTTCGCGATCGGGCAGGTCGCGCAGACCTCGCTGCGGTCGATCATCGGCAAGTCCGAGCTGGACGACCTGCTGACCAACCGGGAGCCGCTGAACCAGGGCCTGGCGCTGATGTTGGACTCGCCGGCGGTGGGCTGGGGCATCCACATCGACCGGGTGGAGATCAAGGACGTCGCGCTGCCCGAGTCGATGAAGCGCACGATGGCCAGGCAGGCGGAGGCGGACCGGGAGCGGCGCGCTCGCATCATCACCGCCGACGGCGAGCTCCAGGCCTCCAAGAAGCTGGCGCAGGCGGCCGACGTGATGTCAGACAGCCCGGCGGCGTTGCAGTTGCGCCTGTTGCAGACGATGGTCGAGGTCGCCTCGGAGAAGTCGTCCACGGTGATCCTGCCGTTCCCGGTGGAACTGCTGCGCTTCCTCGAGCACTCGTCGCTGCCGCACGCTGAGCGCGCCGCCGAGGCGCGGGCCGGGAACCGGAGCCGCAACCGCGCGATCGACGCGGACGAGGAGGCGGCCGAGCTGACCGCCCCGGTCAAGCCGGAGCAGATCGAATCGCCCGAGATCCCGGCGCTGCCCGAGGTGGCACCGGTGTCGGAGAACGCGAGCGTGCCCGACCCGATCGAGGAGGAGCTCAAGCGGGCCGAGGCGCAGTCATCAGACGGCGCGCGGGCGGCGAGCGCGTAACGCAACGAGGCCAAGCGAACCAAGCCGGACCTGCGGTGTCCGGTTCAATCGGACACCGCATCCGCCGGGTCACGTCAGTCCCAGCCTGCCCTGGCATAGCACAGCGTCTGATGTCCTGTGTCCGTTGCATCCGGACACAGGACTCTGCTTTACTCGGCTACCCGCCAGCCGGACCGTTACGCAGGTAGTCCAGCACGACCGGGTCGATTTTGCCCTCCACCAGGCGCATCTCCAGGTTCTCCCGGCCGCCCCAGCTGCCCAGCGCCTTGCCCAGCTCGCCGGTGAAGCCCCGCTCGGACAGCAGCCTGGAGACCTCCCCGGCCAGCTCGCCCTCGAGAGGGAGCAGCGTCTCGGGGTCGGGCTTGCCGAACAGCAGCTCGTGCACGTCAAGCAGCCGGGCCAGCTCGGCCACCGGCTCCTCGTGGTCGTCGACACGCAGGTCGACCAGCACGTCGCTGCCGTCGTACCCCTCGCCAGCCGCGACCACGTACAGCGCCGCGCTCTGCTTGCCCCGGCTGTCGCCGCCGACCTTGTCCCCGGCCGTCAGCGCCGCGAGCAGCCTGCGGGCCAGCGGTCCGCGCTGATCGGAGGCCAGCCACGCCTCCTCCATCAGCGCCACCACGCGCGAGCCGGCCAGGATGTTGCCCTGGATCGCGTAGCCGTACCCGGTCGCGCCGCCGGCCCAGGGCAGGCAGCCGGGGCCGGTGTACGTCGCCGCCTGGCCATCCGCGTCCACGACGCCGAGCTGGCGCTCGGAGGCCAGCTCGTCCGCGCTGGTCAGTTCCTCGACGGTCGCTTTCGCGCTGCGGCCCTCCGCCAGCAGCCGCAGCCCTTCGTCCCGGTAGCGCAGGTTCGCCAGGGCCTGGGTGGCCAGGGCGCCGCCCGGCCGGCCTTCGCGGGAGACCGCGGCGGCCGGGACCATGGCGCCGACGGCGAGGAACTTGGAGGCCACCGCGACGCCGAAGTGCCGGCCGTCTGCGCTGCGGGCGACTATGGAGAAGGTCATGCGCTCAGTTTTCCAAGACCGGCAGCAGTTGCGGAAGATGGCCGTCGAATCGTTCGCCGGTCGCGACCCGCTCCTCGGACACGTCGCCGTAGGTTGTGCCGCGCTGCCGGGTCGGCCGCCCGGCCGCGGCGGCAATCGCCTTGATTTCGTGTACTGACTTATAGCTGCCGTAGGACGAGCCGGCCATCCGCGAGATGGTCTCCTCCATGAGTGTGCCGCCGAGGTCGTTGGCCCCGCTGCGCAGCATCTCGGCCGCGCCGTCCGGGCCGAGCTTGACCCAGCTGGTCTGGATGTTGGGGATCAGCGGGTGCAGCAGCAGCCGGGCCATCGCGGTCACGGCCCGGTTCTCGGCCATGGTCGGGCCGGGGCGGGCGATGCCGGCCAGGTACACCGGCGCGTTGGTGTGCACGAACGGCAGCGTCACGAACTCGGTGAAGCCGGCGTGGCCGCGGTCGAGGTTTCGGCGCTGCATGTCGGCGAGCAGGCGCAGGTGGCCGACCCAGTGCCGCGGCTCGTCGACGTGGCCGTACATCATCGTGGAGGAGGAGCGCAGGCCGACGCTGTGCGCGGTCTCGACGATTTCCACCCAGGCCGCGGCCGGCAGCTTGCCTTTGGTCAGGACCCAGCGCACCTCGTCATCCAGGATCTCGGCCGCAGTACCCGGAATAGTGTCGAGCCCGGATTCGCGCGCCGCGGTTAGCCAGTCCCGGATCGACATCCCCGTACGGGAAACTCCGTTCGCGACCTCCATCGGCGAGAAGGCGTGTACATGCATGCCTGGAACGCGTTCCTTCACCGCGCGCGCGATGTCGAAGTATGCGGTACCGGGCAGGTCGGGATGAATGCCGCCCTGCATACACACCTCGGTCGCGCCCACCTCCCACGCTTGCTGCGCGCGGTCGGCGACCTGGTCGAGGGAGAGCGTGTACGCATCGGCATCGGTGCGACGCTGAGCGAAGGCGCAAAACCGGCAGCCGGTGTAGCAAACGTTGGTGAAGTTGATGTTCCTTGTAACGAGGAACGTCACCTCCTCCCCCACCGTCGCCCGCCGCACGTCATCCGCGATCCGGCACAGTTCGTCGAGCGCGGCGGCATGATCCGGCGTGGCGTGCGCGGCTGTGCTGAACAGGGCGAGCGCCTGAGCGTCTGTCAGCCGCGTCGGGTCGTCAGCCGCGACCGACAACGCCGCGCGCACCTCACTATCAAGCCGAATCGGCGCGCCCGGGCCATCGGCTCGCCCCTTCTGCGCGCCGTTGTGATTTCCACTGCCGCGCCGTACCGATTCCGACTCCCGCAGTTCCTCCCAGTCCCCGTACACCGCATCGAAGTCGCCACGCCGGTCGTCGGTGCGCCCTTCCGCGTCAATCGCGGTATGAAGATCGGTACGGCCGGACGCGCTGAGAACCGCCTCGGGCTCCTGCCATGCGCGCCCCTCCACGATCGCGTCCTCGTCGGCGAGTCCGGTCGCCGGATCGACGAGCGCGCGCACGTGCGGCACGAGACGCGGATCGAGCCAGGGCTCGCCGCGCTTGACGAACTCCGGATAGATCGTTAGTCGCTCGCGGAGGGTGAACCCGAGGTCAGCCGTCCGCGCGGCCAGCTCCTCGATGTGCGGCCACGGACGCTCCGGATTGACGTGATCCGGCGTCAGCGGGGAGACGCCACCCCAGTCGTCGATGCCCGCGTCAATCATCTGAGCGTATTGTTCGCCGACCAGGTTCGGCGGGGCCTGGATGCGCGCGGCCGGGCCGAGAATCAACCGGGCAACGGCGATCGCCGCCGCCAGCTCATCCAGATCGGCGTCAGCGGTCCGCCGCATCGCCGTATCAGGCTTCGCGCGGAAGTTCTGGATGATGATCTCTTGAATGCCCTGGTACTGGCGTTGGACGCGGCGGATCGCGAACAGCGCGTCTGCCCTTTCCGCGTACGTCTCGCCGATCCCGATCAGCAACCCGGTCGTGAACGGGACGTTCGATCGCCCAGCGTCCTCAAGCACCCGCAGGCGAACCGCCGGTTCCTTGTCCGGCGAGCCGTAGTGCGGGCCGCCGGGCTCGGACCACAGGCGGGTCGCGGTCGTCTCCAGCATCATGCCCATCGACGGCGCGACCGGCTTGAGTCGCTGGAAGTCCGTCCAGCTCAGCACGCCGGGGTTGAGATGTGGCAGCAGCCCTGTTTCCTCCAGCACGCGCACAGCCATCGCGCGTACGTAGGCGAGCGTGTCGTCGTAGCCGTGGGCGTCGAGCCACTCGCGCGCTTCCGGCCAACGGTCCTCGGGCCGGTCGCCTAACGTGAACAGCGCTTCCTTACAGCCGAGCGCTGCGCCCTTACGGGCAATGTCCAGTACTTCGTCCGGCGATAGGTACATGCCATGGCCTTCACGCCGCAGCTTGCCGGGGACCGTGACGAAGGTGCAGTAACCGCAGCGATCGCGGCACAGCCGGGTGAGAGGTATGAAGACCTTGCGCGAGTACGTGATGACGCCTGGACGCCCGGCCTCCGCCAACCCCGCATCACGCAGACGCCCAGCGATGGACGAAAGAGCCTTGAGGTCCTCGCCGCGGGCCTGTAGCAGCACCTCGGCCTCGGCCTGATCCAGGGCGACACCCTGGTCGGCGCGGTGCAGCGCGCGCCGCATCCCCGTCCGCGTCGGCTCGTGCCGCTGCTCAACCATCCACGCCTCCACTGCTCCACTGCTCGCGCCCGCCGCCCGTGCCCGTGCGGCTCGTGCCATGCTCATGCCCTCATGCGAACCGGGGCACGGCTCCTATCCTTCCCTGTCCCGGCGACCAGTTTGAGGAAGGCGCTTCATCGCCGAGCGCTCGCCGTCTGCGCCTTTGGGTCAGGCGCCCGCCGCCGAGTTACCCTGAACGACGTCTCAACCAGGGAGTGATCAATGGCGATCAGCGTGTTCGACCTGTTCTCGATCGGCATCGGGCCGTCGAGTTCACACACGGTCGGACCGATGCGGGCCGCGCGCATGTTCGCGCGCCGGCTCAAGTCCGAGGGGCTGCTCGCCCAAGCCGCGACCGTCCGCGCGGAACTATTCGGTTCACTCGGCGCGACCGGCCACGGGCACGGCACGCCGCGAGCAGTGCTGCTTGGCCTCGAAGGCAACTCACCGCGCACGGTGGACCTGGGGCAGGCTGACGTGGACGTCGCGCGGATCAGGCAGAGCGGCAGGCTGCGGTTGCTGGGTCACGAACTCGGCGCGGCCCACGAGATCGCGTTCGACGAGCAGGAGCAACTGATCCTGCACCGCAGGCGCGCGCTCCCCTACCACGCGAACGGCATGACGCTCTGCGCGTACGACGCAGCTGGACTTCCACTGCTGGAGAAGACGTACTACTCGGTGGGCGGCGGCTTCGTCGTCGATGAGGACAAGATCGGAGCCGACCGGATCGTCCCGGACGACACGGTCCTGCGGCACCCCTTCCGCACAGGGGAAGAACTGCTGCGGCTCACCCGCGAGACCGGCCTGTCGATCTCCGCGCTGATGCTGGAGAACGAACTGGCCTGGCGCAGCGAGGAGCAAATCCGCACCGGGCTGCTGGAGATCTGGCGAGTGATGCGCGAGTGCGTAGAACGTGGCATGACGCGCGAGGGCATTCTGCCGGGCGGTCTCAAGGTGCGCCGTAGGGCAGCCATCGCGGCGAGGGCGCTAAGGGCGGAGGGCACGACCCCGGCGAACGCGATGGAGTGGGTAACGCTCTACGCGATGGCGGTCAACGAGGAAAACGCGGCAGGCGGGCGCGTGGTGACGGCGCCGACGAACGGAGCGGCCGGCATCATCCCCGCGGTCCTGCTCTACTACACGACATTCATCCCTGGCGCGGACGACGAAGGCATCATCAGATTTCTGCTCGCGGCCGGCGCGATCGGCATGCTCTACAAGGAAAACGCGAGCATCTCCGGCGCTGAGGTCGGCTGCCAGGGCGAGGTCGGCTCGGCCTGTTCGATGGCCGCCGGCGGCCTCGCCGAGGTGCTGGGCGCGAGCCCCGAGCAGGTCGAGAACGCTGCCGAGATCGGCATGGAGCACAACCTGGGCCTCACCTGCGACCCGGTCGGCGGCCTGGTGCAGATCCCGTGCATCGAGCGCAATGGCATGGCCGCGGTCAAGGCCGTCACCGCCGCGCGCATGGCTCTGCGCGGCGACGGCCGCCATCACGTCTCGCTGGACAAGGTCATCAAGACCATGAAGGAGACCGGCGCCGACATGAAGGTCAAGTACAAGGAGACCGCGCGCGGCGGCCTCGCGGTCAACGTCATCGAGTGCTAGGCCGGGTGTAAGAAGTAGCGTCGGACAAGGCCGCGGCGTCTGGCGCGTGCGATCGCAAGGCGGCGGAGCGTCCTCATATCGGGCATCTGCGGACGCTTCGCCAACGCAGCGAGCGTGCGTGGCAGGCGTCGCGGCCCCGGCGAAAC
>NZ_DATNGK010000186.1:0-8885 GCF_035605935.1 Actinocrinis sp. | reverse complement strand
GTCTGCCGGTGCGGCCACGAGCGAAGCGCCCATGAGCACCACCGCAGGGGCAGCGACTGCGCGCTCTGCGATTGCCCACGCTGGTCGCGCCAGCTCCGATTCTTCGCAGCCTCCGGCCGGTAGCGCAGGTTCGCCACCGCCGCCGGGTCGACCAGACCGGGCGGAATGAGAATCCGGTCATCCAGTCCATTGCATCGCGATCGGTACGCGATGATGGCTCGCGTGAGGGGAGAATCCGAGGTCTGGCGCGCGCTCGGCAGGCTCACGCCGACCGAGCGACGGATCTGCACCGCGTTCCCCACCGGGGCCGAGGTCGACCTGCGAGCCGGCGACGCACGGATCGACGATCCGGCGAGCGCCGAGGACTGGCCGGCGAACCGTACGGTGCGCGCCGAAGGAGGTCATGTCAGGTCCGGAAATACCCGCCAAAACCGGCAAATCAGGGCTCGTCCCGCCGCAACTCGCGTCCTCTCGACACACCACCGGCCCCCGCTCTAGCCTCGTCATCAATATCTGCGCACGAATCTTCCCGACGTCGTGCCAACTCGGGTGAACAGGTGGGGACCTAACCGTATGAGAACTCAGATACAGCGGAGGCTGCTCCCGATCGGGGCAGTCTCCGTGGTCGCTCTGGCCCTGATCGGGTCATCGGCCAACGCAGCCTCCACGCCGCGCGGATCGCACAATCTTCCGCACGCCACGGGGCAGCAGCTCACGCCCTTCGGAACCGTGCGCGCGAACGCGCTCGGCGGGCCGCCCGGAAATCCGGACGGCGGAGTGGACGACCCGACCTCGGCGGACCAGCAGTACTTCCAGGCGCGCAGCGCCCCCGGAATCGTCGCCCCCGGTGCTTACAGCGCGGCCATCGGCCAATTGAAGTCGATGGACACGGCCGGCGGTGACTGGCGGCAGGTCACGAACAAGCCGTACAACTCCGACGACCCGATCTACCGGGACTACGACTCCAACTCCTCGGCCGGCTCCGGCAACGTGACCGGGCGCATCACCGGTCTCGCCGCGGATAACGAGGGCCACGTCTACGCCGGTGCGGCCAACGGCGGAGTGTGGCGCTCCAGTGTCGGCGGCGGAAGCTGGACGCCCATCTCCGACAAGCTGCCCGCGGAGTCCACCGGCGATCTCGAGCTCGACGCGCGCGGAGACCTCTGGTACGCCACCGGCGAGGCCAACACGGCCAGTGACACGTTCACCGGCTCGGGCGTGTACGTGCTGCGCGATCCCGAGCACCACACGTTCTCCACCCACGACCGGGTCGGCGGCACCGAGCTGGAGTCCACCAGCATCCGCAAGCTGCGGATCATCGGCGGCACCGCTTGGGCGGCGACCACGCGCGGCGTGTGGACCCACTCGGCGACTAATCTCTCCGGGCCGTGGAAGCTGGCGTTCGCGCCGAACCCCGCCTACCTGCCCGGCGGCTCGCTCGCGGCCGATCCGAGCGCGATCTACAAGAACATCGTCAACGACGTCGCGGCCGATCCCAAGGACCCGTCCAAGGTCGTGTTGGCCGTCGGCTGGCGCAGCGGCGACACCTACAACGGCTTCTACACCCGCCAGAACGGCGTGTGGACCCGGATCACCACCTCGCTCGGCGACCTGCCCACGGCGGCCGCCAACGTCGGCGCGGTGACCTTCGCCCGGTCCAAGGACGGATCGAAGTACTACGCGATCAACCAGGACCCGACGCTGATCACCAGCCCGAAGAGCACGCTCGGCGGCATCTACGTCTCCAACAGCGGTTCGCCGCTGGGACCGTGGACCCTCGTGGCTACCTCCGCCAAGCTGGAAGCCTCCGGCTCCGCCGAGACCGGCGCGACCTACAACCCCGGCGTTCAGGCCTGGTACAACCAGTTCCTGCAGGTCGACCCGAACGACCCGCGTCACCTGTACGCGGGACTTGAAGAGGTCTACGAATCCCACGACGCGGGTGCCACCTGGCAGACCGTCGGCCCCTACTGGAACTTCACCTTCGCCTGCTGGTCGATCGACCCGACCGAACAGTCCGGCACCTGCTCCCAGACGACCCACTCGGACCAGCACGCGGTGGCGATCGGCAGCTACAAGGGCAAGAGCTTCGTGTACGTCGGCAATGACGGCGGCGCGTACAAGCGCCCGGTGAAGGGTTCGGTCGACACGCTCGGCCACGCCACCGACTGGCAGTCGCTCAACGACGGCACTATCAACGTGCTGCAGTACTACTCGGTCGGCGTCGGCAAGGACACCAAGAGCGGCGGCTTCGACGTCTCCGGCGGCCTGCAGGACAACGGCCAGTCGATCCTGCGCCCCAGCGAGCCGGTGATGGGTTCCAACTTCGGCGGCGACGGCGGCGACACCCTCGTCGACCCGGCGAACGGCTGCAACATCGCCGAGGAGTACACCAACCTCGCGATGTGGGTCACCAACGACTGCGGCGCGAACGTCAGCACCGACCCGTCGACCGCCACGGAGTACAGCGTTCCGCCCAACGACGGAGTGACCGGCAACGCCCGGTTCATCGCGCCGTTCACCGCGGACGCCAAGAACCCGAACACATGGGTCGCGGGCGGCGAGCACGTGGCCGTGCAGACGAAGGGCTACGCGATCCGGTCCACCTCGGACTGGACCGACGTCTACGACCTGGGCTCGGGCAACGTCGCGACGGCGGTCGCCGCGTCCGGCGGCACGATCTACGCCGCGTGGTGCGGCGGAGGGTGCAACGGCCCCGGCTTCAGTCGCGGCATCGCGGTGGGCAAGGCCGACGGAACCGGCTGGCACCAGCTGAATCTGCCGGTCAACGGAGTCGTGCCGAACCGCTACCTGTCCGGCCTCGAGATCGACCCGCACAACGCCAACCACGTCTACCTCGCGGTCAACGGCTTCTCCCGCAAGTGGACCGAGGGTCCGGGCGCCGGTGTCGGGCACATCTTCGAGAGCTGGAACGGCGGCGTCACCTGGTGTGACATCTCCAAGAACCTGCCCGACGTGCCCGCGAACTCGGTGCGCATCCTGCCCGAAGGCTCGCTCGTGCTGGCCACGGACTTGGCGGTGTTCTACCGCGGCGCCCACTCCTCCGAGTGGAAGGTACTCGGCGAGAACCTGCCGACGAACGCCACGCTCCAGGTCAAGATCGGCCCGGACGGCAGGATCTACGCCGCGACCCACGGTCGTGGCATCTGGTCGCTCGCGGCCCCGCACGGGTGGGATGGGCACTGATCCACTGATCCAGGTCACGTGATCCGGAGTCAGATCCGGGTGATAGATGCGTGACCGCTGAGTAACCGCCGCGGGGCGGTAGCTGTCCGGTGAATTCCGGCGGCTACCGCCCCGCGGCGCGTTCTTACGGCGCGTTCTTACTACTCGTTCTAGGCGCGGCGATCAGTGAGACGAGCCGGTCGCTCGGGACGTGGGCTTGCGTAGGTCGACCGGGTTCTGTGGATCCGAGCCCGCGCTCTGGGAAGGCTTTGCGCTCGCCGGACCCGAGGGCACGCTGACTGCGGATGGGGAAGCCGGCGCTGTGCTCGGTGTGACGCTCGGCGTGCCCATTTCGGTAGTGGTGGCCCCGGATGTCTGGGAAACCGTTGGCGCCAGCGTCGCTCTACTCCCCGGCCCGGTGCCAGACCCACAGGACGACAGCGCGCATACCGCGGCCGCGATCACGACCAGCGAGGCGACACCACTCGCTCGAGCACCGCTCATCGCGCATCCTCCTCGACTCTTGGACGCACCATAGCCAGCGCGCGTTCCGGCGCGCTTAGCGCGTGCGCTGTCGCCGATAGCGCAGCTCGACGATCCCGCTGGGAGAAGCGGTGTTGGAGACCAATTCGAGTTGGTACGACCTGGGAACGCCGTCGAACAGCCGAGTGCCCTCGCCCGCGACGTACGGGAACATGCTCACGTGGAGTTCGTCGATCAGGTCTAGCTGCATGAACGAGCGAAAGAGCCGCACCCCGCCCCAGACCAGGATGTACCCGTCGCCGCCCTGTCTGAGCTTGTCCACCTCCTCGGTCGTGTCCCCGGCGGCGATCGTGCTGTTGGCCCACTCGGCGCTCGTCAGCGTCCGGGAGAAGACAATCTTGGGCGCGGCGTTGAGGATGCCGGCGAACGGGTGGTCGGCGGCCGTCGTCGTCATCGCCTCGGCGATTGACTCGTAGGCGACGCGACCCATGACGTGCGCGTCCGCGTTGCGGATGAAGTCGAGTTGCGCCGGGGCGTCGGGCTGACTGTTTTCGGGCTGGTCGAAGCAGAAGTTCCAGAACTCGGTGCCCTCGTCCGCGAGCAGGCCGTCAAGAGAGTAGTTGAACACCGTTGCCAGCAGCTTGCGCATGATCCGCACTCCATGGTCTCGACGAGGTGGCCCAGATATGACGTCGACTCATTAAACGCCGTGGTCCCCCCGCCTGAGCGAGGGGACCACGGCGCTGCACACAGCGTTCGTATTCAATTTTGCTCCGGATGGCGGCGACGCTGCCGCTTGCCTTCAGGCGTGGATGACCGGCGCGGCCTCGGGGTCGGCCGGGTCGGGCTTGCCGGCCTTGAGGATCAGACCGCAGACGATCGCACCAGCACCGAAGATCGCGGCGGCCCACCAGAACGCGACCGTGTAGCTGTGGATCGCCGCGTTGGCCTGCACCAGCTGGCTGGTGGCGTTCTTTCCGACCAGGTAGCTGGTCAGCGCCGAGGTGGCCAGCGAGTTGAGCAGCGCGGTGCCGATCGAGCCGCCGATCTGCTGCGCGGTGTTCACGGTGGCCGAGGCCACTCCCGCGTCGCGCGCCTCCACCCCGGAGGTGGCGGCGTTCATCGCCGGGGCGAAGATCATGCCCATGCCGACGCCGACGACCAGCAGCGGACCGAGGATGTTCGCGGCGTAGGTGGAGCTCAGGCTGATGCCGGTGAGCCAGACCATTCCGCCGCCGCCCAGCAGCATGCCGGCGAAGACCAGGATCTTGGCGCCGATGCGCGGGTAGAGCTGCGTCGTGCTGATCGTCGCCGTGATCATCAGGGCGGCGACCATCGGCAGGAACGCGACGCCGGTCATCACCGGCGAGTAGCGCAGGATCTCCTGCAGGTAGTAGTTCAGGAACAGGAACACCCCGAACATACCGATGCCGGTGAGGAACATCGCCAGGTAGGAACCACCGCGGTTGCGCTCGAGGATGACGCGCAGCGGGAGCAGCGGATGCTTGGTGCGGGTCTGCCACCAGGTGAAGATCGCCAGCAGCGCGACGCCTCCGGCCAGGAAGCCCCAGGTGCTCGGCGTGCTCCAGGCGTGCGACTCGGCGTTGGCGAAGCCGTAGACGATGCCGAACAGTCCGCCCGAGACCAGCACCGTGCCTGGGATGTCGAGCGAGGGCCGGCCGACCTCACGTGGGTGCCGCGGGATCAGCGCGGCGGCGCCGATGATGGCGACGACACTGATCGCGACGTTGACGAACAGCGTCCAGCGCCAGTTCATGTACTCGGTCAGCACGCCGCCGAGCAGCATGCCGATCGCCGCGCCGGAACCGGCGATACCACCGAACACGGCGAACGCGGTGGCGCGCTCCTTGGCCTCGGTGAACGTCGTGGACAGCAGCGAGAGCGCGGCCGGTGCGAGCATGGCGCCCGCGACACCCTGCAGAGCACGCGCGATGACCAGCACTTCGAAGTTCGGCGCGGCGCCGCCGAGTGCGGAGGCCGCGGCGAAGCCGACCAGGCCGATCAGGAACATCGCGCGCCGGCCGATGACGTCGGAGACCCGGCCGAACAGGAGCAGCAGGCTGCCGAAGGCCAGCGAGTAGGCGGTGACGATCCACTGCCGGTCACCGTTGGAGAAGCCCAGCGCCTTCTGCGCGTCGGGCAGCGCGATGTTCACGATCGTGACGTCCAGCACGATCATCAGCTGGGCCAGGCCGATGATGGCCAGGATCCACCAGCGCTTGGCGTGCTGAGTGTCGGGTGGCGATGCGGGCGCGGCGTGGTTTATCTGCGCGCCCGCGCTGGTGGTCTGGGTATCTGTCATCGGTCATTCCCCATACATCCGGAGGAGCTTTCTCCACTTCCGAAAAGGACAGTATCATAGAAGCGGAGAATGCGCCTCCATATGGAGAGCGATCTTCCACTTAGGCGCACCAGTGGTTCACCCGAGGTGCCCCTGACGGCGGGACGAAGGCAGGAGCGAGTCGAAAATGAACACGAAACCCCAGGTGGAAGGGGACAGAACGGCAATCACCGCGCAGACCGGCGCCGCATCCGTATCGGTACCCGCGTTGGCGACGCCGACCGAAAGCCGGCCGCTGCGGCGCGACGCCGAGCGCAACCGCCGCCTCATCCTCAGCGCGGCGAAGGTGGTCTTCGCACGGCGCGGCCTGGACGTGTCGCTCGACGAGATCGCCAAGGAGGCGGGCCTCGGCGTGGGCACGGTCTACCGCCGCTTCCCCAACCGCGACGCACTGATCGGCGCGCTGTACGACGACATGGTCGTCTCGATCAAGCGCATCGCCGACGAGGCTCTTGCCCTGCCGCGCGCCTGGGACGGCCTGGTGCACTTCATGACGGAAATGCTCGCGACCCAGGCGCATGACAAGGGTCTGCGAGACGCGATGATCGCGCAGGAGATGCATCTGGACGAGCACGACCCGCAGAAGGGTCAGGCGGTGCGCGAGATCGTGCAGCCGATGCTCTACGCCCTCGTGGAGCGCGCCCAGCGGGAAGGCGACCTGCGCGCGGACGTGGTCCCCACGGACATCGCCGTCATGCTGATCACGGCCGTCACCATGCTGGAGCTCACCGCGCCGGTGGCTCCCGACAACTGGCGCCGCCACCTGTCCGTCATGATCGACGGTCTGCGTGCTCGCCCTGACGGCGCGAACTGCGCGCTCACCGAGCCCCCGCTCGACGACGAACAGATCGAGGAATGCATGACCGGCTGGAAGTACAGCACCCGGCAGGCCCCGCGTCAGCGGACCTAGGACGTGCTTTAGAACTAGCCGTCCTGATCTACGACACCGGCGTGGTCGAGGATTGCGCCGGCGGTAGTGGCGGCGATGCCGCGCAGAGCGCCAGCCTGTACGACTGCTCGCGCGCTCGCGCCGTCGAACACGATGGTCAGTTGCTGGGCCAGCAGCGCCGGATCCCGCACCCCCGCGCGCTGCGCCTCCTGCTGGAAAAACGCGGTCAGCGCGTCCTTGTATCTGCGCGCGGCGAGGCTGGCCGGATGGTCGGGCCGTTTTAACTCCACCGCCGCCGCGACGAACGGGCAGCCGCGATAGCCCGGTGACGTCGTCAGCTCCTCCAGTCGCTCGAACACGTGCAAGATCCGGGCGCGCGGCGGGCGATCGTCCTCATCGGAGGGAGCGAGAGAGGCCCAGTAGGTGGGGGCAATGCGCTCCAGGCTGGCCGCCATCACCTCGTCTTTGCTGTCGAACAGCTGGTACATCGATCGCTTGGACACCCCGGCCGCGCGACACAGCGCCTCGACCCCGACGCCGATGCCGTCCGAGTAGAACAGCTGCGCCGCGGCGTCCAGCAGGCGATCGCGCGTCGCCGCGAGCGCGGTGGAGGACGAATCGGTCATGCCGATCAGGGTACGCCGCGCACTTGCGTTTTGAAAACCGATCGGTTTACAGTCGTGGAAACCGATCGGTTTTCGGAGCGTGGACGAAGAACGAAGGAAGGCTGACCATGACCGACATCAAGGGCTCGGTAGCACTCGTGACCGGTGCAAGCCGCGGGATCGGCAAGGCGCTGGTGCAGGCTCTGTACGAACGCGGCGCCGCCAAGGTCTACGCGACCGCTCGCAACCCCAAGTCCATCGGCCACCCGGATGCGGTCCCCCTCGCCTTGGAGGTCACCGATCAGCAGTCGGTGGCCGCGGCCGCCATCGCGGCCCCGGACGTGACGATCCTGATCAATAACGCCGGAATCTCGCTCGGCGCGTCCTTCCTCGACTCCCCGCTCGACGACATCCGCCGCGAGTTCGAGATCAACTTCTTCGGGCCCCTGCTCACCACCCGGGCGTTCGCGCCGATCCTGGAGCGCAACGGCGGCGGTCACATCCTCAACATGCACTCGGTACTGTCCTGGGTCACCCTGCCGGGGGTCGAGGCGTACAGCGCGTCGAAGGCCGCGTTGTGGTCGCAGACCAATGGGCTGCGCCTCGCGCTGCGCCCGCGCGGAATCGGCGTGACAGGGCTGCACGTCGGCTACGTCGACACCGACATGACAGCCGGTATCGACGCGCCGAAGGTCTCCCCGCAGCACGTCGCGCAGGTCGCCCTCGACGGCATCGAGGCGGACGCGCCCGAGGTCCTCGCCGACGAGTTGACCCGCCAAGTGAAGGCAGGCCTGTCCGCCGACATCACCGCCCTCTACCCGCAGCTCGCTGCCGGCGCCTGAAGGAACTAAGCACTCAGCCCTCAGGCCCAAGAAAGAAGGGAGGACCGGCATGTCCGCGACCATCGCCCCGGAGTCCGCACTCAGGATCCCGGGCGTCCACAGCCGATTCCTCGAACCGGCCGGTTCGTCCGACTCGCGCACCCTGGGTGGCCCAAGCGAGTACGGCCCAAGCGAGTACGGCACAGGCCGGCTGCGCTAGCTCACCGGCGGGACCGGTGCGCCCCTGGTCATGCTGCACACCGTGCGCACCCAGGCCGAGCACTTCCGCCACCTGATCCCGCTGGTGCAGCAGCGCTACACCGTGTACGCCCTCGATCTGCCCGAAATGGGCTGCTCGCAGATCGTGCCCGGTGCCTCGTATCAGGAGCCGGCGATGCGTGCGCTGCCGTCAAACGGCTGATGACAGAGCTCGATCTGCGCGACGTGACGCTCCTCGGCGAGTCGATGGGCGAACGTCCCGACGTTCCGGCCCTGCTGCTCGGCTCGACGCCCTAGGACGCGACAGCCTAAACGCCGTA
>NZ_DATNGK010000185.1:0-41767 GCF_035605935.1 Actinocrinis sp. | reverse complement strand
GAGGACGACGACGACGCTTTCGACGACGACGCCGAGATCGAGGCCGAGGCGGAGCTGGACGCCGATGAGGAGCTCGACGAGTCAGACGAGTCCGACGACGACGCGGACATCGAGCTTGACGCCGAGTCCGACGCAGAGGCGACGGAGTCTGACGAGGTGACAGAGGACGAGGTGACAGAGACCGACGCGGATGTCGACGGCGTGGACCCCTCCGAGGACGCGATCGCCGCAGACGAGCATTCCCTGGACGCAGACGAGAAGGATGGGGATGCGCCGGCATTGGCGTGGCAGACGTTCAGTGAACACGACGCCTGCGGCGTACACGCCTACGCGGAGCCCGCGGTCCTGGCGGCCGGGGTGCGCGCGGCGGGCGCGGTGACGGCCGCGGGACGCCAGGAGTTCGACGGCCGGATGCTGTCCGGGTACGCCGTCACGCTCAAGCCGAAGCCCGGAGATCCGGATCGGGTGCTGGCTCGCCTGGCCCGGCAGTTGCGCGACCATGGCGCGAACACGCTGGTGGTCACAGCGTTCGTGGACCAGTCAGCGGGCGCGGCCGAAGCGGTCCCGGATTTCTCCGGCGCCGACGACGCGGACGCGAGCGCAGGCGAGGGCGGTACGCGGATCGTGCGGTTGCGCCTGGAGTTGGCGCACTGGACCCCGGCCGACGACCCGACCGCGGATCACGCGGTAACGGTGGACCTGTTCGAGTTCGGCGATCCGGTGGAGGTCCAGGTGCCCGGCGGCCGCACGTCGCGGCGCACCGTGCGCTCGTGTGCGGACCTGGCGCTGTTCTAGATCCGGCAGGCTCGGCACCCCGCTGACTCGCCGTCAGATGCCGGTCCACTGCTCGCCGCGGTGGCCGCCGGTAACACGGCCGATCATGGCGGGCGGTAGCATGTGCGCCGCGCCGCGCTTCAATAAGGCGGCCCGGCCGGCCTGGCTGGTTCGGCGTGGCGCGGCGGCGGCGGAACGGAAGGGCACCGGGTGACGACGACGGTGGCAAGCGGGCACGACCACGATGCGGCAGGCGAGGTGGGCGGTCCGCTGCCCGCGCGCGCGAAGGTCGCGGTGGCGGCGGGCAAGGTGACCGGCGCGGTCTCGCGCGCGGCCGGCCGAGGCTCCGGCGCGGTGATCGGCGGCCGCGTCGCCCTGCGCCTGGACCCGCAGCTGCTGGCGCGGCTGACCGCGGGGCGCGACTGCGTGCTGGTGTCCGCGACCAACGGCAAGACCACCACCACCCGGCTGATCGCCGAGGCGCTGCGGGCGCTGGGCCCGGTGGTGTCCAACGCGCTGGGCGCGAACATGCCCGCCGGGATCACCGCCGCGATGGCCACCGACCGCGACGCGCGGCACGCCGTGATCGAGGTCGACGAGAAATACCTGCCCTCGGTCGCCGCGCAGACGAAACCGCGGGTGATCGCGCTGCTGAACCTCTCGCGCGACCAGCTCGACCGGGCCGCCGAAACCCGGATGCTCGCCCAGCGCTGGCGCGACGGGCTCGGTGGCACCGACGCGACCGTCGTGGCCAACTGCGACGACCCGCTCGTGGTGTGGGCCGCGGGCGAAGCCGACAACGTGGTCTGGGTCGCGGCCGGGCAGGCGTGGCAGGAGGACGCCTGGTCCTGTCCGCGCTGCGGCGGGGTGCTGCAACGCCCGGGCGACGACTGGCATTGCGCCGCGTGCGACTTCCGTCGGCCCGAGCCCACATGGCGCTTGGACGGTGACGCGCTGCGCGACCCGTTGGGCGTGCGGGTGCCCCTGGCCGGGCTGCAGCTGCCTGGGCGGGCGAATCGCGCCAATGCGACGACCGCCGCGGCTGTCGCCTCGCTCTTCGGCGTGGACCCGCAGCGCGCGGTGGCGCGCATGGAGCAGGTCACCGCGGTCGCGGGCCGCTACGACACGGTCACCTACCGGGGGCGGCGGCTGCGGCTGCTGCTGGCGAAGAACCCGGCCGGATGGCTGGAGACCTTCGACCTGGTGGCGGCCGAGGCTGACGCGGGCAGGGCCGACGGCGGCGGCGCCGGGCACCCGGTGCTGCTGTCGGTCAACGCGCTGGCCGCGGACGGCACGGACACCTCGTGGCTGTGGGACGTGGATTACACGCGCCTGGCCGGCCGGCCGGTGCTGGTGATCGGGCAGCGGCGCCTGGATCTGGCGGTGCGTCTGCAGGTCGCCGGCGTGACCTTCACCGTATACGACGACGTGGACGCCGCTGTCGACGCAGCGCCTGAGGGATTGATCGACGTGATCGCGAACTACACGGCGTTCCAGCAGCTGCGGGCGAAGGTGGGTGCGTGAGCGTGGCAGGGTTTGCAGGCAGGGCGGGACAGAGCGCGCTGCGGATCGTGTGGATCTACCCGGATCTGCTGTCGACCTACGGCGATCAGGGCAATGCGCTGATTCTGGCGTACCGGGCGGCGGCGCGCGGGCATGCGGTGGAGCGCGTTGACGTGCGCAGCGACCAGCCGGTGCCCGAGCAGGGTGACATCTACCTGATCGGCGGCGGCGAGGATCGCCCGCAGCGCCTGGCCGCCGAGCGGCTGCGCAAGGACCCGGGTCTCACGCGCGCCGTGCAGCGCGGCGCGGCGGTGCTCGCGGTGTGCGCGGGATTCCAGCTGATGGGTCACACCTTCTACGACGAGCAGGAGGGCGTGTTGCCGGCGCTCGGTCTGATCGATGTGACCTCGCACCGCGGCAGTGTGCGCTGCGTCGGCGAGGTGGTCGCGGACGCCGACTCGCAGCTGACGGTCGGCGGTACGGGGCTGGGCGTGCTGACCGGCTTCGAGAACCACATGGGCACCACGCTGCTGGGCGAGGGTGTGCGGCCTCTGGGTGCGGTGCGGACCGGCCACGGCAACGGCGCGGGCTCCGGCACCGAGGGCGCGCACAGCGGGAAGATCGCGTGCACGTACCTGCACGGTCCGGCGCTCGCGCGTAACCCAGCCCTGGCCGACCTCGTCCTGTCCTGGGCGGACGGCAACTCGGCCGCATCGCCTGTGGACGACGGCTGGCATCTACGGCTGCGCAAGGAACGCCTCGCGGCTGTCGGCGCGTAGGCCGCTCTCGCCGCGCGATGTTGTCCCGTCCAGCTGGACAGTGCGGTCAGCTGGTCAGGGCGTAGCAGGCGACGGCGGCCGCCGCGGCGACGTTCAGTGAGTCGACGCCCTCGGACATCGGGATGCGCACGCGTAGGTCGCAGGCCGCCAGCGCCCGCGGCGATAGGCCATCGCCCTCGGAGCCGAGCAGCAGCGCCACCTTCTGCCCCTTTTCCAGGCGCAGTGCGCGCAGGTCGATCGCGTCCGGCGCCGGAGTGAGCGCGAGGCGCCGGTAGCCGCTGTCGGCCAGCAGGTCCAGGGCGCGGGGCCAGAGTGGGCCGGCCGGGTCCGCGCCGAGGCGGGCGTATGGGACGGCGAACACGGTGCCCATCGAGACGCGCACGGCCCGCCGGTAGAGCGGGTCGGCGCAGTCCGGGGCGAGCAGCACCGCGTCCATGCCGAGCGCGGCGGCGCTGCGGAAGATCGCGCCGATGTTGGTGTGGTTGTTGACCTTCTCCAGCACCACGACCCGCCGCGAGCGCTCCAGCAGTTCGGCGGGGTCGCGCAGCGGCAGCCGGCCCATCGCGGCCAGGGCGCCGCGGTGCACGTGGAACCCGGTGACCCGCTCGAGCAGGTCGCTCGCGGCGACGTACACCGGGGCGCTGGTGCGGGCGAGGACAGGGGCCATCACGGGCAGCCATTTGTCGGACAGCAGCATCGAGCGCATCGGGTATCCGGCGTCGACGGCGCGCTCGATGACCTTCTCGCCTTCGGCGATGAACAGGCCGGCTTCGGGTTCGGTACGGGTGCGCAGCTGCATGTCCGTCAGGCCCACGTAGTCGCGCAGCCGCGTGTCGTCGGGCTCCTCGATGCGCACCAGCCGCTGCGCGAGGTCCGCGGGTTCCAGCGGCGTGTCGAGCATGTCGATCAGGGCTCCCGCGCCGCCCGGGCCGTGTCGCGGGCGAGGGCGACCACGGGGCCGAGCACGATGATCGCCGGCGGGCGCAACCCGGCGGCCGCCAGGTCCGCCGCCGCGTTCGCGAGGGTGGAGTGCACCGTGCGCTGTCCAGGCAGCGCACCGTCCTGGATCGCCGCCAGCGGCGTCGCAGGGTCCTTACCGTGCCCGATCAGCGTGTCGGCGATCGCGCCGATCCGCGGGACCGCCATCAGCAACACCACCGTGCCGCGGGTGCGTGCGAGCGCGGCCCAGTCCACCAGCGAGTCTGGGTGGTCCGGGGCGATGTGCCCGGAGACGACGGTGAAGTCGTGCGCCACGCCGCGGTGCGTGACCGGGATGCCCGCCAGCGCCGGGACGGCTACCGCGCTGGTGATGCCCGGTACGACGGTGACCGGGATGCCGGCTTCGGTGCAGGCGAGCAGCTCCTCGTAGCCGCGGCCGAACACGTACGGGTCGCCGCCTTTGAGCCGCACCACGAACCGGCCGGCTTTGGCGCGTTCGATCAGGATCCGGTTGATTTCCTGCTGCGCCATCGCGCGCCCATAGGGGATTTTCGCGGCGTCGACCAATTCGACGTCGGGGGCGAGCTGGTCGAGCAGCGCTTGGGGGGCGAGGTGGTCGGCGACCACGACGTCGGCCTCCGCGAGCAGCCGTCGGCCGCGCACGGTGATCAGGTCCGGGTCTCCGGGACCACCCCCGACCAGCGCCACCCCGGCGGGGCGTTCGCGGAAGCGGGGGGCGTTGAGAGTGCCCTCACGCAGGCCTTCGATGACAGCGTCGCGCACTCGCTGCGAGCGGCGCGGGTCACCGCCGTGCAGCACTCCGGGGCTCAGGACCGCTACCTGCACTCCTGCGTGCTGCCCGACCGCGGGGGTCCAAGCGGTGGAGGATGCGGCGTCGTCGGCGCGGGAGCAGAAGACACGTGCCGTTTCGGCTTCGGCAGCGACCGCCGCGTTGACCGAGGGGACGTCGGTGGCGGCCACGGCATACCACGCCCCGGCTAGGTCGCCGTCCTGGTAAGGGCGCTCGTGCCAGGTGATGCCGCCGGCTGCGGCAAGGGCGTCGAGCGCCGGGGTCGCGTGCGGGGCGATCAGCTCGACGTGCGCGCCGGCACCAAGCAGTCCGGCGACGCGGCGCGCGGCGACCGGTCCGCCGCCGACCACGACGACGCGTCGTCCGGAGAGCCGCAAACCGGCCAGGTACGGGTCCGCGGTCGTCGACTCGGACGCGCCGTGGTTTTGCGCTCCGCCCGGGGGCGGGGTGACGGTCACGTGCGTTCCCGTTCGGTGGGCGGCAGCACGCTGGCCTCGCTCGCGTCGGCCACGCCCGCGTCGTCGAAGGTGGCGACTTCCCGCAGCGCGCGCACAGCCGCGCCGACCAGCGGCAGGGCGAGCGCGGCGCCGGAACCTTCGCCGAGACGCAGTTCCAGGTCGATCAGCGGGGTGATGCCGAGAGCCTCGAGCGCGAGCGCGTGCCCGGGTTCGGCGGAGCGGTGTCCGGCGACGCAGGCCACGGTGACCTCCGGGCTCAGCGCCTGCGCGACCAGTGCGGCAGCCCCGGCGATCACGCCGTCGAGCACCACCGGGATGCGCAGCGCGGCCGCGCCGAGGATGAACCCGGCCAGGGCGGCGTGCTCTAGGCCGCCGAACGCCGCGAGCACCCCGAGCGGGTCTTGCGGGTCGGGCCGGTGCAGTTGCAGCGCCGCGCGCACGACCTCGACCTTGTGCGCGTAGGTCTGCTCGTCGATTCCGGTGCCGTAGCCGGTCACCTGCGCCGGGGATGCCCCGGTGAACGCTGCGATCAGTGCCGCCGACGCGGTGGTGTTGGCGATGCCCATGTCCCCGGTCAGCAGGCACCGGTTGCCGGCCGCGACCAGGTCGCGTGCGGTCTCGATGCCAGCTTCCAGGGCCGCGACGACTTCTTCGCGAGTCAGCGCGGGGCCTTGGGTCATGTCCGCGGTGCCGTAGCGCACCTTGCGCGGGATCAGGCCGCTTTGCGCGGTCAGTTCCGCGTTCACGCCGACGTCCACGACGCACACCTCGGCGCCGACCTGCTTGGCGAACGCGTTGACCACCGCGCCGCCGGCGAGGAAGTTCGCGACCATCTGCGCGGTGACTTCCTGCGGCCAGGGAGTCACGCCCTGGGCGTGTACGCCGTGGTCGGCGGCGAACACCGCGAGGGCCGCGGGTTCGGGAAGTGGCGGTGGGCACACGCCGGCGAGCCCGGCCAGTTGCTCGGAGACCGCTTCCAGCACGCCGAGCGATCCGGGTGGCTTGGTCATGCGCGACTGCCGGTCGCGCGCGGCGGCCAGTGCCTCGGGGTCGAGACCGCGGATCGCGTCGACGGTCTCGCCCAGCAGCGAGATCGGCTGCGCGCCGGGCAGCGCGCGCCGTCCGAAGCGCTCTTCGTGCACGGCCCACGCCAGCGGTCGGCGTTTGGCCCATCCGGCTCCGGCCAGTTCCGGCTCCTGCGGGAAGGACTTGACATATCCGACACAAAGATACGCCACGACCTGCAGATGGTCGGGCAAATCGAGGACGGCGGCCAGTTCCCGCTCGTCGAAGAAGGAGACCCAGCCCACGCCGAGGCCTTCGGCGCGGGCGGCCAGCCAGAGGTTCTCCACCGCGAGGCAGGAGGAGAAGGGTGCCATCATCGGCTGGGTGTAGCGGCCGAGGGTGTGCCTGCCACCGCGGGTGGGGTCGCAGGTGACCACGATGTTGACCGGGGTGTCGAGGATCGCCTCGATCTTGAGGGCGGCGAACGCGCGGGCGCGGGCCTTCGGCAGGGACGCGGCGTAGGAGCGGCGCTGACGTACGGCCAGGTCGTGCACGCGTCGGCGCATGGCCTCGTCGCGGATGACCAGGAAGTCCCAGGGCTGGGAGAACCCGACGGAGGGTGCGGTGTGCGCGGCCTCGAGGATCCGGGTGAGGGTCTCGGTGGGGAACTCGTCGGGCAGGAAGTCGTTGCGCACGTCGCGCCGCTCGTGGATGACCCGGTAGACGGCGGCGAGCGCGTCGTCCTCGTAGGCGGGCGCGCGGTGTGAATCGTCGCCGGCGTCCTGCTGGTCCTGCGGCGCGGCAGTGTTCTGCTTTTGGGCGGGTGACGACGTGGTGGGAGTGGGAGTGGTGGCTGCGGGCTGGGATGCGATTGGAGCGGGCGCGGCGCTTGTGGAGACTGCTTGCTGCGGACCGGCCGGGGTTTGTGCGGGGGCGCTCGCCGAGGCGGTGGCCGGTTCCGTTTTGGCGGGTCCGGGTGCGGCAGGTGCGGTGCCGGGTGCGGACTCTGCGACGCGGCGGCGGGTGCCGCGGGGCGGGGGCATGGTCGGCGTGGCCGCTTCCGCGGTGGCAGCTGCGGCAGGACTGGCGGCGGGAGTAGCCGCGGAAGGAGCAGCACGCGGAGCAGGTGCAGCAGTGGTCGGCGCGGAGGTCTGCGGCGGTTGTTGCTGCGGCGCTACCGCAGTGGGAGCGGCGGCGCCCTGCGCAGGGGCCTGCTGGCGTTGCAGCTGCGCGGCGGCCGCGGCAGCGGCAGCCTGGACAGAGTTCTGCGGCGCAGCGTGCGGCGCTTGGGCTGCGGCGGCGGTTCCGGGAGCCGTTTGCGCTTGCGGGGCCGCGGCCCCAGCCTGGAGCGGCGATTGCACCTGGCCTTGTGGCTGAGCATGCTGTTGGCCGGGCGCCTGGACTCGCGCGCGTGAGGCGGCAGCGGCTTCAGCGCGGCTGGGTGCCGCGCTCTGTACGGCCGCGGCGACCTGCGCGGACGCTTGCTGCGGCGCAGCGTTCGGCTGCACGGTGTTCGGCTGCACGGCGTTCGATTGCACGGTGTTCGATTGCACACTGTTCTGCGGCACCGCGTTAGGCGGTGCTGTGTTCTGCCGTCCGGGGTTCTGGTGCACGGTGTTCTGCTGTCCAGGGTTCTGCTGTCCAGGGTTCTGCTGCGGCGCGGTGTTCGGGCTCTGCTGCTGCGGCTGCGCGGGCAACGGCACCTGTCCGGTGCCCGGGCGCGCGGACTGCTGCTGAACCCCGGCGGTGCCGGCGTCAGCGCTCGGCGCTTGCCACACGGCGACCGCTTCATCGCCATATGGCTGCTGAGCTTCTAGACCTTCTTCGGCAAGCGCGTCGAAGGATCCTGACGAAGCCGGCCGGGTGGCGGTGGCGGCCGGGCTCTCGCTCACCGCGGCGCGAGACGGAGGCACCGGGGCGACGGACCGCAGCCGCTCGCTGCTCAGGTCGTCGGCGGCGCGCTCCTGCTGTGGCGCAGGCGGCTGCACAGCTTGCTGCCCAACCGACCCCTGCGCCTGCTGCGGTTGTTGCTGCGCCTGTGCCTGCGGGGTTTGAGCCTGCGCCTGCGGCTGCTGTTGGGGTTGTTGTGGCACGCCGACCGGCCGCCGCGGCGGCGTCAGCGTCTCGCGCTGAGCCGCGGCCTGCTGCGCGGAAGCAGTCCCCTGATTGCGGGCTTGCGCCTGGGCGGCCTGCTGGGCCTGACGTTCCGCGCGCGGCGGACGGGTCGGCAGCGGCGGCGGCCCGGGCAGCGGCTCGTCCGGAACCGCTGGTCTAGCACCCGCGGTGGTCGGCGAGGGCACCCGTGGAATCCCGGAGATCGAAGGCTGCCCGAGCGGTACTTGCCCGGAACCGCCCGCCGAAACCGGCTGCGCCGAATCCTGCGACGGCTGCTGCTCCTGCGGTGCGCCGGCCGGTCCCTGCGCCGGTGACGCAGAGCCCTGCTGCGCTGGCGGAGGGGCTGCCGTCCACGTCCCCGGACCGCTCATCGACGGACGCTGCGTTGTACCCGAAGCCGCCGGTCCCGCGGCCTGCGGTGCACCGTTAACCGGGGCCTGCCTCGAGGCGAACACCGAACCGCGGCCGTTCAACCCGCCCGGCGCGCCCTGCACACCCGCGCCCGGCGCGGCCCCGGCACCCACCTGCGGCTGCTGCTGCCCGTTCGGCGACGGCGCGGGAGCAGGCGCCCCAGGGCGCACGGTCGGCTCGTCGAACATCGGCCCGGGACGAAACTCCGTGGTCGGCGCATCGAACCCAGGCGGCGGACCGGCCTGCTCGTACGCGCCAGACTCGTAACCCTGCCGCTCGAACCCGGCCCCCGGTGCCACACCCGAGGCAGCCGGGTCGTACCCGCCGCGTTCGAACCCTGATTGCCCCGCTTGTCCTGGCTGTCCTGACTGCTGCTGTTGCTGCGGCGGCGGCTGTCCGCCCGCCACTGCCTCGTAGCTGCCCGGGCGGGACTGCTCGCGCGGATCAAAGCGCCGGCCCTGCTGGGTGAACCCGGAATCAAACGGCGACGCGTCGAACCGCTGCTGCGGGACCTGCGCTACGCCGCCCGCACGCGATCCGTATCCGTTGACGTACCCCTCGCCGTACGCTTCGCCGCCGTAACCCACGTCCCCTGAACCCGGCCCCTGCTGCTGTTGCGCCCGCGGCGGCGGAACCTGCGCGCCCGCGGCTCCTGCAGCAGGCCGCTGCTGCGCGTCCGGCACCCCGCGCCGGCCCGCGCCCACGGCGCGCTGTCCGGTCCCGTCCGGCTGCCCCGCCGCGCCGAACACCGCTTCCGCGTACGGCACGCTGCCGCCAGCCGCCAACCACGGCGCTGCGGCCCCGGTTCCGCTCCCGGCTCCCGCGCCGCCGGTCGCGTCACCACCGGCCGCAGGACCCTGATGCGGTACTCCCGCCGCCGGCACCCTGGGGCCCGTCGGAGGCGCGGTACGCGCGGCCGCGCCGGGCCCGGCCTCGGCCCCGGCACGGTCGAACTCACCCGTACCGTAGCCGCCGTTCCCGAACTCCTCGGTGCCGCTCATCACGCCTCCTCGATCCCAGTGGCCCACGCCGACCGGCGCTCCGCGCACACCACACGCGAAACCGGCCCGGCTTCAGGCGCAACCTGCCCGCCCCCGCCGCCGGCGAGGCGATCACGTACCCTATCGGGATTCACCGACGGCCGGAAAAGCCCGCCGGCCGCACGCCGCGTCCGCGAGCCAGTATTGGCCACTGCCCGCCACCCCCGGAACCGGTAGGCGGTCCGAGTGAGTGACGCGGTCCACTCGGAAGACTGACGCGACCGCGCCCCAGACCCGTTGCACCGGTAAGGACCCGCGGCGCCGGACACTCCGGGCGCGCTCACAGGCGCTCGCCCCACAGCACGAAAATCGGGTTGACCGCCGCGAACCGGTGCGCGTCTCCGGGCATGGGCGCGAGGCGCGAGGATTGCAGCAGCACTCCGTCCACCTTGCGCCCGGAGACCTTCAACGCCGCCTTGGCCTCCGCGACCCGGTCGATCGCCATGAGCGTCACCACCACGATGCGCGGGTCCCGGTTCATCGCCGCCCGGATCACCTCGACCCCGCCGCCGGCGACCATCACCGCGTCCGGCTGCGGCAGATCCAGCAGCGCCGCCGGGGCCTGGCCGCGCACGACCCGCACCTGCACACCGTGCATCGTCGCGTTCAGGTCGATGCGCTCGCACGAATCCGCGTCCCGCTCCACCGCGATCACTGCCGCGCCGAGCCGCGCGCACTCGATGCCGACTGAGCCCGAGCCGGCGCCCACGTCCCACACCAGCGCCCCGGGGCGCGGCGCCAGGCGCGCGAGCACCAGCGCCCGCGCCTCTGAGGTCGTGATGCGCGCGGTGCGGTGCACGAAGGCGTTCTCCGGCAGCGCCCAGCTTCCCGGCGGCCCACCCCAGCCCGCCAGCAGCGGCGGGCGCGGCGGCGAGGCGCGATCTTCGTCAACGCACAGCACGATGCTCGGCTCACCCCAGTGGTGCCGGTCCGCGGCCTCCTGGAGGCTGAGCCACTCCACGGACTCCTCCGGCTCGCCGAGCCGCTGCGCGACCACGAGCGTGCGCTCCAGCGCGTGCTTGTCCGGGCCGAGCAACTCGACCGCCAGCTCCCGCGGTCCTGCCCCGGGACCGGTGAGCACCGCGACCTTCGGGTGCGCCCGGCACAGGTTCGCCGCGGTGCGCAGCGTGGAGACCGGCCGGCCGGCCGCGGGGTCGAACACCGAGCGGCTGGACGCGGTGCGTTCCGTCGGATCGACCCCGTCCGAGGCCGCGTCCACCGCGACCACGAGCGCGTCCTCCCACGCCATGCCGATGCGCCCGAACGCGGCCGCGACCGAGGAGATCGCCGGCAGCGTACGCACCCTGATTTCCTGCTCGCGCAGCGCGCGCACCACCCCGAAGAACCCGGGGTCTCCGGAGGCGACCACGACCGCGGGGCCGTCGTGCAAAGCCAGGTGGGTCAGCGCGGAACCCAGGCCGCCCATGTAGATGCGCCGCGCCGTTTCCGGGATCGGCAGCGCGTCCAGATGCCTGATGTTCCCGACCACCAGCGTCGCCTCGGCCAGTGCCCGACGCGCCTGTGGGGAGGGGGGAGACCCGTCGAACCCGAGGACGGTCACCCGCGCGTTGCGCCCGCTCAACTCCTGCGATCCCATGGCCGTCCGATCATCGCACGGATGCCGGGCCGGTGTGACGCACTACCGGCGAATGCGGGTCCTGAGTCACCTGGGGGCGGTGATCCGCTTCGTGCAGCTGTTCGCCAGGATGCTGGTGTGCATGGATGTGCGCGTGTGCGCTGCCGTGATCGTGGGCATGGGCGTGATGGTGCCCGGCCGGGTCGTCCGGGTGGTCATGCGGACGCTGCACCGCGCCGACCCGGTCCTCGAAACCCGGCATCGCGATCCGGTACACGCACGCGTCGCAGTTCACCGACACCGGACCAGCCACCGCCTCGGCGTATCGGTCCAGGACGAGATCCGTCAGCACGTCGCCATCCGCGAGCGCGCTGTCGCCCAGAAGCCGCCCGACCGTGACCTCGAGTCCCAGTTGCTCGGCGGCGCGCTCGCTGTGCGCCACGATCCGGTCCGGCAGCACGCCCGCGAACAGGAAGTACGGCAGCACCGTGACGCGCCGCGCCCCCAGCCGCGCGAGCCGCTTCAAGCCCTCGCCGACCGACGGGTGCGCCAGGGAAACGAACGCCGGTTCGACGAACTCGACCCCTGTCTCCCGCGTGGTCTCCCAGAGCAGCCGGGCCGCGCGGTGCAGGTCCGCGTTCGCGTCCGGGTCCGTCGTTCCGCGCCCTACCAGCAGTACCGCGTCGGGCCGAGGCTGCGCGCTGGCCGCTAGGCGCTTGCGCAGCAACCCGATGATTTCCGGGTGCACTCCCAGCGGTCGCGCGTATCGCGTGCGCAGCCCCGGGTGCCGGGCCCGTTCCCGTGCCAGCGCCGCCGGAATGTCACCCTTAGCGTGGCCCGCCGCGAGCAGGATCAACGGCACCGCGACCACATCGCGACGCCCTTGTGACACCAGTTGCGCGACGGCGTCGCGCAACGGCGGCGGCGACAGCTCGATGAAGCCACCGGCCACCGCGTCCGCCGAGGCATCCGCCCGTGTCTGCGCACGCTCGCCCACCCGCCGCACGAACGCCCGGAACTGCTCCGCGCCCGCCTCGTCCCGGGTGCCGTGCCCGACGATCAACAAAGAGGTCACGCTCGGCTCCGCTCGCGTTCGCTGCTCGATTCGATGTACAACAGGGCGTTGACAGCGGCGGCGGCCACCGCCGAACCACCCTTGCCGCTGCGATTCGACACCGCCCGCGGTGACAAGCCTTCGTGCGCGCGCAACGCGGCCTTCGACTCCGTAGCGCCCACGAAGCCGACCGGCATGCCGATCACCAGCAACGGCCGGTACTCGTCGCAGTGCTCGATCAGCTCGAACAGCGCGGTCGGCGCGCACCCGATCACGTACACCGCGCCCGGCCCGGCCTCGTGTGCGGCCAGTCGCAGCGCCGCAGCTGAACGCGTGAGCCCTTCTTGCGCCGCGATCTGCGCCGCGCGAGGGTCGGTGATGCGGCACACGGCCGGGCGGCGGGTGATGCCGGCCGCGACCATCGCGACATCGGCGACGATCGGCGCGCCGGAATGCAGCGCGTCGACCGCCTGCGCCAACACCGGCTCCTGCGGCAACACCAGGTCCTCGGCGTATTCGAGGTCGGCGCTGGCGTGCACGACCCGCTCCAGCACCGCGCGCGCCAACGGCGGCCACGCGGCGGCCGCCGGATACCGGTCGGCCAATTGCTCCCGCAGGATCGCGTACGACTCCTGTTCGATCGCGTGCACCCTCCTCACCGGCCACTCCCCCTCTCGACCAGCTCGATCGCATCGACCGGGCACACCTCGACACACTCTCCGCAGCCCGAACACCGCTCTTCCACCACGAGCAACCGGCTCCCGAGCGGCCGGAAAGCGTGCTCCGGGCAGGTCAACAGGCATGCGCCACAGCCCTGGCAAGCCCCGACCTCGGCGACCAAGCCCGTGACCTGACCAGGCGTCCCGCTGGCCGCCATCTCGGCGCCTGCCGTCACTGTGCCCACGTGTACCCCCGCGGGGTCACGAACCGACCGCCAACGATGCGCGACTGCGAACACCCGACCGTCACGACCGTGTACATATCGACTACGACCGGATCGAATGTGTCCAGCGTCGTCAGACCCCAGCTCTCGTCCGGCCGTGACGCGTTGCGCACCCAACCGACCGGCGTCGAACCCGGCCGGTGCGCTGCCAAGATCCCCAGCGCCTTGCCCAGCTGCCAGTCGCGTTGCCGGGAACGCGGGTTGTAGAAGGAGACCACGAAGTCGCCCTCCGCGGCCGCCCGGATGCGCCGCTCGATCGCCTGCCACGGCGTATGCAGATCAGAGAGCGAAATCGAACAGTGATCATGCCCGAGCGCGGCTCCCAGCACGTTCGACGCCGCCGTCGCCGCCGTGATCCCCGGGACGCAGACCACGTCCACGTCGTCGGCGTCCGCGTGATCCAGCGCTGGCGACGCCATCGCGTATACGCCGGCGTCACCCGAACCGATCAGCGCTACCGCCAAGCCGGTGCGCGCCAACTCCACCGCGCTTCGCGCCCGCTCTTCCTCCGCTCCGAGGGCGGTGGCGCGGATCTGCGTGCCTGGCCGCAACAGGTCCCTGATCTGCTCGACGTACTGATCCAACCCGACCACGACACTGGCTCGCCGCAGCTCCTTCACCGCGCGCGGCGCAAGCAGATCGCGCGCGCCCGGACCGAGTCCGATCACCGCGAGCCGGCCCCGCGGACGCACCCGCGCGACCGCGGCCGTCGCCATCGGTGATTTGATCTTGTACACCGTCAGATCCGCCAGCGGCCGCGTCGGCCCCGTATAGCGAGCGGCAGCCTCAGCGACCGATGACGTCCCGGTCTCGGCCGCGACCACCGGCGATGGGTTGGGCACCTCGACCGCGGCAAGATCGGCCGCCGCGTGGAACTCAACTGGCCAACGGCGAGAGCGCGCGGCCTCCAGCAGCCCGGCCTCGTCGGCCTTCAGATCGAGCGAGGCGAGCCGCAGCACCGACCCTGCCGACAAACCGCCCGCGGCCAGCGCTGCGTCGATCGTGTCCAGTACTTCCTGGGCGCTGACGCCGCGCGACGCCCCGACGCCGATGACCAGCGACGCCGGACGGTATACAAGTGCCGTGTCGGACATGTCGACCAGCTCATCGCTGATCACGATGTCCGCTTCCACGGGGTTCTGTGTCGGCGTCACATTCGGCGGCAACGCGGGCAGCGGCCAGCGCTCCGCGCCGAAGACCATCGTCGGCTCGCCCGATAGGATCTGAGCGCCGACAGCAGCTAGCCGCTGCGGGTTCTCCAGCACGAACCCGAGATCCCCGCCGAACGAATCAAGCGGCGTGATCCCAGACGCGTCGGACGCGGTCGTGATCACCGGCACGCAATCGAGCACCTCGGCGACGCGCTGCGCCAGTTCGTTCGCGCCGTTGTGCCCGCCGAGCACGGAGACCGCGAACTGCCGTGCCTCGTCCACGCACACGACAGCCGGGTCCTCGTGCTTGTCGCGCAGTGCTGGAGCCAGCACCCTGACCGTCGCCCCGACCGCGAGGAAAGAAACGACTGCATCGCATTCGGCGTAGGCGGTGCGCAGCGCATCTCCGGCAGACACGCCGTCCTCCGCGTATCGCCGCACGGCCTCGTCGCCCCACGCCGCGGCAAGCGCAGAGGACGCGGCGCGCCCCGAGGCCGTGACAGCCACCAAACCGATCACGCGGCACTCCCCCACACGACATAGACAGGATTGAGAGCGGCGAACCGGTGCGTCCCGTCCGGCAAGGCCGCCATCCGCGAGGACTGACTCAACACCCCGCCGACCTCTCGACCGTCCGCTTCCAATGACCGGACCACTTCGCCTACTCGCTCCACGCTCGCCAGCGCGACCACGATCCTGGCCGGTCCGCGCTCCAACGCGGCGCGCACCACATCGATCCCGCCGCCGCCGACGAACACGGCATCCGGACGCGGTAGGCCGCTGAGCACGCCCGGCGCGCGGCCCTGCACGACCGCGACGTCCACGTCATGCGCCGAGGCGTTCGCGGCGATGCGCCCGCACGAAGCCGCGTCCTGTTCAACGGCGATCACGGCGGCACCGAACCGCGCGCACTCGATGCCGACCGACCCGGAACCGGCGCCGAGATCCCACACGAGGTCACCGATGCGCGGGGCGAGCCGGGCGAGCACCAGCGCGCGCACCTCGGCCTTCGTGATCTGGCCATCTCGGTGCTCGAACGCGGACTCCGCCACCGCCCACTCGGCGCTCGGCCCGTTCCATCCGGCCAGCCACCGCTTCGATCCTGAGCTTGGCCGTGGATCCAGGCACAGCGCCACGTTCGGCTCGGCGAAGTCATCGCGTGCCGCCGCCTCATCGAGGGTCAGGTGCTCGACGCGCTCGGCAGCGTGCGCTAACCGCTGCGCGACCAGCAGCACTCGCTCACTCGCGACCCCGCCGTGCACCAGCTCGCGCGCGAGCTCTCGCGGTCCCGCGCCTGGCCCGGTCAGCACGGCGACCTTCGCGTGCGCGCGGCACACGTTCGCCGCGCGCCGCAGCTCGCGGCCGTCCCCGCTGCCGTGCGCGCTGACCACGAGCGCGTCGTCCCAGGTGATCCCGGCCCTCGCGAAGGCAGTCGCGACCGACGAGACGGCCGGGTACACGCCAGCCGGTTCGAGCCCTGCGTCGGTAAGCGCCCGCAACACGCCGAAGAAGCCCGGGTCACCGGAGGCGAGGACGACGGCCGGTCCTTCGTGCTGCGCCAAGGCGCGCAACGCGGGTTCGAGGGGGCCGAGCGTGACGGTGACACGATCGTCCTTCTTCCCATGCCGCCCTGCCGGGCCTTGGCCGAGCGCCTCCAGATGGCGCGCTCCGCCAACGACCAGCGTCGCCTCGTCGAGCGCTTGTCTCGCTGAGATGGACAGCGGCGCGCCGTCCCACCCAATGACCGCGATGCGCGCGCTCCTCTTGTCACGACCTTCCGCTGCGGCACTCATGCGTCGGCCCAGTTCGAACTCGCGGCTACGAGCGTCTTGCCGGTGAAGTCGACCAGTGCAGCGCGCGCGGCGACGCGTCCCTCGGCGAAGCGTTCCAGCACGTCGGCGACCTGGTCGCACAGCACCCGGCCGCACGCATCCAGCGCGCCCGCGTCCTGCCAGACCTCGTAAGCGTGACGCGCGGTGTTCGCGGCGCTCACTCGCTCGGCTAATGCTTCGTCGCTCGTGGCACGCCGCGTGATATCCGCGAGGACGTCCGTGTCGACCGCCGAACGCGTGTAATGCGTCATCAGAATGCCTGCGGCGAGCTTGGTGAGCTTGCCGATCATGCCGACGAACACGACGCGCGGTACCGCGTGCTCGACTGCCTTACGTAGCGCCGCGCCGGTGAAGTCGCCTACCTCGACGAAGCAGACCTCGGGCAGGCCCGGCAGCAACGCCATCGCGCCCTTCTCCGTGCGGCCCCCGGTACACAGCACGAGCGGCGGCAGCGGTGCTTGTGTGCTTTCGGCCTGCGCGCCGAGAACCGCGACGGCCTGTTCGACGGATGCCCGCCACGACGCCGTCGAGAAAGGCCGCACGATGCCCGTCGTGCCGAGAATCGAAATGCCGCCGAGGATGCCGAGCCGGCGGTTGGTCGTCTTACGCGCCATCACCTCGCCGCCGGGCACGGAGATCACCACGCGCAGCATGCGCTCATCCGCCGCCGGTCCCCGCCTTAGTTCCGCGGCCTCGAGTGCTTCGCTGACGGCTCGTTCGATCATCGCTCGTGGCACCGGGTTGATCGCCGGGCCGCCGATCTCCAGGCCGAGACCCGGCTTGGTCACGACGCCGACGCCCTCGCCACCTTCGAGCTGTATCGCTCCGCCCGCAAGGCTGATCGCGCTGGCGTTCTGCGCCGCGACGCCCGCACCAGCGACTCCGCTCGCGCCTTCGCGCCAAGAAACGGTCGCGGTCAGGTGCGCGCCGTGGGTGACGTCAGGATCGTCGCCGGCATCCTTGACGACCACGGCCTGCCATGTGCCGGGCTTGAGTTCTTCGCAACGCTCGACCGGGAACGTCACGCGCTGCGACCACTGGCCGTCCTTGCCGGGCAACGAGACCTCGACCCGCTCGGCCGGCTCGCCCGACACCAGCGCGCACGTCGCCGCCTTTGCCGCCGCTGCCGAGCAGGTCCCGGTGGTCCAGCCGCTGCGCAGCGCCTTTCCGCCGCGCGTCTTCATGGTGCGCGGCAGATCGGGCTCGCGAAGTTCGCTCACGTCGGGACCCTACTTCGGGTCCGCCGACGTGGCCTGCCGAGTCTCACCGCTGGCAGTCACCGCGCCGGTCCCAGCGCTCGCCTCACGCAGCTGCGCGCGAGCGGCCCGGTCGGCGCGGCGGTGACCGTGAAAGTGCCCGGGGTGGTAGAGGTGCGAGCGGGTGCCGTGCGCGCCGAGAGCCGGGCCGATCAGGAACAGCGTGTGCTTCCACAGCTTGCGCGCCTTGACCGTTTCCTCCACCGTGGCCACGGTGCAGTGCGCCAGTTCCTCGTCTGGCCAGGTGGCGCGGGACGCGACGATTACCGGCGTGTCCGGGGCGTACCCTCCGGCCAGCAGCTCTGCGGCGAGCTGACCGGAGCGCGCGGCGGAGAGGAAAACGGCCATCGTCGTGCCGTGGGCGGCGAACGCGCGGATCGACTCGCCCGGCGGCATCGGGGTCTTGCCGCCTTCGAGCCTGGTCAGGATGACCGATTGCGCCACCTGTGGGATCGTCAGCTCGCGCTGGGCGAGGGCGGCGACGGCGGAGAAGGCCGAGACGCCGGGCACGATCTCCACCTCGAGGCCGAGCTCGCGCGCGCGGTCAAGCTGTTCCTGGACGGCTCCCCACAGTGCGGGATCGCCGGAGTGCACCCGCGCGACGCGCAGCCCTTCGGCGGCGGCCTTCTCGTAGTACGGCAGCACGCCTTCGATCGGCAGCGCGGCCGAGTCGACGATCTCGGCGCCGGGCCGAGCGTGCTGCAGGATTTCCTCCTGCACGAGACTGGAGGCCCAGATCACGACGTCCGCCGCGCCGATCGCCCGCGCCCCGCGCAGCGTGATCAGATCAGCCGCTCCGGGGCCGGCGCCGATGAAAGTCACTTTCCCGCGTGGACCCGCCGCCGCATCGATCGCAGTTTCGTCGGTCGTCACGGTCTCATCCGCCGTCACGGTCTCCTCCATCGTCACAGCGCACCTCCGCGTTGCCCGCGCGCAGGCGGTGCGATCAGGGTCGTGAAGTACGGTGCCCGGCCGGAACCCGGCTCCGTCGTAGCACTGCGGCGAGCGAGCCGGGCGATCGTCTCGGTGGGAAGGCCAAGATCGGTGCCGAGGACCGCGTGCTCACGGCGGTCCGCGCGTTCGACCGCCGCGACGAGGGCATCCAGATGACGGCCGCCCTTGTAGACCACGACGGTTCCCGTGCCGGCAAGCGCCGCGTCGACCGCGTCGAGCGCCCGATCAGCATCGGGACCTGCGACGGGCACCAGGGTCAGCGGTTCGCGTCCCTCGGCCAGCGGGACACCGGCGCGAGCGGCCAGGTCCTGCATCGCCGTGATTCCGGGCACGGTTCGAATCCTGATGCCCGGCTCCACCGCCGCGACTGTGTGCGCGAGGTAGGTGAAGGTCGAGTACAGGTTCGGATCGCCGAGCGTCGCGAACGCGATGCGCAGCGCGCCGCCCCGAAAGGCGTCCAGCACGACGCGCGCGGCCTCGTCCCAGGCAGCGGTCCGCGCCTCGGTGAGCCCGCCGGTGTCATCGAGGGCGAAGACGAGCGCCCTCGCCTCGATTCCGGTGGCCTCGTGCGCGATCTGCGCGGCTCGCGACGGCTTGTCCAGCGCAGTCGTCGGCGCGAATACGGCATCTGCTTCACGCAGTACACGCACGGCCTTCAGCGTGAGCAGTTCCGGATCTCCCGGCCCGACACCCACTCCGGTCAGCTCCCAATGCGGAGCTGGCGGGGCGTTCGTGTGCGCCGCGGCCTCGGCGAGTGCGGAGGCGATCAAGGGGTCCACGCGGCCGCCTCCCGCACGATCCGCGTCGCGATCGACGGCGTACCGGCCCAGTGCAGGTGCAGGTAGGAGGCGTGCACCCGGCCTTGTGCGTAACCTTCCGCGACCTTGCTGCCAGCAACCCGATCCGGTGCCCACAGCCAAGCCGGCGTACCGCCCGCCGCCGGTTCGAGCTTTGTGCGATGGAACTCGTGCCCAGCCACCCGCGTCCCGGCGTCGCAGAGCAGGTTGTCCTCTGGCGCGATGGCCTCCCGATAGCCGAGAGTCAGCTGCTTGGTCATCGTGGCTGCCGCAGGAAGCAGGCCGCACATCGCCGCGCCATCAAGAGACTCGGCGAGATACAGCAGTCCCGCGCATTCGGCGGCAATGACGCCACCGCCCTCGGCAAGCTCGCGCACAGCCGCGCGCAGCGCACCATTTGCGGAAAGCTCGGGCGCGTAAATCTCCGGAAATCCCCCACCGATTACGAGAGCGCTCGTCTCGTCGGGCAGCTTCTCGTCATGCAGCGGATCGAATGGGACGACCTGCGCCCCGGCCGCCGCGAGTAGCTCGGCGTGCTCGGCGTAGGAAAACGTGAACGCCGCACCCGACGCGATCGCCACAACCGGCGCCGCTGCCGCCTCATCGCCGCGCTCGCCAGCCGACTGGGCGACGGCTTGCCGCGGGCTCCAGTCCCGCTCCGGCAGCGCGGCCGCCGCTCGCGCGATCCGCTCCACCGCCGCTAGATCGATGGACCCCTTCACCAGCTCAGCCAGCGCATCCACGGACGCGACCGACTCCGGCGCGCGCTCGGCGACCGGAACCAGTCCGAGATGGCGGGACGGCGCCGCCACGGCAGCG
Source organism: Actinocrinis sp. (assembly GCF_035605935.1). Taxonomy (GTDB): domain Bacteria; phylum Actinomycetota; class Actinomycetes; order Streptomycetales; family Catenulisporaceae; genus Actinocrinis. The sequence goes on along the minus strand of NZ_DATNGK010000185.1, from coordinate 21,550 downwards.
CTGCGGTGCAGGCTGCCGAGAACGGGCACGCCGATCTCGTCGAGCGCTTCGGTGAGGATCGCGCGGTGCCGATCGGATCCGACCCGGTTGAGGATCACGCCCGCGATCCGAAGCGCCGGATCGAACGAGCGGAAGCCGTGCACGAGCGCCGCGACCGAACGCCCCTGCGCCGTCGCATCGACCACAAGGATCACCGGAGCGTCGATCAAGTGCGCGACATGCGCGGTCGATGCGAACTGCGCGCGCCCCACCGCGCCGTCGTACAGGCCCATGACGCCCTCGACGACAGCCAGGTCCGCGCCCCGCGAGCCGTGCGCGAACAGGTCGCGCACCCGCTCCTCCCCGACGAGGAAAGGATCGAGGTTGCGGCCCGGTTTCCCGGCCGCGAGCGCGTGATAACCGGGGTCGATGTAGTCCGGGCCGACCTTGAATGGCGCGATGCTCAGCCCGGCGCGGGCGAACGCCGCGATCAGGCCGGTGGCGACGGTCGTCTTGCCGTGGCCGGAGGCCGGGGCGGCGATGACGATGCGCGGGATCACCACTCGATACCCCGCTGCCCCTTCTGGCCCGCGTCCATCGGGTGCTTGACCTTCGTCATCTCGGTGACCAGGTCCGCGGCGTCGAGCAGTTCCGGCGCGGCGTCGCGGCCGGTGATGATCACGTGCTGGTTGCCAGGTCGATCGTGCAGGACCTGCACGACCTCCTTGGCATCGACCCAGCCCCACTTCATCGGGTAGGTGAACTCGTCGAGCAGGTAGAGCCGGTAGGTCTCGGCGGCCAGGTCCTCCTTGATCCGTTCCCAGCCGGCGCGCGCGTTCTCGGCCTGCATCTCAGGGTCCGAGTGCAGATCGCGCGCAGTGTTTGATCCCGGGGGGCGACCCCCGTTCCCCCGAAGCCAGGACCAGCCCTCGCCCATCTTGTGCCACGCCACCGGCGCGCCCTGGCCGGTCTGCTCGTGCAGCGCGCCGAGGGTCTTGAAGACCGGTTCCTCGCCGATCTTCCATTTCGCGGACTTGACGAACTGGAAGACCCCAATCGGCCAGCCTGCATTCCAGGCGCGCAGGGCCAGGCCGAACGCAGCGGTGGTCTTGCCCTTGCCGTGCCCGGTGTGCACGATCAGCAGCGGACGGTTGCGGCGCTGACGGGTGGTCAGGCCGTCGTCGGGCACGTAGAGCGGCTGTCCTTGGGGCATGGGTCAGGCCGCCTTTCGCTCGACATAGGGCGCGGTGCCGGAAGATGCGGTGTGCTGCTTGAGCGGATCCAGGTTCGAGCGCACGGTCGCCGCCAATGCGTCCGGTTGCCCGGTCGCGGCGAGGTCTGCCATCGGGACATGCTCACCGCCGAGCTGTGCGGCCAGCTGCGCGGCGAGGCCGAGCCGGATCGGTCCGGTTTCACAGTCCACGACGATCGACGCAATGCCCGACGCAGCCAGGTGCGAGGCAATCCGCCTAACCTCTGCCTGCGCACCACGCGAACCGCCGCCGCTCGCCGATGCGGTTGGCGTGCCAGCGCCCGCCCCCACGCTCGTCGCACGCCCATCCGTGACAACGACCAGCAACGGCCGACGGCGCGCGTCCCGCAACCGCTCCCGCCGCACCACCTCCGCGGCGGCTAGCAGACCGGCGGCGAGAGGCGTACGACCACCGGTCGGCAACGCGCGCAGACGTGCGGCCGCGGCTTCGACGGAGGTGGTCGGCGGCAGCGCGACTTCAGCGCCGCTGCCCCGGAAGGTGACCATGCCGACCTTGTCGCGGCGCTGATACGCGTCAAGGAGCAGCGAGAGGACGGCGCCCTTGACGGCGGCCATGCGGGCGCGCGCGGCCATTGACCCGGACGCGTCAACGACGAAGAGCACGAGGTTGCCCTCGCGATCGCGCCGGATCGGCGTGCGCAGATCCTCACCGCGCAGCAGCAGCCGACCGGACGAGCGGCCACGCTCGGTCTGATGCGCGGCGGCGGCCCGAACCGTGGCGGGAAGGTGGAGGGAGGAGACGAGCTGGCGCGGTGCCTCTGCGCCAACCGTGCGACCTCGCCCCATCGAACGGCCTGCCGACCGACGCCCCGGCACGCCCTCGCCTACGCCGGGGACGGCGTAGAGCTTCGTGCGATAGGGATCCACGGGCGCGACCGCGGTCTGCTCAGGCGCAGGACGAGGCGACGACGCCCCGGCCGACTCGTCGTTGGCGGACTGGGCACCACTCGACGAGTCCGGTGCCCCTTCCCCCGGCGCGTCGCCCTGATCCGCCTTCTCCTCGCCGTTCTCGTTTTTGTCCGCCCTACGCTCACCTTCCGGGGCCGAGCTGTCTGGACTCTCGGGATCCGCACGCTCTAGAGGCCTGTTAATTTTGTCCAGCTCAGCGGGACGGTCCGCGTCGTCCGGCCCATCAGGATCCGCATCCGGCGGCGGGTCGTCGTCCTGGTCCCGAAGTGCCTCGTCGAGCTTGTCCTCGTCCAATCCCGGCGCATCGAACGGATTGCGTCGACGCCGGTGCGGCAGCGCGAGCCGCGCGGCGTCACGTACCTCCGCCGCGGTCACCGCCGGCAGTCCACGCCAGGCCGCGAGCGCGATCGCCGCTCGCGCGGTCACCAGATCGGCGCGCATCCCGTCCACCTCGAACGCCGCGCAGACCCGCGCGATCCGTTCCAGTTCCGCGTCCGGCAGTTCGACCGATCCGAGCACTGCCCGCGCCGCCGCGATCCGCTCCCCCACTTCCCGATCCGCCTCAGCCCACGCGGCCGCGAACCTAGCCGGGTCGGCCTCGTACGCCAGCCTGCGGCGCACTACCTCCGCGCGCTGCTTAGGTTCCCGGCTCGCGGCGACCTCGACGGTCAGGCCGAACCGGTCAAGCAGCTGCGGCCGCAGCTCGCCTTCCTCCGGGTTCATCGTGCCGACCAAGATGAACCGCGCGGCATGCCGCACCGAGACCCCGTCGCGCTCGACATGCGCGACTCCCATCGCGGCGGCGTCCAGCAGCACGTCCACGAGGTGGTCCGGCAGCAGGTTGACCTCGTCGACGTAGAGCATTCCGCGATGCGCCGCGGCGAGCAGTCCGGGCTGGAACGCGGCGACGCCCTGCCCGAGCGCGCGTTCGAGGTCGAGCGAACCGGTCAGCCGGTCCTCCGACGCGCCGACCGGTAGCTCGACCAAGCGTGCGCGCCGCGACTCGCCCCGCGGGTCTGGTTCCGCGGGATGCGGCCCATCGGGACAGCCCGGGTCCGGTGCGGCCGGGTCGCAGGCGAAGCGGCAACCCGGGACAACCGAGACCGACGGCAGCACGGCGGCCAGCGCGCGCACCAGCGTGGATTTCGCGGTGCCCTTCTCCCCGCGCGCGAGAACGCCGCCGACGCCGGGGTGGATCGCGTTGAGGATGAGCGCGAGCCGCAGGTCCTGCTGGCCGAGCACGGCCGAGAACGGGAAGTGCGGATCAGCCGCCTGCGCTGATGCAGCTGCGAACTGTCCGGCGGTCGCGGACGCGGTGCGCGCCACGTCCGCCGCGGCCTGCGCGGCAACGGCCACAGAAGTGCCTTCCTTCTCCCGGGAGCCCACGCCCGATCGAGCAAAGAAACCGACGGACGGCTGGGAGTTCCTGACTCACGCGGCGCCCCGGCGTCAACCGGGTCACGCTGCACTCACAGTGGCGGGACCGCTCCGGACTGGACCCCAGACGAGCCGGTACGACTACGTACAGGCAGCTCGGCAAGGGTAGGCACCGGATTCCTCCGTGACCGTCGCCTAGAGCATAGCCGTACCGTGCCCGGCCGTTGACGCGGCTACTACTTCTCCCAGGGCAGCCAGTTCTCGGTCGAGATCTCGACGCCGAACGGCTCCGGCAGCACGATCGTCTCTCCGAACGCCCACTGCTGCTCGCCGAGATAGAGACCACGCGCTGGGTTCGGCTCCGAGTAGAGCGTTACCAACGACTTGTTCGGCGCGCGATCGACCAACAGGTAGAACTCAACCTCTTCGTGGGCGTAGCCGTTCCATTTCGTCGGCCGCGACCGCTGACGTCCCGGGGCGCGGTCATCAGCCGCCGTTGCTTTCGACGTGATCTCCACCACCAGGCCGATCATGTCGGCCGTGAGGCTCCGCGCATGTTGGTTGGATGCGGCCTCGAAAACGTCCGCGGTGAGCACGATGAGATCAGGAATGTAGCCGTCGCCGATGCGCGGCAGGTTGAAGTCGATGACTTGGGCGGTACGCCATCGGAAGTCTGCTTCGAGCACCCGACGGCGACTAAAGGCGTCTTGGATGTCACTAACGATGAATGCGTGCTCTACAAGCGGCCCGGGAGACACGACGATCTCGCCCCCAATGATCTCGACGCGAGTTCTTTTGTCGTCCGGGATGCCGAGTTCCTCGAGTAGCCGCCCCTCGACCCATAGATCATGGGCGGGTTCGGACAGCATGAGGTGCTGTCGCAGCATCGCCGGTACTCCCACGGCACGCCTCCTGTTCGCCTTCGCCGAGCGTGAGCTGCCACGACGTGGGCTCTTGCTCAGCGTAGCCGGGCGGTCAGTGATCGTGGTCATGGCGATCACTATAGGGAGCATTACCCTAGAGAGGTTTACCCTATACGTGCCGATCATCAGATCGAGTGAAGATCCGCATCATTCGCCTTCGAGGTCGCCCTCCATGTCCAGATAGACCTCGCGCAGGCGGTCGAGCGTGTCCGGATCCGGCGCTGACCAAAGCTTGCGGTCGGCGGCCTCCAGCAGGCGCTCGGCGACGCCCCGCAGCGCCCACGGATTCGACCGCCGCATGAAGTCCGCGTTGGTCTCGTCGAAGACATAGGCGGCAGCGAGTTTTTCGTACATCCAGTCGTCGACCACTCCCGCGGTGGCGTCGTAACCGAACAGGTAGTCCACGGTCGCCGCGAGCTCGAACGCTCCCTTGTAGCCGTGGCGCTGCATGGCGGCGATCCACTTGGGGTTGACGACGCGGGAGCGGAAGACGCGGTGAGTCTCCTCGGCGAGCGTGCGGGTCTTGACCGTGTCCGGGACGGCCGAGTCGCCGACATACGCGGCCGGCGACGAGCCCGTCAGAGCCCTGACGTAGGCCACCATGCCGCCGTGGTACTGGAAGTAGTCGTCGGAGTCGACGATGTCGTGCTCGCGGGTGTCCTGGTTCTTCGCGGCGGCCTCGATCCTGCGGAACGCGGCATCCATGTCGGCGCGGGCCTCGCGTCCGTCGAGGCCGCGGCCGTAGGCGTATCCGCCCCAGACCGCGAAGACCTCGGCCAGGTCTGCGTCGCTGCTCCAGTTGCGCGCGTCGATGAGCGGCAGCAGGCCCGCGCCGTACGCGCCCGGCTTTGAGCCGAAGATGCGCGTCGTGGCGCGGCGGCGGTCGCCGTGCGTGGCCTGGTCGGTGTCGGCGTGCGCCTTGACGTAGTTGACCTCGGCCGGTTCGTCGAGTTGCGCGACGGCCTGGATGGCGTCGTCCACGAGGGCGACCACGTGCGGAAACGCGTCGCGGAAGAACCCTGAGATGCGGACCGTCACATCGATGCGCGGCCGGCCGAGGCGCTCGGCGGGGATGACCTCGAAGCCGGTGACGCGGCGGGAGGCGTCGTCCCAGACTGGTTCGACGCCGACCAGCGCCAAGATCTCGGCGATGTCGTCGCCCTGGGTGCGCATGGCGCTGGTGCCCCAGACCGTGATGCCGACCGAGCGCGGGTAGGCGCCGGTGTCGGCGAGGTGCCGCGCGAGCAGGGATTCGGCGAGGGCGCGGCCGACGTCGTGGGCATTGCGCGACGGGATCGCCTTCGGGTCCACGGAGTAGAAGTTGCGGCCGGTCGGCAGGACGCTGACCAGGCCGCGGGTCGGGGAGCCCGAGGGGCCGGCAGGGATGTAGCGGCCGTCGAGCGCGCGCAGGACGTTGCCGATTTCGTCCGTGGTGCGGCGCAGCCGCGGGACGACCTCATGCGCGGCGAAGCGCAGGACCGCGGCGATGTCGGGAGTGATCGGGCCGACCGTAGTGGCTTGCGTGCGGCTGGCGTCGAGCTCTCCAGCGGAGAGAACGTGAGATAGACCGCTCTCCGCCTCCCGCCCACTTTCGGCGGGCCTGTTAATTGCAGCAGCATCGGCGGCAAGCGCGTCGGCGTTCCAGTCGGCGGCGGCGAGTGCCTCGATCAAGGCCCTGGCTTCGGCCTCGAGTTCGTCCACGTGCGCCGGATCGGTCTCAGCGTCCTGCGGCAGACCGCGCGCGGCGGCGATGGCGCGGCGCAAACCGGGCAGCGCTCCCCCGCGGCCCTCAAATCCGGCCGCTCCGCCGAAGATCTGGCGGGCGCGGACGATCGCGAGCACGTCGTTGACCAGTTCCTCGCCGACGGGTGCGCGGCCGAGGATGTGCAGGCCGTCGCGGATCTGCACGTCCTTGATCTCGCACAGATAGCCGTCGATGTGCAGCACGAAGTCGTCGAAGGCGTCCTCGCCCGGCATCGAGTCCCCATGCCCCTCTAGGAACGCCGCCAGGTCGTGGTGCAGCTGCGCCGCCGTGACCAGCTCCCAGATCTGCGCGCGCACGACCGGCCCCTTCGCGGGGTCCAGGGCCTGCACGGTGGTGTACTCGTCGAGGAGCTGTTCGAGCCGCGCCAGCTCCCCGTACGAGTCTGCGCGGGCCATCGGCGGGATGAGGTGGTCCACGACGGTGGCGTGCGCGCGCCGCTTGGCCTGCGTGCCCTCGCCAGGGTCGTTGACGATGAAGGGGTACACCAGCGGCAGGTCGCCGAGCACGGCGTCTGGAGCGCAGGACGCTGACAAGCCGAGTCCCTTGCCGGGCAACCATTCCAGCGTTCCGTGCTTGCCCAGGTGCACGAGCGCGTCCGCGCCGAATCCGCCCTGCGCTGAGCTCGCGGCGAGCCAGCGGTAGGCGGACAGGTAGTGGTGGCTGGGCGGCAGATCGGGGTCGTGGTAGATCGCGATCGGGTTCTCGCCGAAACCGCGCGGCGGCTGGATCATCAGCACCAGGTTGCCGAAGGTGAGGCTGGCGAGCACGATCTGCGGCGCGCTCGGGTCGGCGTCGTCGACGTAGAGCGAGCCGGGCGGTTCACCCCAGTGCCCGCGGATCGCGTCGCGCAGGTCGGCGGGAAGGTTCGCGAACCAGCGCTGGTAGTCGGCGAGGGGCACGCGCGCCGTCGCGGCGGACAGCTGCTCGGCCGTGAGCCATTCGACGTCGTGGCCGCCTGCGGCGATCAGGGAGTGGATGAGGGTGTCGCCGTCCTGCGGGAAGTCGGCAATTGCGTACCCTGCCTCGCGCATCGCCGTGAACAGGCGCACCGCGGACGCCGGAGTGTCCAAGCCAACCGCGTTGCCGACACGCGCGTGCTTGGTCGGGTAGGAGGAAAGCAGAACGCCGATTCGCTTCTCGCGGTTGGGTTTGCGCGAGAGCGCCGCGTGCCGAGCGGCGATTGCGGCAACGCGCGCGGCCCGCTCCGGGTCGGCGACGTAGACCGCGATGCCGTCGGCGTTGTGCTGTTTGAACGAGAACGGGACGGTGATCAGGCGGCCGTCGAACTCCGGGATGGCGACCTGCATGGCGGCGTCCATCGGCGTGAGCGCGGCGTTCGAGTCCTGCCATGCCTCGCGCGTGGACGTGAGGCAGAGTCCTTGGATGACCGGTACGTCGAGCCGCGCGAGTGCCCCGACGTCCCAGGCGTCCTCATCGCCTCCCGCCGAGGCGTCCGCCGCCACGGCGCCGCCAGCGGCCAGGACCGTGACGATGAGCGCGTCGCAGCCGGTCAGCAGGTCAGTCAAGCCCGCATTGTCCTGCTCGCCGAGTGAACGCAGCGAGGCGCAGAAGACCGCGCGTGCGTTGGCGCCCGCGGCCTCGATCGCGTCGCAGAGTGTTTCGACGAACGCGGTGTTTCCGGAAAGTTCGTGAGCGCGGTAGTAGATGACGCCGACGGTCGGCCGATCAGGATTCACAGCACGTTCGCGGCCCGCAGCGTCGATGTGAACGCCGTAGAGGGGCGTCGGCTGCGGCGGCTCGTACGCGGCATCCGGCTCGTCGCGCAGGATCGCGGCGTCGAGGTATTCCGCCAGCCGCGCCAGGTTCTCCGGTCCCCCGGCCAAGAGATATCCCGACGCGGCGGCGGCGACCGAGAGCGGGACCGAGGACAAGGCCATCAGATCGGCGTCGGGGGTGGCTTCGCCGCCCAGTGCGATGGTCGGGATTCCGGCGCGCGCCAAGGCGGCCAGCCCGTCTTCCCAGACGCGCGCTCCGCCGAGTAGGCGCACAATCGCGACGCGGACACCGTCCAGCAAAGCCGGAATGTCGGCGCCGGCAACGCGAGCCGGGTTCGCGACGCGGTACTCGGCGCGCGGCCGCGGGGTCGACGGCAACGCGCTCGCGGCGCGGGCGGCGAGCAGGTCCGTGTCCGCGGTGGAGACCAAAAGGATCGTGGGGGGCGGCGGCGCCTCATCGGGGGCGTACTCGGGGCGTTCCACGGACACTGTGCGGGCGCTGCCTTTCGCGTCGATGCGCCATCTGCCGCACGAATCAGGGTCCTGATGCGTAGGGCAATGGTCGCCGGGGCCTCGCGGCGCGGTTTCGGCGCCGTTGACCGGGTCACCGGGCCGCCGCGCGGCGGATCGCCAGCCTATCGCCCCGGCGTCGTTATCCGATCGTCACCTTTCGGTCGCCACCTGGTCACCGGCCAATACGGTCAAAGCATGATCGTTGGTGTTAGGTTCGCACTGTGGCTATCCACCACGCCGCAGAACTCGGCTATCAGCGCGCCGCCGCGGACTACGAGCGCGTCCGCCCGTCGTACCCGACGCGGTCCCTGGCCGTGCTCGCCGACGCACTCGATCTGCGCGCCGGCCGGTGTGTGGCCGAGGTGGGCGCCGGCACGGGGAAGTTCACCCGGCTGCTCGCGCTGACCGGGGCGCGGGTGGTCGCGCTCGAACCGGTGGCGGCGATGCGCGATCGGCTCGCCGAACTGCTCCCCCAGGTCGAGGTGGTCGACGGGCTGGCGGAGGCGACCGGTCTCGCGGACGGCGAGATGGACGCCGTGGTGGCGGCGCAGGCCTGGCACTGGTTCGATCCGGCGGCGGCGCTGGCCGAGGTGGAGCGAGTGACCCACAAGCGCGGGCGGCTCGGCCTGGTGTGGAACACGCTCGACGAGACGGTGCCGTGGGTGGCCGAGTACTCGAAGATCTACCGGCAGTGGCGCACCGAGGCCGTTCCGGGGCACCGCGACGGCCGGTGGCGCCGGTTCTTCGACGACCTGCCGGGCTGGGCACCGCTCGCCGCGCAGCACGTGCCGAATCCGTTTGTGACGGACCGCGAGGGCGTGCTCGGACAGGCGCTCACCTCCAGCGTGATCAGCACCCTGGACACCGGGAGCCGCGCGCAGGTGCGCCAGGAGCTTGAGGCCGTGCTCGACCGGCACAAGGAAAGTAGCGGCGACCGGATCGAGATCCCGTACGTGACCGACCTGTACTGGACCGCGCGGATCTAGGTTTTCGCACCGCCGCGCCTTGAGACACAGGTCACATTCGCCGCTGTCACACTTCCCCGCGCTACTCCGTCAGAGCTGTGTAACCAACCACGATGACGGAGGAGTTCCTCATGGAAGCCCGTTTGGACGGACAGAACAGCGCGGTCCTCGGCAAGGTCATCAAGTACGTCAACTCGGCCGGCAAGGTCCTGTCTGACTCGTCGCTGCCGCTCGCGATCCAGGAGCTGGTGAAGCTGCGCGCCAGCCAGATCAACGGCTGCGGTTTCTGCACCGACATGCACTACAAGGACGCCGTGCACGCCGGGGAGGACCCGTTGCGGCTGAACATGGTGGCGGCCTGGCGCGAGGCGAAGTGCTTCTCCGAGGCCGAGCGCGCGGCGCTGGAGCTGGCTGAGGAGGGCACACGCATCGCGGACGCGGCCGGCGGCGTGCCCGACGAGGTGTGGGCGAACGCGGCCAAGCACTACGACGAGGAGCAGCTCGCCGCCCTGGTCGCGGTCATCGCCGTGATCAACGCCTACAACCGCTTCAACGTCATGCTTCAGCAGCCGGCCGGCGACTACCAGCCGGGCATGTTCGGCTGAACCACGACAGGTGAGCGGTCTCGGGGCTGCCGGCGCGCGAGGGGCGCCGGCAGCCCTGGTGTCCTAAGTCAGGCGAGCAGCCGGACGAGCGCGACGACTCCGACACAGACGATCACGCCGCGCAGCGCGGCCGGCGGAAGCTTGCGACCGATGCGCGCGCCGAGCTGGCCGCCGAGCACGGAGCCGGCGGCGATCAGCCCGGCCGCGCCCCAGGCGATGTGCGTGGAGAAGATGAAGATGACGGCCGCGACGCCGTTGACCAGCGCGGCCAGCACGTTCTTCGCGGCGTTGAGACGCTGGAGGGTGTCGGTGAACGCGATGCCGAGCAGCCCGATGAGGATCACACCCTGCGCCGCGCCGAAGTAGCCGCCGTACACGCCGGTGCCGAAGACCAGCGCCCAGAGAATCGGACCGCCCGAGGCGTAGGCGCGCCCGGCTTCGCCGCGCCCTCCCCGCGCCGCCTGGCGCAGCGCGACCCATCGGGCGAGCGCGGGCTGTGCGACGACGAGCGCGAGCGCGACAACGATCAGCGCGGGCACGATCGCTTTGAACGCCCCCGCGGGGAGGGTGAGCAGCAGGATCGCGCCGGTGAGGCCGCCGAGCACGGAGGCGCTGCCGAGCAGCAGCAGCCGGGATCGCTGGCCCGTCAGCTCCTTGCGATAGCCGTGTACGCCGCTGATCACGCCGGGCACCAGGCCGACGGTGTTGGTGACGTTGGCGAGCACCGGTGAGTAGCCGAACGCGAGCAGGGTCGGGAAGGTGATCAGCGTGCCCGAACCGACGACGGTGTTGATGGTCCCGGCCGCCAGCCCGGCCGCGAGCAGCGCGACTACCTCGCCGATCCCATGCGTCACGCGACCAGCCTACCGGGGAACGTCTAGTGGTCGGCTGAGACGAGCCCCTTACCGATTGTGTGACTCAACACAGCGCGGCCGCGCACGCCCGCGTCGGCGGTGTGCGCGGCCTTGGCTAATCGTCTTGTTATCCGGCCTCGGGCTACTCGTCCTCAGCCCCGTAGAGCACATCGGCGGGTGACAGGCGGCGCGGCCGCGGCGTCGTGTGCGCTGGACGATCGGCCGGCTCTCGGGTCGGGCCGCTCGCCGCCGGGGCCGCCGGAGCGGCCGAGGGGCGCGGTCCAGCCGGGCGAGCCGGGTCGCCGCCTTCTCCCCCGCCGCCGCCAGAGTTGCCGGGGCCTGAGCCCGGGCCGGGTTCGCCGTTGGCCTGCGGTGCGCCGATCTTGCTGAACGCGCCGCCGATGCCCTCGACCGCCTTGCCCAGTTCGCTCGGCACGATCCAGACCTTGTTGGCCTCGCCTTCGGCGAGCTTCGGCAGCATCTGCAGGTACTGGTAGCTGAGCAGCTTGGAGTCGGCGTCGCCTTCGTGGATGGCCTCGAAGACCTTCTTGATGGCCTGCGCTTCACCGCCCGCCCGCAGTTCCGCGGCCTTCGCCTCGCCCTCGGCCTTGAGGATCATCGACTGCCGGTCGCCTTCGGCGCGCAGGATCTCGGCCTGCTTGACGCCCTCGGCCTGCAGCACGGTCGCGCGGCGCTCGCGCTCGGCGCGCACCTGCTTCTCCATGGCCTCGGTGATGTCGCGGTTCGGCTGGATGGTGCGCAGCTCCACCCGGTTGACCCGGATGCCCCACGGTCCGGTGGCCTGGTCCAGCGCGTCGCGCAGCTCGGTGTTGACCTCGTCGCGGCTCGTCAGGGTGCGCTCAAGGTCCATGCCGCCGACGATGTTGCGCAGCGTGGTGGAGACCAGGTACTCGATGGCCTGCACATAGTTCTGGATCTCGTAGGTGGCCCGGCGCGGGTCGGTGACCTGGTAGTACACCACCCAGTCGATGTAGACCAGCAGGTTGTCCTCGGTGATGACCTCCTGCGGCGGGAACGGCACCACCTGCTCGCGCATGTCCACGGTGGCCCGGATGGTGTCCGCGACCGGGACCAGGAAGCGCAGTCCGGGTTCGAGGGTGCGCCGGTAGCGGCCGAAGCGCTCGACGACCTGGGCGCTGGCCTGCGGGACGATCTGCACGGACCGGTAGAGGAAGTAGGTGACCGACAGCACCACGATCAGCACCACGAGAATCGCGGTGACCACGCTCATCCCTGCCTCCCCTGGATATGGCGCCGGCCTTCGGCCTCAAGCGCCAGGATCCCCTTGCCGCGTCGCGATATGACGATGCGGTGAGCTGCAAAAGTTAAAGTACTGACGAGCCCACACGATACTGCGATTATGCCCAAAGTTTCAGCCCGTCAGGCCTAACGCGCCGGGCCGAAAAGATGACCCGGGGGCGCTGTGGTGCGAACGATCAGCGCTGTGCTCAAATGACCAGCGCCGTCGCGCCGTCGATCTCCAGGACCTGCACGACGGCGCCGGGTTCGAATACGGCCTCGGGGTCGTAGGCGCGCGCGGTCCAGATCTGGCCGCTGAGCTTGATGCGGCCGGTGTGCGCGTCGACGCGGCTGGTGACCAGGGCGTCGCTGCCGACCAGTGCGGCCACTCCGGTGCGCAGTCCGGGCCGCGACTGATGGCGCATCACGACTGGGCGCAGAAAGGCGATCAGGCCGGCGCTGGCGGCCAGGAACACGGGTATCTGCCCGGCCAGCGGCAGGCCGAGGACCGCCAGCGCGGCGGCTACTGCGGCGGCCACCGCGGCCATCAGGCAGGCGAGGGTCGCTGTCGCACTCTCGGCCAGCAGCAGTAAGACGGCTGTGACCATCCACCAGACCCAGCCCATGCCGACCATGGTACTGACGGCGATCGACTTTGCGCAGTCCGTAGCTGGTTTTTCAATGCTTACAGTGCCCTGACACGACCGCTTAGCTCAGCCTACTGATTCAGTCCGGCGGCGCTGACCGCGTCCGTCACAGTCCGCGCGCGTAGTACCTGCCGCCGCTGCTCTCCACGGCCAGCGGGATGTTGAAGCAGGCTGACAGGTTCTCCGCGGTGAGGGTCAGCGGCACCGGGCCGGCCGCGACGATGCCGCCCTGGCGCAGCATCAGCACGTGCGTGAAGCCGGGTGGGATCTCCTCGACGTGGTGGGTGACCAGGATCGTGACCGGGGAGCTCGGGTCGGCGGCGTGATTGGCCAGGCGGCGCACCAGGTCCTCGCGGCCGGCCAGATCGAGCCCGGCGGCCGGCTCGTCGAGCAGCAGCAGCTCGGGGTCGGTCATCAGGGCCCTGGCGATCAGGACCCGCTTGCGCTCGCCGGAGGAAAGGGTGCCGTAGACGCGCTCGGCGAACCCTTCCATGCCCCACCAGGCCAGCAGGTCGTCGGCGCGGCCGGTGTCCACCTCGTCGTATTTCTCGCGCCACCGGCCCAGCTGGCCGTAGCTGGCGGTCAGCACGGTGTCGCGGACCTTGGCGGTGCGAGCGAGCCGCAGGTCGACGGCCGCTGAGGTCAGGCCGATGCGGGGGCGCAGCTCGAAGACGTCGACCTTGCCGAGGGTGTCGCCCAGGATGGTGGCGGCACCGCTGCTCGGGTGCAAATTCCCGGCGGCGATCTGGAGCAGCGTGGTCTTGCCGGCTCCGTTGGGCCCGACCACGACCCAGCGTTCGCCCTCGGCGACCCGCCAGGTGATCCCGCTCAGCAGCTTCTTTCCGTCCCGCACCAGGGAGACGTCGACCAGGTCGAGCACGTCCGTCATGTGGCCAAACCTATAGGGTGCGGATGACGGGCCGGTAGCGTGGGGCCATGCAATCGGAGATCGTCGGGGCGCCGGGCGGGCGTCCCCTTGGCCTCGCGGACGACGCGCCGACGCTGCTGGTCACGGTGTTCGGGGCGGACCGTCCCGGGGTGACCGCGGCGCTGTTCGAACAGATCACCGCGTTCGAGGCGCGCACCGGCTACGCAGCGCGGGTCGCCGACGTCGAGCAGATCGTGCTGCGCGGCCGGCTGGTACTCGGCGTGCTGGTCACGGCCCCGGCGGACCAGACCGAGTTCCGGATCGCGCTGCATCGCTGGGCGGCGGCGTGGAAGCTGGACCTGGAGATCACCGAGGGGCGCGGCGACAACCGCAGGCGCCGGGCCGGGCGAAGCCGGGTGACCGTGCTCGGCTCGCCGCTGACCGCGCGGGCGATGGAGATGGTGGCGGGGCGGGTCGCCGAGGCCCAGGGCAATATCGACCGGATCGTGCGGCTGGCGAAGTACCCGGTCACGGCGATCGAGCTGGACGTGTCCGGGGTGGACCCGGCCGAGCTGCGCGGGGTGCTGGCCGCGGCCGCGGCCGACGCCGGGGTGGACATCGCGGTGCAGCGCTCGGGGCTGGCGCGACGGGCCAAGCACCTGGTGGTGATGGACGTGGACTCGACACTGATCCAGGACGAGGTGATCGAGCTGCTGGCCCGGCACGCGGGCTGCCTGGAGCAGGTTGAGCAGGTGACGGCGGCGGCGATGCGCGGCGAGCTGGATTTCACCGCGTCGCTGCGTGCGCGGGTGGCGCTGCTTGAGGGGCTGCCGGAGTCGGTGTTCGACAAGGTGCGCGCGGAGGTGCGTTACACGCCGGGTGCGAAGACTCTGGTGCGCACACTCAAGCGGCTCGGGTATCAGGTCGGGATAGTGTCGGGTGGGTTCACTCAGATCACTGACACGCTGGTCGGGCAGCTCGGCCTGGACTTCGCGGCGGCCAACACGCTGGAGGTCGCGGAGGGCCGGCTGACCGGCCGGGTCGTGGGCGAGGTGATCGACCGGCCGGGCAAGGCGGCCGCGCTGCGCCGGTTCGCCGCGACCGCGGGGGTGCGCCTGTCGGAGACCGTGGCGATCGGCGACGGCGCGAACGACCTGGACATGCTGGCCGCGGCCGGGCTCGGCGTCGCGTTCAACGCCAAGCCGCTGGTGCGTGAGGCGGCGGACACGGCCGTGAACGTCCCCTTCCTCGACACGATCCTTTTTCTGCTGGGGATTCCGCGCGATGAGGTCGAGGAAGCGGACGAGGCGGCGGGCGTCACCGAGACCATTGGGGCCGGGCCGGACGATGCCTGACGTTCGCGTCGGGTTCGCACGGTCGCCTGACGTGCTAGCGGGCTACTGCGCTAGCGAGCGGTCGCGCTCGCCGGCGTGGCCGCGGGCTTCGGGCGCAGGACTGAGGCGAGGCCGAGCGTGGCGAGCAGTCCGATGACGCAGTAGCAGCCGAGAATGAACAGCGGCGCGGCCGTGTTCGCGCCGCCGAAGTACGCAACCGCGCGGGTGGCGTCCGTACCAGCTCCCGGCGGGAAGAACGCCCCGATCGAGCGCCAGAACGGCGGGATGAGCGCGCGGGCGTAGGCTCCGCCGGCCGAGGGGTTGCCGAGGATCACGAACAGCAGCACCGCGACGCCGATGCCGAGTACGCCGAGGGCGACTTGCAGCGCCATGGTGACCGCGCCGGCGCCGAACACGACCAGCGCGCCGACCAGCGCCAGTCCCCAGAAGTCCCCGGGCAGCGCGCCGAGTTCGTGCTGCACCAGCCAGGCTCCGACGCCGCCGGCCACGCAGGCGGACAGCGCGAGGGCGACGAGGCGCACGACGGCTCGGGTGGGCGTCGCAGGACGTGCTCCGGCACTGACACCGAGAATCGAGGCGATCAGGTAGCCGGTGACGGTCCATCCGACGGCCATATAAAAGGAGGAAAGGCCGCCGTTGTCCGCGGCCGCGACGGGCACGAGGTCCCGGACGGTGACGGTGCGCTGCTGCTGTCCTTCGGCGCCCTGGATGATCCTGGTGACCGCGTTCGAGATGGACGGGCTGGCGGCGGAGGCGATGTAGAGGGTGTCGGTGTTGCTGGCCGGGTCGATGACGAGCGCGCCGGTGCTGGTGCGGTCGGAGACGCGGGCGCGGGCGGTCGCCGCATCGGCGATCAGACGCGGAGTGAGCGGCTTGCCGGGCAGGCCGGCGATGCCGGAGACGGCTTGGCTCTGGACGGCGGCCGGCGCGACGACGTCGAACGGCAGGTTCTTAGCCGCCGGGTGATGCAGGGCACCGACATAGGACAGGATGAAGCCGACGCCAAGGCAGAGGGTCGCGATCACGAGGAGGGCGGAACGCGGCCTGACGGCGTCTCTGATCTCGGACCAGACGCTAGGGCGAGGTTGCGGCGAAACGTCGCGAGCAGCGGTGAGGCCGGACTCGCGGTCCGCGCCCGCCCGGACGGGCGCAATGAGCTCGGTGTCCGGTTCGGATTCGGGTTCGGGAGCAGGTGTGGCGGCAGCGTCTGGAGCGGCGTTGGCTGCGGTACGGGCCTCTGGGGCGTTTTCGAGCTCGTCGCGTTCCGTCATGCTGCCATTGTGGGTGCGCCGCGGCCCTATCGCTCGCCGGGCCAGGCTCTGGACCAGGGCAGCACGGCTACCGCGCTGACCTGCGACTTCGCGTCCGCCGCCGGGAAATACGTTCGACGATGCGGTTGTGAGCTGCGAGGATGACGCCGTGTCAGCGCGCGCCGGGACCTACTCCTCGGTCATGGATATGGTCGATCTCACTCCGGTGGAGCCGAGCAGCGGCGTCCCACCATGGCGCGACCCGCGGTGGCTCGCCGAGGCCGCGGCTTGGATCGAGGAGCAGCTCGCGCGCGCGGGACTCAGCCGCTCCGGCAAGCCGGCTCTGCGCGCACGTATGTGGTCGGTGGTAGCACGAGTACCGGTCGGCGAGCACGGGGCCGCTTGGTTCAAGGCGAATCCGCCTGGTTCGGCGTTCGAGCCGGCACTTATCGCGGCGCTGGCGCAGTGGGCGCCCGACCTGGTTCCGCCGCTGATCGCCGTGGATACGGAGCGCGCCTGGACATTGACGATGGACGCTGGTTCGCGGTTGGGCGAGAAGCTGGAACGCGATCCCGATCCGGCGCACCTCGCGCCCCTCCTGCATCGCTATGCGAACCTACAGCTGGATCTGTCCTTACGCGCCGAGGAATTGTTCTCGATCGGTCTGCCCGATCTGCGAGCGTCGGCGTTGCCCGACCAATTGCAGGCGCTGCTTGCCGGCCACGCGGTAGTGCGCGCTTTGGGAGAGAAACGCCACGATGAGTTGAGCGAGTTCGCGGCTCAGGTGCGCGTTTGTTGCAAAGAGTTGAACGGGTTCGGCATCCCGCCCTCGTTAGACCACGGCGATCTGCACCCGAACAACGTATTCGGGTCCGGCGAGAGCGCCCTTCCCTTCGACTGGGGCGACGCTTCGCTGACTCATCCGTTCAGCACGCTCCTGATCCTGCTGCGTTCTTCGAAGCAGTTCTTCGACTCCGCCGGACTGGCTAAGCTGCGCTGCGCATACCTTGAGCCCTGGGCCGACAAGGGATTCTCGGTTGCCGACTTAGAGCGGTCCACAGATCTCGCGCTCCGCCTCGCGCCGATCTCGCGGGCGATGGCGTGGGGACGGGTCTTCCCCTGCTTCGCCGGGGTCGAGGAGCCGAACGTCAACGCGGCCCGCTGGCTCGCGCGACTGCTCGCGGCCGATCCGCTCGGCGATCACGACGACGCTGCCTGACTGATCGTCAGCGGCCGGCGGTCAGGCGTCAGCCGTTGTGCGAGCCCCAGATCGCGACGATGACGAGCACAGCGAAGATCGCGACCATGCCGAGGGCGACGTACAGCGCCTGGCGGTGTCCGGCAGCGCGCGTGGTTTCCCGCCACTCACGCGGCGGCCACTCCTCCTGCTGCTGCGGCGCCGCGGCCTGGTCTTGCGGCGCGGCGTCGCGGGGAGTGTCTGTCTCGTTCATGTAGCAAGTCTCCCACCTGCGGTCCGCGTGACCGGTGCCGGGGTGTGGTGTTCGGCAGGCGGCATGCGGCAGGTGGTGGGCCGGTGTGAGCCGGTGCCCGTCACGCTCAGTCGGCTTCTTCGGCCAGCTGTTCGAGTACCGGAAGCGCGGCGACCAGCGTCTCGTACTGCTGCGGGCTAAGCCGCGCGGCCCGCTCGGCGAGCATCGCGGAGCGCTCGGTGCGCACCTTCTCCAGCAGGGTGCGCGCGGCCTCGGTAACCACGATGTGGCAGGAGCGGCCGTCCTCCGGGTCCGGGATCTTCTGCACCAGGCCGGCCTCGACCAGTCCGCTCACGGTACGGGTCATCGAGGGCGCGGCGACTTTCTCGCGCGCGGCCAGTTCGCCCTGCCGGATCGGTCCGTGCTTCTCCACCATGACCAGTGCGGAGATCTGGGCGAAAGTCAGCTCGCTGGTGGAGCGCTGGGCCAGCCGCCGGTGCAGGCGGCCGACCGCGACACGCAGGCGGGTGATGTCCTGCGGATCGGGTGGCGGCGTGGTCATTGTCAAACCTTAGCTCGGGTCCGGCGCGGCGGCCGTATCGCGGATGCCAGCGCGCCGACCAGGCTCATCCCGATGGCGAGCCAGAACACGACGATGAGCCCGTCGTGGAACGGCCCGGAGATCAAATGCGGGAAGAACTGGCGGCCGGTGAGCGTCGCCGCGTTGTGCGCCGGCAGCGCGCTCAGGACGTGTGGGCCGAGCAGTTGCTGTATCGGGTTGTAGCCAAGGAAGGCGGCGAACAGCACACCGACCGGGGGCAGCGCGGCGACCGCGTGGGCGGCCTGCGCCGGGACTCCCTGCGCGGTCAGTCCGCTGTAAAGGGTGCTGGGCAGGCTGGAGGCGAGACCGACGACCATCAGCGAGAAGAACAGGCCGATGGACAGCACCATGCCGGAGTTCTGGAAGGTTGAGCGCATCCCTGAGGCCGCGCCGCGCTGGTGGGCGGGGACGCTGTTCATGATCGCGGAGGCGTTCGGCGCGGAGAACAGGCCCGAGCCGAGGCCGTTGAGCAGGATCAGCGCCGCGAACGCCGGGTAGCTGAAGTCGGTGGGCAGCAGCAGCATCCCGCCGAAGGTGGCCGCCATGAGCAGCAGGCCGCCGATCGCGAAAGAGCGGTGCCCGTACCGGTCGGACAGCCGGCCGGCGATCGGACCCGCGACGAGGAAGCCGACGGTCAGCGGCACGAGGTAAATCCCGGCCCACAGCGGGGTCTGCGCGTAGTCGTATCCGTGCAGCGGCAGCCAGATGCCTTGCAGCCAAATGATCAGCATGAACTGCAGGCCGCCACGGGCGACGGACATCAGCAGGCTGGCGGCGTTGGCACCGGCGAAGAGGTGCGAACGAAACAGGCCCAGCGGGAACATCGGTTCAGCGGTGCGCGACTCGATGACGACGAAGGCGACCAGGACCGCGGCGCCGCCGACGAGCCCGGCGATGATCAGCGGGTTTGTCCAGCCCATCGTGTGCCCGCCGTAGGGCTGGATGCCGTAGGAGATCGCGGCCAGCAGCGCGGTCAGCCCGATCGCGAAGGTCGCGTTGCCCCACCAGTCGATGCGGCCGGGTCGGCGCGCCGAGTTGTCGTGCAGTGATTTGTACGCCCAGAGGGTGCCGATGACGCCGATCGGGACGTTGACCCAGAACACTGAGCGCCAGTCCCAATCGGCCAGCACTCCGCCGAGGACCAGGCCGATGAAGGAACCGGCCAGCGCCGCGACGATGTTGATGCCGAGCGCGGTGCCGCGCTGGTGGGCGGGAAAGGCGTCGGTGATGATCGCGGTGGAGTTCGCCATCAGCATCGCGCCGCCGATCGCCTGTACGACGCGCCAGCCGATCAGCCAGAGCGCGCCGTGCCCGCCGGTGAACGGGTCGAGGGACAGGATGATCGAGCAGACGGTGAAGACCGCGAACCCGAGGTTGTAGATCTTCACCCGCCCGTACATGTCGCCGAGCCGGCCGAGCGTGACGACGAGCACCGCGGTGACGAGCATGTAGCCCATCAGCATCCAAAGCAGGTAGCTGACGTTGCCGGGTTCGAGCGGGTTGAGCCGCACGCCGTTGAAGATGGCCGGCAGCGAGATGAGCACGATGGAGCTGTTGATCGTGGCCAGCAGCATGCCGAGGGTGGTGTTGGACAGGGCGACCCACTTGTAGTGCGGGTGGTCCGGGCCCGAGGACAGCGCGCCGCGGAATCCGCGCGGGTGCGGGATCGCGGTGGCGGCTATGGACGCCGCGGCGGGCGTGGCAGCCGCATCGGCTGTGGCGGAGGCAGATGCGGCGTGCGCTGACGCGTTCGCGGTGTCACGCTCTCCGGTCTCACGCATTTCTGCCTCACGCATTTCGGTGTCGCTGTCCGGCGGCATGTGGGCGCTCCAGATAGTTAGCTTACGTTAACTAACTATAATCGGCGGCCAGAGACCTGGCAAACCCGGTGATCCCGGCCTTAGGGGCGCCAACGGCATCAACACACTGGCCCAGGTCAACAGATCGTCAAGTTCCACCCATCGACCGGCCAACTTCCGAACCGCGACGCCGCAGCGCCCGTGACAGGCCAAGTCATCCTCTTATAAGTTCGTCCGCCAATAGCCACACATCGCTGCGATGGGGAGGTCGGATCCACCGGTGGGCTCGCATGGCAAGCCGAAGGGTCGCGGCGACTACCAGCATAGCAAAGCCCTGACTCAGGCTGGGGTCGAGAAGCCGTGGACCCGGCGTTATCCCGCGATCACCGCGGCGGCTTTGGCCGGCACCGTGGTCGGCGGGCCCGGCGGCGTCGCGGCGGCGATGGCGTTCTCGGCCCATCCCGCGGACACGACGACGGACACCCGGGTCATCGCGGTCGCTCCCCCGCAGCCGTTGGTGCAGGCAGCCGCGGCGCCGATCATGGCTGCCTCTCCTTCCGCCAGCGCGACCCCCACCCCCAAGCCCACGAAGACCGCGCCGCCGAACCCGTACGCGCACACGACGCTCTCGCAGCTGGAGCCGACGGCGCTGTATGGGACGCAGAACACGTTCACGGCGACCGCGACGCAGTGGGCCAACGCGCGCGTGATCGTCAAGGTGGCCGAGCAGCGCAAGATGCCGCTGTACGCGGCGGTCATAGCGACCGCTACCGCGATCCAGGAATCGGACCTGGTGAATCTGACGACCGCGACGAACGCCGACTCGCTCGGCCTCTTCCAGCAGCGGCCGTCTCAGGGTTGGGGCACGGCGGCGCAGATCACCGATCCGTACTACTCGACCAACGCGTTCCTCGCGGCGCTGGACGTCTACGCGCCGCACTACATGACGATGTACCTGTGGCAGACGGCTCAGGCGGTTCAGCGGTCTGGCTTTCCGACCGCGTACGCGCAGTGGGAGACACAGGCGGCGCGCATGGTGCTGGCCATAGTCAACGGCACCGCGCCGCACTAACTGCTCACGCCACTCCCGTCGCCTCCTCGCCTGCGTGGCTGGCGACCTGATCGTCCGTCAGTCAAGACGTCCATCCGTCTGATTCCCGTATTGCAGAATGACTTAGTAAAGATTCTTGACACGATGAACCGATCGGGCGGACCCTTTCCAGACAATCAGCCGCCATAAGTAGTCACCGGACCGGCGCTCCCGGCGACGCACGGAAACCTGGAAAGAGTTACCCATGCGTTCCGCACTCCCCCGCGGCGCCCGGCGCCGTGTCACCGCCCGCCGCTCGGCTCTCGCCGCGACAGCCGCCACGGCCCTGATTGCCGGCGCCGCCGCGCTCGCGCCCGGAGCCAGCGCGGCGGGCGCATCCGGTTCGGTCGC
>NZ_DATNGK010000184.1:0-15154 GCF_035605935.1 Actinocrinis sp. | reverse complement strand
GGTCCGCGCTGGGTTCGAGGCCGAGCCGTTCGGTGCCATCGGCAGCGACTTCGACGAGCAGCCAGCCGTCCGGAGTGGACTCGGCGACATCGCAGGGGACATTGTCCAGCCACTCGTTGGCGATGAGCAGACCGGTGACGCTGGAGGGTGGCTCGTTACGCCATTCGATAGCAGAAGTCAGATTCTCGGGGTTGGAGGCGACCTCGACCGCGACGAGGTGCAGGCGCTGAGAGAGGGTGTCGTCGGGCTGCGGCGGGCCGTTGAGTTGGGTGCGGACGGCGTCCAGCAGTTCACCGCGACCGGCACCCACATCGACCAGCGTGATTGGATCCGGATGGCCCAGCGCCGCATCGACCTCGCGCAGCAGTCGCACCACGGCCGCCGCGAAGAGCGGCGAGGCATGGACCGACGTCCTGAAGTGCGCGGCCGGGCCCTCGCCGGCCCGATAGAACCCGTCCGGACCGTACAGCGCCCGCTGCATCGCGAGCGACCAGGGGAGGAATCCGGACTCGGCCTGCGGCGTATGTCCCTGCATGCGTCCCACCATGGGATGAGACCGTACCGCTGCGGGATGAGCCAATAGTTCGCCCCGGCGGCGCATGGGCAGGACCTCGAGGATTTCGTACGCTCGTGTCGTGACGCGCGTGTACGTATGGCTCCAGAGACACCCGACGCTGGTCGACGGGGTGATGGCGGCCTTCCTGGTGTTCTTCGGCGTGATCTCCGTGTTCGAGCGCAATCCGTTCATCCCGGCCCTCGCCGGGGTCTTCATCGGCGCACCGCTGCTCTTCCGCCGCCGGTTCCCGTCGGTCTCGTTCTGGGCCGTCTACTTCTTCGGCGCGGTCGAAGCTTTGTTGGGTTACCGGCCGACTGTGTCGGCGCTGGCCGTGCCTATGGCGATGTACGCATTCGCTGCGTACCGCCCGCGGCGACTTTCTCTCGTGGGCCTCGGCGTCGGGATGATCGGGGTCGGCGTCGCGCTCAACCAATGGGTCACCGCACCGGCGCGGCAGCACGTTTCTTCCTATGAATGGATGTTCGTCTACTGCGTGTTCGCCGCTCCGCTGATCATCGCCTGGGTGCTCGGTGACTCGATGCGGTACCGGCGCGCCTACTACCTCGACCTGGAAGACAAGGCACGGCGGTTGGAAAGAGAACGGGACCAGCAGGCACAGATCGGCGCTGCGGCCGAGCGTGCCCGTATCGCACGCGAACTGCACGACGTGGTCGCGCACCACGTCTCCGTCATGGTCGTTCAGGCGGAGGGCGCCTCGTACGCGCTGGACACCTCGCCGGAGACGACCCGTCGAGCGCTGGGGACTATCGCCGAGACCGGCCGGTCCGCGCTCGCCGAAATGCGCCGGCTGATCGGTGTCCTGCGATCGGAAGGCAATGCTGCGGACCGCGCGCCGCAGCCGGGCGTTGATCAACTAGAGGACTTGCTTGAGCAGGTTCGCGCGACCGGCATCGCGGTCGACTTCGAGGTCGAAGGCGTACCGGTGCCGCTGCCTCAAGGCATGGCGCTCGCGGCGTACCGCATTGTGCAGGAGTCGCTGACCAATACTCGCAAGCACGGCGGTCCGCGCGTGAGCGCCCAGGTCTCGCTGCACTACGGTGAGGACGAGTTGCGGATGATGGTCCGCGACGACGGCCGGGGCGCCGCTGCCCTGACCGACGGCAAGGGCAACGGGCTGACCGGGATGAAGGAACGGGTGGCGATGTACGGGGGAGCGCTACAAGCCGGTCCACGGCTCGAAGGCGGCTACCAAGTCGAGGCCGTACTGCCGTACCGCGCCGCGCTGATCCGCGACGCAGCGTAAACAGCGACGCAGCCTGAACAGCGAGGGGCGAACGATGGCCGAAGGCACGATGACGCGCGAGGGCGCGAAGATCCGGGTCGTGCTCGTGGACGATCAGGAACTGCTGCGCACCGGATTTCGCATGATCCTGGACGCGCAACGGGACATGGAGGTCGTCGGGGAAGCGGCGGACGGCATCTCCGCGCTCGAACTTCTCGCGCAGGTGGACGCCGACGTCGTGCTGATGGATGTCCGCATGCCCGCGCTCGACGGCGTGGAGACGACGCGCCGGCTGCTCGGTGACGGCGGCGCGGCCACACTCGCCGGCTCGCACCCGAAGGTGCTCATCCTGACCACCTTCGACCTCGACGAATACGCGTTCGCCGCGATCAAGGCCGGGGCGAGCGGCTTCTTGCTCAAGGACGTCCCGCCCACCGAACTGCTGTCCGCGATCCGGGCGGTGCACAGCGGCGACGCCGTCGTCGCGCCCTCGACGACCCGGCGGCTGCTCGATCGCTTCGCGCCGATGCTGCCGTCCACCAGCGCGCCCGCGCCGCCGACGCTGTCCGTTCTCACCGAGCGCGAGCGGGAAGTGCTCGGGTTGGTCGCGCAGGGCCTATCCAACTCGGAGATCGCAGCGCGCTTGGTGCTTTCCGAGGCGACCGTGAAGACGCATGTCGGCAGGATTCTGATGAAGCTGGACCTGCGTGACCGGGTTCAGGCAGTCGTCCTTGCGTACGAGACCGGTCTGGTTCGTCCTGGACCGCGCTAGGGCGCCATAACCGGCGCGTAACGTGCCGGCAGGTGCCTTATACCGGCTGCCGAGATGGGTGTGCCGAATAGGCGCGTAGCTCCGCTGGGATGCCCTCTCGGTGCGGACCGTCATCCGGGTCGAGTTCACGCAGCATCCGACGCGAATCGTCGAGCAGCGCGCCGTGGATCGACCACAGCATCGTCGGCGCGTCGTCGTCCGGGTGCATCGCCTGAGCCGCCTCGCGCGCATGCGGCTTCGAGGACTTGATCAGCCGGCTGAGTTCCTCGTAAACGCGCGGACTGGCCTTGTCCGGCAGTTGCAGCCGGCCGAACGCGTTCAGCGCCTTTGCCGAGTCATCAAGCAACTGCGCCAGCTCGGGCGGAAGCGACCGGTGCGCGCTGGGGATGCCGGCGAATTCCGCGGTGAGGTCGGACAAACCGCGCATCAGACTGTTGAGCTGCGTGGCGACGTGGTCGAGCGCGATGGCGGCCTCGTCGACCCGATGCACGTCGTCGAGATGGGTCGACCTGCGCGGGTGGTACTTCAGCGACTCCTCGGCCTGCTCGGCGATCTTGCGGGCCGCGCGGGCGGAGGCGGCCAGTTCCCGGCTGCGGCTCAGCCAACTGCGGGCCTGGTCGTGGTCCCAATCGCCGCGCAACCGTTTGGCCACCGAGCCACACAGCGCGGCCAGGTCGTCGGCCAGATCGGCCAGCTCCTTGGCCGCGGTCCTGGCGAAGGCCGGCGGCGCGACCACGATGTTGACCAAGACGCCGATCGTGGCGCCGATGACGCTGTCGAGTACCCGGATCAGTCCGTAACTGCTGCCGAAGGCCAGCACCAGCAGGCCGGTCACCGCGACCTGGGTGACCTGCGTGCCCAATTGCAGGGTGCGGCCCAGCACCAGGCCGAAGACGACGATCAGCGACATCGTCAGCATGTTGACGCCCAGGTAGCGTCCGATAGCCAGCGCGCCGACCATTCCGGCGACGATCCCGGCACTGTACTGAATCGCCCGGCGCACCGACTGATAGAGCGTCACCTGCACCACGACCAGCGCGGCGACCGATGCGAGCACCGGATCGCGCACCCGCAGCAGCTCCGCGGACAGCTCCCAGGCGAGCGCCGCGGCCAGCGCCGCCTTCGCGGTCTGCAGGAAGGCGTCTCGCTCGCGGATCAGCCAATGCTCGAAGCCGTGCAGCCGGTACGCGCGCAGGGTCGGGCCGAGCGGCCAGCGTGAGCCCAGGTTGATCCGGTCGCGGGCCCGGTTGACCAGGGCAGCGACATATCGGCCTTCCTCACCCGACATGATCACCATTGTCCTGCATCGCCGGGCAGGACGGGAGTGTCGTCCGGTGGCTGACAACAGATCGTCGACAGCGTCTGTCGCCGCGGGCGCGTACGCTTATGCCACGTCTGGTACCCGACCTTTGCGGGACTGGAACGGAAAGCGGATGAGGGGTGAGGGCGTGGACGGCTTGCCAGGGCAGCCGCCGGACGCTGCCACGACGTCCCGTCCTGGCCGTTTCACGGTGGGCATCATCGGCGCGGGCCGGGTCGGCCCGGTGCTCGGCGCCGCCCTCGCGCGCGCCGGGCACAGCGTGGTCGCCGCGTCCGGGGTCTCAGAGCGCTCCCGTCGCCGCGCCGCCGAGATGCTGCCCGGCGTTCCGCTGCTGCCCGCGCAGGAGGTGGCGACGCAGGCCGAGCTGCTGCTGCTTACCGTGCCCGATGACGCGCTCGGGCAACTCGCCACCGGCCTGGTCTCGACGGGTGTGATCCAACCCGGCAAGGTAGTCGTACACACGTCCGGCCGATATGGGATCGCGGTGCTCGACCCGGTGCGTAGGGCCGGAGCGCTGCCGCTCGCGCTGCATCCGGTGATGACGTTCACCGGCACCGAGGTGGACCTGGCCCGGCTGACCGGCTGCTCGTTCGGGGTGACCGCGCCCGAGCAGTTCCGGCCAATGGCCGAGACGCTCGTGGTGGAAATGGGCGGGGAGCCGGAGTGGATCGGCGAGGAGCACCGCCCGCTCTACCACGCCGCCCTGGCCGCCGGCGCGAACTACCTGGTCACCCTCGTCGCTCAGGCCGCCGACCTGTTGCGTGCCAGCGGGGTGAACCAGCCGAACCACATGCTCGCGCCGCTACTCTCGGCCGCGCTCGACAACGCGTTGCGGTCCGGGGACGCGGCGCTGACCGGACCGGTGGCGCGTGGCGATGCGGGCACCGTCGCCGCCCACCTCGAAGAGCTGGACCGGGTCACGCCGCACGGCCCGGTGCGCGCCGCGTACCTGGCGATGGCGCGGCTGACCGCCGACCGGGCGCTGGCGGCCGGGATGCTCACCGCCGAACAAGCCGAGCCGCTGCTGGGAGTGCTGAGCGAAACGCGCTCGAAGGGAGAAGGCCAGTGACCAGGGTGGTGCACACCCGCGCCGACCTCGAGGCGGCCCGCGCCGGACGCTTCGGCGACACGGCCGTGGTGATGACGATGGGCGCGCTGCACGACGGGCACCTCGCGCTGATCCAGGCGGCCAGGCAGGCGGCCAAGACCGTGATCGTGACCATCTTCGTCAACCCGCTTCAGTTCGGCCCGACCGAGGATTTCTCGCGCTACCCGCGCACCCTCGACCAGGATCTGAAGCTGTGCGAGGCGACTGATGTCGACGTGGTCTTCGCCCCCGCGGTCGAGGAGGTCTATCCCGGTGGCACGCCCATGGTCATGGTCGATCCGGGCCCGATGGGGGAGGTGCTCGAAGGCGCCTTCCGGCCCGGCCATTTCGCCGGGATGCTCACCGTCGTCAACAAGCTGCTGAACCTGACCGCCCCGGACGTCGCCTTCTTCGGGCAGAAGGACGCCCAGCAGCTCGCGTTGATCCGCCGGATGGCGCTGGACTTCAATCTGCCGGTGGAGATCGTCGGCGTGCGCACCGTGCGTGAACCGGATGGCCTGGCACTTTCCAGCCGCAACCGCTACCTCTCCGGCGCGCAGCGGCAGACCGCGCTCGCGCTCAGCCGGGCGCTGGCCGAAGGCGCGACCCAGCCGACCGTGACCGCCGTGCTCGCGGCCGCCCGCCGAGTGCTCGACGAGGCGGCGCACGCCGACCCGCCGCTCGTCCTCGACTACCTCGCGCTGGTCGACCCGGGAAACTTTCAAGAATTCCGGGACGACTACACCGGCAACGCCATCCTCGCGGTGGCCGCGCGAGTCGGCACGACCCGGCTCATCGACAATGTCCCGCTGACCATCACCGGTGAGGCGACATGACCCGCATATCGAGACTGCTGGCCCCCGCGCCCGGCTGGACCGCCTATGCCGACACCGTGGTGGTCGGCTCCGGCATCGCCGGGCTCACCGCCGCGCTGGCCGCCCGGCACGCGGGCTCGGTGCTGCTGGTCACCAAGGCGCAGCCCTCAGACGGCTCAACCCGCTGGGCGCAGGGCGGGATAGCCGCCGCGCTCGGCATCGGCGACACCCCTGAGGCGCACCTGGCCGACACGCTGACGGCCGGCGCAGGGCTCTGCGACCCGGAGACGGTGCGGATCCTGGTCACCGAGGGCCCGGCGGCGGTGCGCAACCTGCTGATCAACCGGGGCGCCGAGTTCGACCGGCGCTCGGACGGCAGCATCGCGCTGGGCCGCGAAGGCGGGCACCACGCGGACCGGATCATTCACGCCGGCGGCGACGCGACCGGCGCCGAGGTCTCCCGCGCACTGCTGGCCCGGCTGGACCAGCTGGTCGACGAGGTCGAGGTCATCGATCACGCCCTCGTGCTCGACCTGCTCACCGACGCGCACGGCCGCGCCGCCGGGCTGACGCTTCACGTGCTCGGCGAAGGCGCGCGCGACGGTGTCGGCGCGGTGCGCGCCCGCGCCATCGTGCTGGCCACGGGCGGCCTCGGTCAGGTGTTCACGGCCACCACAAACCCATCGGTGGCCACCGGTGACGGCGTGGCGCTCGCGCTGCGCGCCGGGGCGCAGGTCGCCGACCTCGAATTCGTGCAATTCCACCCGACCGTGCTCTGGCTCGGCGACGGAGCGCGCGGCCAGCAGCAGCTCATCTCCGAGGCGGTGCGCGGCGAAGGCGCGTTCCTGGTGGACGCCAAGGGCGAGCGGTTCATGACCGGCATCCATGAGCTGGCCGACCTCGCGCCGCGCGACATCGTTGCCAAGGCGATCATGCGACGAGCCAACGAGCAGGGGCTTGACCACCTGTGGCTGGACGCGCGGCACTTCGGCGAGGACAAGTGGCGCGGGCGCTTCCCCACCATCTGGGAATCGCTGCACCAGCTCGGCATCGACCCGGTCACCGATCTGATCCCGGTGGCCCCGGCCGAGCACTACGCCTCCGGCGGCGTGCTCACAGATCACTGGGGCCGCACCTCGATCCCCGGCCTCTACGCCTGCGGCGAGACCGCCTGCACCGGAGTGCACGGAGCGAACCGGCTGGCGTCGAACTCGCTGCTGGAGGGCCTGGTTTTCGCCGACCGGATCGGTCACGACCTGGTCCGCGCCTTCGGCCCCGAGGGGGACCCGGTACCCGGCGAACCGGTGGACGACCAACGGCCGCAGGTGTTGTTGCACCCCTCGGTGCGGCACGCGACGCAGCACGCGATGAGTGCCGGTGCTGGCGTGTTGCGCAGCGCGGACTCGCTGGCGCGTACTGCCGCCGACCTGCGCGCTCTGCTGGATCGTGCCGACGACGATCCGCGCGCGGAGGCCTGGGAGGCGACTAACCTCCAGCAGGTGGCCACGGTGCTCGCCGAGGCTGCCGCGCGCCGCGAGGAGACGCGCGGCTCGCACTGGCGGGAGGATTTCCCCTTGGCCGACGACGAGCATTGGCGGGTGCGTCAGGTCGCGCAGGCGACGGCGGAAGGTGTGCAGATCACGCGTGTCCCCGTGCCGTCAGCGTCAGATTCACACGCAGCGCCCGGACTACGCACTGCGTTTCATTCGAACGCTGCGTCTAATCAAAACCCTGCGTCTAATCAAAACGCTGCGTCCGATCAAAACGCTGCGTCCGATCAAAACGCTGCGTCTGATCAAAACACCGTGTCCGCAACCCGGAAAGAGGAGGCCCGGTGATCTCGTCCCAGATCGCGCAGCTGCTCGCTGACGCGGGACTCGACCCCGAATACGTCGAGCGGGTCGTGCGTAACGCCGTCGAAGAGGACCTAGACGGCGGCGAAGACGTCACCACGGTCGCCACCGTCGACGAGTCCGCACAGGCCGTCGCCGACTTCACAGTCCGCGCCCCGGGCGTCGCGGCCGGAATCCCGGTCGCCGCCGCGGTGCTAGACCTGGTGTCCGGCGGCTCCGCGCAGGTCGAGTTCCACATCCAGGACGGCGCGCGGGTCGAGGCCGGCACGGTGCTGTTCACCGCTCGCGGCCGGGTCCGCGACCTGCTGACCGCCGAGCGCACCGCGCTCAACCTGCTGTGCCACCTCTCCGGTATCGCGACCGTGACCCGCCGCTGGGTCGACGCGGTCGAGGGCACCGGAGCGAAGATCCGCGACACCCGCAAAACCACGCCCGGCCTGCGCAAACTGGAGAAGTACGCGGTCCGGTGCGGCGGCGGGGTGAACCACCGGATGTCGCTGTCGGACGCCGCGATGGTCAAGGACAATCATGTGGTCGCGGCCGGCGGCGTCGTCGAGGCCTTCGAAGCGGTCCGCAAGCGTCACCCAGAGCTGCCAATCGAGGTGGAAGTCGATACGCTCGACCAGTTGCTGCCGGTCGTCGAGGCCGGGGCGCAGCTGGTACTGCTCGACAACTTCACCCCGGAACGGATGCGCGCCGCGGTGCTGCTGGTCGGCCGCAACGAGCCGTACGGCCGCACCCGGCTCGAGGCGAGCGGCGGGCTGACCCTGGACCTGGCCCGCGCCGCCGCCGAGACCGGAGTCGACTATCTTTCCGTCGGCGCGCTGACCCACTCCGCGCC
This sequence comes from Actinocrinis sp., assembly GCF_035605935.1. GTDB lineage: Bacteria > Actinomycetota > Actinomycetes > Streptomycetales > Catenulisporaceae > Actinocrinis. The sequence continues at coordinate 6,666 of NZ_DATNGK010000184.1, read as the reverse complement.
GATCCTGGACGTCGGCTGCGACTTCCGCACCAGCTGAGCAACCGCCGACCGCACCGCCGTACCACCCACGCTCAACAGACCCTGCCGACCGCACCCTGCCGAAACCTCCCGGCGTCTTCCCCACCGGAGCCCCAGCCATGCTGCTCACGATCGACATCGGAAACTCCCAGACGGTGCTCGGCCTGTTCGAGGGCGAGGAGATCGTCGAGCACTGGCGGGTGTCCACCGATCCTCAGCGCACCGCGGACGAGCACGCCGTGCTGCTCCAAGGTCTGATGCACAATCACCCCCTGGTCGGCGACGGCGGCGTGGACGGAATAGCGCTGTGTTCGACGGTGCCCTCCGTGCTCCAGGAGATGCGGGACATGATCCGCCGCTACTACGGCGACATCCCCTCGCTCGTGGTCGAGCCCGGAGTGAAGACCGGGATGCCGGTGCTGGTGGACAACCCCAAGGAGGTCGGCACCGACCGGATCATCAACGCGCTCGCGGCGGTGCACCTGTACGGCTCGCCGTGCATCGTGGTCGACCTCGGCACCGCTACCTCCTTCGACGCGATCTCGGCGCGCGGCGAGTGGATCGGCGGCGCGATCGCCCCCGGCATCCAGATCTCAGTGGACGCACTCGGCGCCCGCGGCGCGCAGCTGCGCAAGATCGAGCTGGCCAGGCCGCGCTCGGTAATCGGAAAGAACACGGTCGAGTGCATGCAGGCCGGCATCCTCTACGGCTTCGCGGGACAGATCGACGGCGTGGTCAATCGGATGGCGGACGAGCTGGCCGACGACCCGAACGACGTCACGGTCGTGGCCACCGGCGGTCTCGCCCCACTGGTCCTCGAGGAGGCCGAGGTCATCGACGCGCACGAGCCTTGGCTCACGCTGATCGGGCTACGCCTGGTCTACGAGCGCAACATCAGCACGACCTGAGCGCCTAAGAACAGCTGCACGCTGGCCGGTCCCGGCCACCGGGGAAGCGGCAAATCCGTTTCCCGCCGCCCCTTATCCTTGTGCCCATGAGCGACGAGCCGACCGCCAGCAGCCCCCAGTCCGAGGAACCCGAGCAGATGCGGGTCCGGCGGGAGAAGCTGGACCGGATCAAGGCGCGCGGCGCCGATCCGTACCCGGTCGGCTATCCGCGTACCGGGACGATCGCCGAGGTGCGCGAGAAGTACCAGGGCCTGGACCCGGACACCGCGACCGGCGAGACCGTGTCCATCGCCGGACGGGTGCTGCTCTCGCGCACCGGCGGCAAGCTGTGCTTCGCCACAGTCCGTGAGGCCGAGGCGGAGATCCAGCTGATGGTCTCGCTCGACCGGGTCGGCGCGCAGTCGCTGGCCGACTGGAAGACGGACATCGACCTCGGCGACCACGTCGGCGTCACCGGCGAGGTGATCACCTCGCGGCGCGGCGAGCTGTCGATCCTGGTCGGCTCCTGGGAGATCACCTCCAAGTGCCTGCGTCCGCTGCCGGACAAGCACAAGGGCCTGTCCGACCCGGAGGCGCGGGTGCGGCAGCGGTATGTGGACCTGATCGTGAACGAGGACGCGCGCTCGATGATGCGCAAGCGGGCTGCGATGATCCGCTCGATCCGCGACACGATGCACGCCGAGGGCTACATCGAGGTCGAGACCCCCGTGCTGCAAACCGTGCACGGCGGAGCGAACGCGCGTCCGTTCCAGACCCACATCAACGCCTACGACATGGATTTGTACCTGCGCATCGCGACCGAGCTGCCGCTCAAGCGGCTGATCGTCGGCGGCGCGGAGCGGGTCTTCGAGGTCGGTCGGCTCTTCCGTAACGAGGGCGCGGACGCCACGCACAACCCCGAGTTCACCACCATCGAGTGCTACGAGGCCTATGGCGATTACCGCACGCAGGCCGATCTAACGCGCCGTCTGATTCTTAACGCGGCAATGGCCGTGAACGGCAACACGATCATTCGTGGTCTGGACGCGCACGGCACGGAGCACGAGATCGACCTATCCGAGCCCTGGACGGAGATCTCGGTTTACCCGGGCATCTCCGAGCGGCTCGGCGAGGAGATCACTCCGGCGACCTCGGTGGAGCGGCTGCGCGAGCTGGCCAACAAGGCCGATGTGCCCTACGAGCAGAACTGGGGCCACGGGCAGATCGTGCTGGAGATGATCGAGCGGCTGCTCGAGGAGAACATCGTCGCGCCCACCTTCGTCATGGACTATCCGACCGAGGTCTCGCCGCTGGCCCGCAAGCACCGCTCGATCGAGGGTGTCGCGGAGAAGTGGGACCTGGTGATCCTGGGCACCGAGCGGGCCACCGCCTTCTCCGAACTCACCGACCCGATCGACCAGCGCGAGCGGTTCACCGCACAGTCGCTGCTGGCCGCGGGCGGGGACGAGGAAGCGATGCAGCTGGACGAGGACTTCCTGCGCGCGCTGGAGTACGGCATGCCGCCGACCGGTGGCATGGGCATGGGCATGGACCGGCTGATCATGATGCTGACCGGCAAGAACATCCGGGAGACCATCCTTTTCCCGCTGGTGCGACCCGGGGCGTAGCGCCGAGCAGGCGAGTGGCACAGTAGTAAAAGGACAGCATCCGTTCAGGACGGCATCGGGCGCCCGGTGCGCTGAATGGGAACGCGCAAGATGAGCCGCGGAGGTGTGGCGAGCAGTGGTCAACGACCTTGAAGCCCTGGTCATTCCGCTGATCGTGGCGATCGCGTTCGTCGCCCTCGTCGTCACGATCCTGCGCTCGCAGAATCCGCAGCGCCGCGCGGCAGCCAAGGCTCGTGAGCGCGCCGCTGAGGAAGCGGATCCGCGCATTCAAAAGAGCTGATACGCCGAAAGAACTCCCGCAGCCGGACGTATTGCCGCGCCCTAGAGCCGACTACAGCGCGGTAAGGATCACCGGGCCCTTATCCGTGACCGCGACCGTGTGCTCGACGTGCGCGGTGCGGCTGCCGTCCGCGCTGCGCAAGGTCCAGCCGTCGTCATCGGCCACGTATTCGTCCTTGCCGCCGCCGAGGAACCAGGGCTCGATCGCGATGACCAGGCCGGGCCGCAGCTTCAGCCCGCGTCCGGGACGGCCCTCGTTGGGCACCGACGGGTCCTCGTGCATCGTGTGCCCGACGCCGTGCCCGCCGAAGTCCGTGTTGATGCCATAACCTCCGGCACGCCCCACGGCGCCGATCGCGGCCGAGATGTCTCCGATCTTCGCGCCGACGACCGCCGCGGCGATCCCGGCATCCAACGCCGCGTACGCCGTGTCGATCAGCCGCCGGTCTTCCGCCTGCTCCCGCCCCACGATCAACGAGATCGCCGAGTCCCCGGTCCAGCCGTCGAGCGTCGCCCCGCAGTCGACGCTCAGCAGATCGCCCTCCTCGAGTCGATAACCGGTCGGGATGCCGTGCAGCACGGCGTCGTTGACCGACGTACAGATCACGGCCGGGAACGGGATTGGCGCGAAACGCGGTTGATAGCCCAGGAACGGTGAACTGGCGCCGGCCGACCGCAGCACCTCGCGGGCCGCCTCGTCGAGCTCGGTGAGCTTCGTGCCGACCGTCGCCCGCTCGCGAACGGCGGCCAGGGCCGTGGCGACGACCCGCCCGGCGGCGCGCATCGCCTCGATCTCGCCGGGCGTCTTGAGTTCGACCACGGTTCTTCCCTTCAGGTGAGTCTGCGTACCCGCGCCAGCACCGAGGCCGGCGCCGCCGCGTCGGAGACCGCGCCGTCGGCCCGGTCTGGGGAGGTGACGCCCGGCGGACGCCCCGCGCCGACTCTGGCCAGTGCGCGGGCCACGGTCAGCCGACTGGTCACTTCGGCGGCCGCGTCGTCGGCCAGCATCTCGACCAGTTCGGCGACGGCGGCGGTGGCACGCCGGGCCGGGGCGAGGAAGGGCAGCGCGGACTGCCAGGCCACGAAGGGCTGGATGACCAGTTCGTGCCGGCCCTTCGCGTGCGCGCGTTCATGCGCCAGCACCGCGGCCAGCTCCTCCGGCGGCAGCGCGGCGAGCACGCCGTCGGTGATCACGATGCGGGGCTGCGGCCCGGGCAGGCAGTAGGCCAGCGGCTCCGGATGGTCGAGCACACGCACGCCGTCAGCCTCGGCCCGGCCGAGCAGGTCCACCACGGTGCGCTGGCGGCGCAGGTGCCGCTCGATCCGCACCGCCGAGGTGGCCAGCACCCCGAACAGCCAGGAGAACAGCAGCGCGGCCAGCACCAGCGCGATCAGGTTGATCCCGGCCAAATCCCGGCGCAGCGGCGCGAAGCCGACCAGAAGCAGAGCACTGATCGCGCTGAGCCCGCCGACGAGGCCGACCAGTTGCCACAGCGCGATCGCGGTGCGCGGGGAGCGGCGCGTCCAGCGGGCCGTGCACAACGCGTTCGGCACCGGCCAGGCGAGCAGTACCGCGATGACGGCGCAGGCAGCGGCGGCGATCAGCCACATCGCCCGAACCCCTCCGGGAGAACCGGCCTCTCAGCTTTCCGGCCGGCCGGGACGTGCGTGACCACGGCCGCCGCGCTCAGGCGTTCGACGAACTGGCGGGGGTTTCCTCAAGCAGCTCGCGCAGCAGCGCCTTCTCCTCCTCCGACACCGAGCCGGCGAAGTGGACCAGGGCCGAGCGGCGGTCGTTGGTGGTGCCGAGCGCTTCGAGCATGGTGCTGGCGATCAGCTCGGCGCGGCTGGTCGTGGCGGAGTAGCGGTAGGCGCGGCCGTGCCGCTGCCGGGTGACGAAACCCTTGCCGCCCAAGCGGTCGAGCACCGTCAGGATCGTGGTGATCGCGGGGGCGTGCTCGCGTGGCAGCTCCTCCACGATCCGGGTGGCAGCCACCGGTTCGGGTGTGTTCCACAGCACGTCCATGACCGCGCGTTCGAGTTCGCCGAGCCTAGCCATGAGGTCTACTCTAGTGCCGAAAGAACTTCTACTGAACGTAGAAGTTGGCTGGAGTGACACACGCCTCACGGGGCCGAGGGGAGCCGACATTGTCCGGGCTCGTCGTGGCGCGGGTTGAGACCGCGCTGTCCCTGTCCTTCCACATCATGTTCGCCGTCTTCGGGGTCGGCCTGCCCTGGCTGCTGCTTTACGCCGAGCGGCGCTGGCTAAAGACCGGCGACCCGGCCTGGCAAGCGCTGACCCGCAAGTGGGCTCGGGTCATGGCGGTGCTTTTCGCGATTGGTGCGGTCTCGGGCACCGTGCTCTCCTTCGAGTTCGGGTTGCTGTGGCCGACCTTCATGTCCACCTACGGTGGCGCGATCGGCCTGCTGTTCACGCTCGAAGCCTTCGCCTTCTTCACCGAGGCGATCTTCATGGGCCTCTATCTCTACGGCTGGAAGCGGCTCTCCCGCCGTGCGCATTGGCTGGTGCTGTGGCCGATCGCCATCTCCGGCACGCTTTCCACGCTCTTCGTCGTCATGGCGAACGCGTGGATGAACCATCCGGTCGGGCTCGGGATCTCGCACGGAAAGATCACCGCGGATCCGTGGGCCGTCTTTTCGAGTTCCACCTCGTGGACCGAGGTCACCCACATGTTCGTCGCCGCGCTGATGTGCACCGGTGGCGCGGTGGCCGCGGTGTACGCGATCGGGATGCTGCGTGGGCGCCGCGATGAATACCATCGCAAGGGCCTGAATCTGGGTATGGCGGCCATCCTGGCGTTGGCCCCGATTCAGCTGCTCATCGGCGATTTCGCGGCGCGCGACGTGGCCACGACGCAGCCGGCGAAGCTGGCCGCGATGGAAGGGCACTACTACACGTCCGGACACGTGCCGCTGACCGTCGGCGGGTTCTACAACAGCCAGACGCATCAGCTCGTCGGCGGCGTCCCGATCCCGGACGGCCTCTCCCTGTTGCTGGACTTCAAGCCCGGCGCGGTAGTCCCCGGGCTGGATCAGACCCCGGCGAATCAGCAGCCGATGACGGCTGTGGTACACCTCGCCTTCGACACGATGGTCGGCCTCGGCACGGCGATCCTGCTCATCGCGGCCTGGGGCGCATGGCGCTGGTGGCGCAGCCGCAGGCGCGGAATCGTGCCACGGATCGCGCACACCAAGCGCTGGTTGTGGGCCGCGGCGTTCAGCGGGCCTGCCGCGATGCTCGCGATGCTGGCTGGCTGGGAGGTCACCGAGGGTGGCCGGCAGCCCTGGATCGTCTACCAGCACATGCTGGTCGCCGACGCCGCCACCAAGAGCACCGGGCTCGGCTGGGCACTACTCGCCACCATCCTGATCTACCTCGGCCTGGCCGTCGCGTTGATCCTTATCCTGCGCAGACTCGCCAGCGGCGCTCCGCCAGAACTCGCCGAGCCTGGCCCTGAGCCTGGGCCCGAGTCCGGACCTGACGTCGAGCCCACGCCCGCTCTGGAGGTGACCCGGTGACCGCCGTGAACGCGATGCTCGTCATCATCGTGCTGAGCCTGCTCGCCTACGCACTCCTCGCCGGGGCCGACTTCGGCGGCGGCTTCTGGGACCTGGTGGCGGGCTGGAGCGGGAAGAAGGAGCGCGATCCGGAGGGACAGCGCAGCCTGATCGCCGCCTCACTCGGCCCGGTCTGGGAGGCCAACCACGTCTGGCTGATCTTCGTGATCGTCAGCGTCTTCAGCGCCTTCCCCACCGCGTTCGGGACCATTGCCACCTCGCTGGAATTGCCGCTGGGCTTAGCCCTCATCGGCATCGTGCTGCGCGGCGCGGCG
>NZ_DATNGK010000183.1:0-6282 GCF_035605935.1 Actinocrinis sp. | reverse complement strand
CTTAGTCGGCGGCCGGCTTCGGCATGCTCATCGCGCTGCTCCGTATTCCTCATCGGTGACGTGCTCGCCCCAGGTCGTCTCGTCCCCGGCATCAGGCCCCGGGCTCTCCCAGATCGCCAGATGGGTCATGAACCTGTCGGGGGCGGCGCCGTGCCAGTGCCATTCGCCGGGCGGCGTGTAGACCGTGTCACCCGGCTTCATCACGATGACCTTTCCGCCGCGCGCTTGCACCAAGCCGATGCCCTCGGTCACGTGCAGGGTCTGTCCCACCGCGTGGGTGTGCCAGGCGGTGCGAGCGCAGGGAGCGAAGCGGACGGTGTTCACACGCACGCGTGAGGGTTCTTCGCCTCTGGCGATGACGTCGAAGAAGACGTCACCGGTGAACCACTGCTCCGGTCCCTTGGCAGTGGGCTGAGAGTCACGCACGTCCATTCTGATTCTCCTTGCGGCGGCGGCGGTCACCGGATGACGGCAGGCTTACGGCTGCAGAAGCACCTTGATGGCGCGGCGCTCGTCCATGGCGCGATACGCCTCGGCGGCCTCGTCGAGCGGAAGTTCGAGGTCGAAGACCTTTCCGGGATCGATGCTCCGGCTCCAGATCAGCTCGATCAAGGTGGGCAGGTACTGGCGCACCGGGGCCGGACCGCCGTGCAGGTGCACGTGCGAGAAGAACAAGTCCTGACCGTCGAGCGCGACACCGTGTGAGACGCCGACGTATCCGACGTGTCCGCCGGGGCGAGTCGAGCGGATCGCCTGCATCATCGACTCCTGCGTGCCGACCGCTTCGACGACCGAGTGCGCGCCGAGTCCGCCGGTCAGTTCCTTGATGCGCGCCACGCCCTTGTCGCCGCGCTCGGTGACGATGTCGGTGGCGCCGTACTCGAGGGCGAGCTTCTGCCGCGACTCGTGCCGGCTCATCGCGATGATGCGCTCGGCGCCGAGTTGCTTGGCCGCGAGCACGGCGAGCAGGCCGACCGCGCCGTCGCCGACGACCGCGACCGTCTTGCCCGGTCCCGCCTGCGCGGCCGCCGCGCCGAACCAACCGGTACCCAGCACGTCGGAGGCGGCCAGGAAGCTCGGGATCAGGTCGGCGGAAGGCACGTCGGGCGTGGCCACCAGGGTGCCGTCGGCGAGCGGAACACGCAGGTACTGCGCCTGGGCGCCGCCCGGGGCGGCGGGCTCGCGGTGCACGCACGAAGTCTGGTAGCCGGCGCGGCAGATCTCGCAGGTGTTGTCCGAGGCGAAGAACGAGCCGATCACGAACTGGCCCGGCTTGATCGAGTTCACCTCGTCGCCGACCTCTTCGACGATGCCGACGTACTCATGGCCCATCGGCCGCGGCTCGTCCACCGGCTCGATACCGCGATAGGGCCATAGGTCCGAACCGCACACACAAGTCGCCGCCAGGCGGATAATCGCATCGCTCGGGGCGGCGATCGCCGGGTATTCGCGGTCCTCGACCCGAACGTCACCGGGAGCGTGCATCACTACACCGCGCATTTTCGTCCTCCTTTTTGCTTTGAGCCTGTGGGCAGACTGGCCACGGTGCCGCCCGGGAGACCCGGACGGGTTGCCGTGTCCCTGAGTGCGGGACATCGGCCACAGTCAGCGCGACCGCCTCTGCTCGTCCACCGCTACCCAGCAAACCGGGTTCATCCCCGGCCAGGGAGTCTCTGTTGAAAGGTGTACTGGCAGGGCATCCCTGGCGAGGCGGGCGCGGCGTACGGTCATGGTGTGGACAATCGCGCCGAAGTCCGCGAGTTCTTGATCTCGCGGCGAGCCAAGATCACCCCTGAGCAGGCCGGGCTGCCCGCCGGATCCAACCGCCGGGTCCCGGGACTGCGGCGCAGCGAAGTCGCCGCGCTGGCCGGCGTGAGCATCGAGTACTACTCGAAGCTGGAACGCGGGTCCATCGCCGGGGTATCGGCCAGTGTGCTGGACGCGATCGCGCGCGCCCTGCATTTGGACGACGCCGAGCGGGCGCACCTGTTCGACCTGGCAAAAGCAGCCGACGGCACGAGCGCGCTGGAGCGGCCGCGCCGTCGCGCCGCAAAGCAGTGGAAGACGCGACCGGGCCTGCAGTGGATCCTGGACTCGATCTGCGACGGTCCGGCGTTTGTGCGCAACGGCCGGCTGGACCTGCTTGCCGCGAACCGCCTGGCGCGTGCCTTCTATCACGACGTTTATGCCGACCCGCAGCGTCCGCCGAACCTTGCCCGCTTCACGTTCCTCGACCGGGCCGCGTACCGGTTCTACCCGGACTGGGATCAGGCCGCCGAGATCACCGTGGCGATCCTGCGCACGGAGGCCGGCCGCAACCCGCACGACAAGGACCTGCACGACCTGATCGGCGAGCTGTCCACGCTCAGCGAGGAGTTCCGCAAGCGGTGGGGCGCGCATGACGTGCGGCAACACGGCGCCGGGGCCAAGCGTTTCCATCACCCGGTGGTCGGCGAACTCACCCTCGCGTATGAGGGCCTGGAGATGGTCGCGGAGCCCGGCCTCACTCTGACTGTCTACGCCGCGGAGCCCGGCTCGCCCTCGGAGCAGGCACTGCGGCTGCTCGCCTCCTGGGCCGCGACTCAGGAGGCTGAGGCCGCGGCGGTGGAAGCGCTTTCGGCTGAGTGATGCGCAGCTGAGTGATGCGCGGCAGGTAGGCGTGCGGCGGCCCACCGCCGCTGCCAGCCTGATCGGCGCTCGTGGCGCCGGAACCGTGCGAAACTCTTCAGAGCGCGCCTTCCAAAGGCAATCGGCGAGAAACTTTCGCTGGGCGCGCGGGAGAACGTAACATCGAACGGGATCGAATACCACCGGGCCGGGAGGGCGATCTTGACGGACAACGACGACGGATCTGGCGGCGCTGCCGATCAGGAACGGGACCAGGAGCCCGCGGGCGGCGAGCCGAGGGGGCCGGTGACGATCGCGTACATCGCGCAGTCGGCCGGGGTGTCGGTGCCGACCGTCTCGAAGGTGCTCAACGGCAAGTCGGGGGTGTCCGCGCAGAAGCGGGCGCTGATCGAGGAGCTGATCAACCGGCACGGCTACCGCAAGCCGTCCGGCTCGAACCGCAGCAACGTCGTCGAACTGGTCTTCCGCGAGCTGGAGAGCATGTGGGCAGTGGAGATCATCCGCGGCGTGGAGCGGGCGGCCCGCAAGCACCGGGTCGGCGTGATGGTCTCCGAGTTCGGTCTGCACGACGCGGCACCGGGCTGGGATGACACGGTGTCGCGCCGACCGAACTGCGTGCTGTCCGTGGCGCAGCTCTCGGCTGCTGAGCGGGCCGAGCTGACCGCGAAAGGCATCCCGTTCGTCGTCTTCGATCCAACCACCGAGCTGCCTGACGATGTGCCGTTCGTCGGCGCGACGAACTGGTCCGGCGGCCGGGCCGCGACCAGGCATCTGGTCGAGCTCGGACATCGGCGCATCGGGATGGTCGCGGGCCCGGACTTCGTGCTGTGCTGCGCGGCCAGGCTTGACGGCTACCGCTCCGCGCTCTCGGCGGCGGGGCTGGCGGCCGATCCGCAGCTGATCGCGCACGCCGAGCTGACCCGGGAGGACGGCGCCGAGGCCGCGCGAACGCTGCTCGCGCTGCCGGAGCGACCGACTGCGATCTTCGCCTCGAACGATCTCCAAGCGCTCGGGGTGTACCAGGCGGCTCGGGAGGCCGGCCTGCGCATCCCCGACGATCTTAGTGTGGTCGGCTTCGACGATTTGCCGGTGGTGGCCTGGGTGGATCCGCCGCTGACGACGGTGCACCAGCCGCTGACCGAGATGGCGGTGGCGGCGACCGAGCTGGCCCTGGCGCTCGGCCGGGGCGAAGCGGCGCCGCAGGCCGGGCTGGAGATCGCCACGACGTTGACCGTCCGGGCGAGCACGGCGCCGCCGAAGGACTGACGCCGCCTCAGGACTGATTGACGCTGGCAAGAACCAACACGGCTTAAGAACTGACGCCGCCTCAGGTCCGACGTCGGTGCAGCTCTGAGTCCCGGTGGCGACGGGCGCGGAAACTTACGTGTTCTCCCGTATGCCTCTGGCCTGCCTCGACGCGACCGACTCCGGCGACCGTTGACCTCCGGACCCACGCTGGCTAACCTCCGCGAGAAACTATCCGGCGAGACCCTACGAAACTCTCTGCGCCTGCCGGGCGGTTTCTGAAGACACTGTTGTCTGGAGATGCCCATGCGAAGACTCGCTCACGCGCGCCGGTTCCGGTTAGCCGGGCTGGCCGCAGCCATACCACTGGCAGCCGTAGGTGCGATCGCGGTAGCCACCCAACCCGCGTCAGCCGCCACCACCGCGACTGTCACGATCAACGCCGGTCAAGCGCTCGCGACCATTCCGTCCACCGGCGTCGGCATCAACGTCGCCGTCTACGACTCTGATATGAACGGCTCGACCATCCCCGGCCTGCTGAAGTCCGGCGGATTCGGGGCGGTGCGCTATCCGGGCGGCGGATACGCGGACGGCTACAACTGGCAGACCAACACCGTCACCGGCGGCTACGTCGCGCCGAATACCGACTTCGACACCTACATGGCGACCGTACGCGCGGCAGGAGCGCAACCGATCCTGACCGCGAACTATGGCTCCGGAACCCCGCAGGAAGCCGCCGCGTGGGTCCAGTACGCGAATGTCACCAAGGGCTACGGCGCGAAGTACTGGGAGATCGGAAACGAGGTCTACGGCAACGGCGAGTACGGCGCCACCTGGGAGACCGACACCCACTCGAGCCACAGCGCGACGACGTACGCGACCAACCTGCTGCAATACATTTCCGCGATGAAGGCCGTCGATCCGAGCATCAAGATCGGCGCGGTGCTCACCACGCCGGGTTACTGGCCGGACGGCATCGTGGGCACCGGTGACACGATGGATTGGAATCACACGGTCCTGTCCATCGCCGGCCCGAAGATCGACTTCGTCATCGTGCACCACTACCCGAACTCGACCAGCGAGGCCGACCTGCTCGGCAAGCCGCAGGCCGACATCCCCGGCATGGCCAGCACCTTGCGATCCCTGATCAACCAGTACGCGGGCAGCAACGCGCCGAACGTCGGGATCGCGGTGACCGAGGCCAACGCGAACGCGTACAAGGACACTGCGCCCAATGGCTTGTTCGCGCCCGACGAGTACCTGACCTGGATGGAGAACGGCGCGTTCACGCTGGACTGGTGGGACATGCACAACGGCACCGATTGCAGTTCGGTGACCACGGTCGACGGCGCCACCGACTACAACGACGGCGGCATGCTCTCCAGCGGCTCCGGCAACTCCTGCGAGCCGGCGCAGGACACCCCGTTCCCGGCGTACTACGGCGCGGAGATGATCAGCAGGCTGGGATCGGCGGGTGACACGCTGGTGGCGGCCGGCAGTTCCACCTCGCTGCTCTCGGCGCACGCGGTCAAGCGCGCCAATGGCGACGTGGACGTCATGCTCATCAACAAGGACCCGAACAACGACGCCACGGTCTCGTTGTCCTACAACGGTTTCACGCCGTCATCCGCGGCGCCGACGGTATATTCGTACCTGAAGAACGCCACATCGATCGGCTCGGCGACGACGGGCAGCGCGAGCAGCCAAACGGTGCCCGCGTATTCGATTGTTGTTGTGCAGCTGCATCCGGGCAGCGGCGGTAGCCCCAGCCCCTCCGCCTCGCGGACGACATCGCCGTCAGCCGCGCCGACCGCGTCCCCATCGCACTCGCCGAGTGCCTCGCCCAGTTCCACGCCGGGCGGTGGATCGGGAAGCTGCAAGGTCAGCTACACCAAGACCGAGTGGCCAGGCGGTCTGACCGGGAACGTCACGATCACGAACACCGGCAGCACGGCGGTCAGCGGCTGGACGCTCGCGTTCACGTTCCCCGGCGATACCAAGGTGACCAATGCGTGGAACGCGACGGTGACGCAGAGCGGATCCTCAGTGCGCGCAACCAACCTGTCGTATAACGCTGCCATCCCGGCCGGCGGCAATACCTCGTTGGGCTTCAACGGAAGCTGGGCGAGCAATGACGCCAGCCCGACTCTGTTCACGCTGAACGGCGCTACCTGCTCCCTCGGCTAGCTAACGAGCGCACCCAGACGTGGTGCCCCGGCCGCCTCCGCCGCCGGGGTACCACTCGCGTTAGCGCGCTGGCCGGGCACGGGTTTGTCAGGGGTCAGTTTTTGTCAGGGGTCTGTGGTGATGATGACGTCGAGGTGGCGGGGTCCGTGGACGCCTTCGATTCTGTTGAGTTCGATGTCGCTGGTGGCGGAGGGGCCTGAGATCCAGGTTTGGGGGCGGGTG
>NZ_DATNGK010000182.1:0-24159 GCF_035605935.1 Actinocrinis sp. | reverse complement strand
GGCTCCACAGCGGCAGACCGGACCAAACCTGGACCTCGTGCCCCGTCAGCACGTCGTCAGGCGCCCAGACGAAGCGAGCGTCCGAGCCGGTCGTCTGCGCGCATGCGGCAAGCCAGTCGCCGAAGGTGGTGTGGCCCTTCGGCCCGGCGAGCAAGAACGGCTGCGTGCTTCCCGTCTCAAGGCAGTGCAGGCCGAACCGGGCGATGTCGCGGGCGTCGATCAACTGGATCTCGCGCCGCGGATCACCTGGGGCCAGCACCTCGCCGCCGCGCGCGATGCGGGAAAGCCACCAGGTCAGGCGACCTGAAGTCTCGTGCGGGCCGAGGATGATCCCCGGATAGTGAATCAGCACCCTGCCGGGGAAGTTCGCGCGGATCGCGCGCTCGCAACCCGCCTTGAGCGGCCCGTACTCGCCCTCGGTCGCGTCCGCCGGGCAGTCGAACAACGGCGAGGCCGCGCTGAGCGGCCGGGCGGGGAAGTCGGCGAACGCTGAGGCGCTGGAAATGAACAGGTAGGCGCCGGCCGCCCCGGCGAGCGCGGCCGCGCCCTCACCGACGATCTTCGGGACGTAGCCGGAGGTGTCCACGACCGCGTCCCACGGCTCGGCCGCCGTTCCCTCGGCGACCAACCGGTCGAGGGCCGCGGGGTTCTCCCGGTCGCCGCGGATGGCGGTCACGCCCGGCAGATCCGGACCGGAGCGGCCGCGGTTGAACACCGTGACGTCGTGGCCGGCGTCGAGGGCTTCGGCCGCGAAGGCCCGACCGAGGAAGCGGCTGCCGCCGAGGATGAGGATTCGCACCCCGCCATCCTCGATCGTGCGCGCGGTGGCGGCAACGATGTTCGCGTAGAGCGCATCGCGAACCGGACCGCGCACCCAAACCGGCGGCTCGAGGAGTCAGTAAGTCAGTCACCGGGGTTGTCACACGCGGGAGGGACATTGAGTACCACGATTTTCAACGGCACTGGGTTCGGGGTACGCATTTCCGAGCAGCAGCGGGCTGCGTTCGATCGGGACGGTTACTTCATCGTTCGCGATGCGATCCCCGAGGAGCTGCTGGTCAGGCTCGATGAGGCGATGGACCGGGTCTACGCCCAGGAGAAGGCGGCCGGAGGTCTGCGCCCGGATGACCGCAGCCTGCACCTGATGGGATTCCTGCACCGCGACAAGACGTTCCTGGAGTTGCTGGAGCTGCCGACGGTCTTCCCGCTGGTTTGGGGAATTCTGGGTTGGAACATTCACGCCTATCACCACCATCTGGACGTGCATCCGCCGATCACGCGGCGGCGGCCGAAGGTGTGGCGCTGGCATCAGGACGGCGGCCGGCAGAACCTGGAGATCGAGACCGAGCCGGTGCGCCCGCTGCTGTCGATCCGCACCTCGTTCTGGCTTTCCGACGCCTCGCAGCCCGGCCGCGGCAACTTCATGTGCATTCCAGGCACGCACAAGACCAGCAGGCTGGCCCGCCCCGAACAGCCAGAACTGGAGTTCGAGGATCCGAAGGGCGCGATCGAGGTGTGCCCGAACCGCGGCGACGTGGTGATCTTCGACCGGCGGATCTACCACGGCCGATCCGATAACTATTCGCAGATCACCCGGCGCGTGCTATTCGTCGGATGGACGTACCGGTGGATCGCGCCGCATGAGGACCGGGTCATCACACCGCAACACCCGTGGTGGGACGAGCTGACCCCGATTCAGCAGCAGCTGCTCGGCGGCGGCCAGGACGCCATCTCGTACTGGGGCCTTGGCGAGGACCGCTTCCCGCTGCGCGATTACCTCGCCGAGCGCGGGCTGCTTGACCCGTCGGTGAACAACAACCGATAAGCGACGCAACAGCGCAAATCTGGCGGCGCGACGAACCCGGCGCCGCTCAGACAGGGCCGCTCAGATGAGCCGCTCAGATGGGGCTGGCGCCGTTCGCCGGCCAGGTCTCCTCGAGATAGACCACGGTGCCGGGCGCTTCGTGGATCGCGGCGAGCCGGTGCGCGATGAACGGGCGCGTTCCCTCCGGAAGATCGCCGAGGTCGAAGAATCCGATCTCGGCGATCTCCTCCGGCTGCGCTACCAACAGCTCAGGCTCCTGGCATACGCCCGCGTCGAAGGTGAGGCTCAGGAATTGCAGCGGGCTGCCGTTCGCCCGCTGCGCCCACTGCACCGCGAGCAGCGGCCCGATCCGCCCGACCACGTAGCCCAGTTCCTCGGCAAGCTCACGCACGCAGGCCGCGGCCGGCGGCTCGTTGTCGTCCACCACGCCGCCCGGCAGCGACCAACCGGGCCGGTAAGTGTTTCGCACGAGCGCAACTCGCCCCTGCGCGTCGCGCAGCACCGCGTTGGCGGACAGCGCCAGCTTCGGCAGACTCGCGAACCACCGGGCCGATTCGAGCGGGCTGAAGGTTGTCACGATGATCGAGTCTGCCAGACGCCGGATCGCGGTCAGTCAGTTGTCCGCCTTCGCGGCGTTGGCCACGATGAGGTCAGCAAGCGCGGGCCACAGCGGTTCCGGCAGATCGTGCGCCATCCCGGGAATGATGACCAGCTCGGCTCCTGGGATCGCTGCCGCAGTCGCACGTCCGCCGCTGATGTTCACCAAAGGGTCTTGATCGCCGTGGATGACGACGACGGGCAGCTTCAACGTGGCGAGCGCGTCGGTGCGGTCAGGCGAGGCGGCTATGGCAGCTAGCTGCCGGTTGCCGCCGTCCGGCCTATACGCACGGTCGTACGCAGCAACGGCGCGGTCGTACCGCACCTGGTCCGTCACCTCGTATTCGGGCGTCTTCGAGCCGATGACGCGCTGCACAATGACTGTGCGCTCGATCGCCTCCGCCCGATCCACTGCGCGCGGCGCCATCAGGACAGCCATGGCGTCCGGGGAGGGCTGGCCGACCGCGTGGTCCCCGGTCGTCGACATGATCGAGCACAGCGACAGGACGCGCTCGCTGTGCCTGATCGCCAACTCCTGCGCGATCATCCCGCCCATCGAAGCGCCGACTATGTGCGCCTTTTCGATACCGAGGGCGTCGAGCAGTCCGGCGGCGTCGTCGGCCATGTCCGCGAGGAAGTACGGCGCGGTACGCGGATCGCCGCTGAGGATGGCGAGCAGGTCGGGCTCGGGCATCTGGTCGAACTGCGTGGACAGGCCGATGTCCCGGTTGTCGAACCGGATCACGTAATAACCGCGCTCGGCGAGCATCGCGCAGAACCCCGGCTCCCACGCTGTCATCTGGGTACCCAGACCCATGATCAGCAACAGCGGCCGGTTCTGCGGCGCGCCGAAGGTGTCGTATTCGAGTTCGATGCCGTTGGCCTCGGCCCGTGGCATGGGCTCTCCTTCTGCTGAAACTAACCCGCGTTCTCCAGATCATCCCAACGCGAAGGTTCAGATACACCTGCGCGCCGTCCAGATGTTGAATCATGGAGCGATGCTCGAATCGCTGCGCTCGGACCGGACACTCGACCGCTGGCTGCGAGACCTCGAGGCCGAGGACCAGCCGGAACTCGACGTCGCGCTTCCCGACGCAGACGACCTGCCCGAGGTCCTGCTCGACCTGGCCGTCCCGCACGAAGACATTAACGAGCTGGTCGCCTTGCGCGTTCAGGTCGCGCGAAACGCCGAGGTCCAGTGGCTGCTGGAACGGGTCGCCCGGTCGCTGGCCTGCCGCATCGGGACGATCGGGCACTCGGTGCAGGCGCCCGATCTACCCAAGTCGTGGGGTTCGCTTGGCCGGTACTTCTACGTGTTCGCGTACGTGGCGACGGTGCCGCACACCCTTGACCACCATCGCAGCCTCGGGGTTCCAGCCGAGATCTCCCGCCGCACGCTCGCGGATATCGGTCGCAACATGTCGAGGCACCGCACGCGATATGGCGTCGGCGGCATGCTCCATCCGTGGTGGCCCGCGCTGCATCTGCGCGGCGAGCTTTACCAACTCGGGCGGTTGCAGTTCCAGCGCGCCACGCTCGGTGGCCGCACCGGAAACGCGATCGCGCAGGCCGGACTGCCGCACGGCCCTGGTAGTGCGACCCTCGGCCTGCACATCCCGGACCACTACGGTCCGCTCACGCCGGTGGCCTGCGACCGCTCGCTGGAGCGCGCCCGCGCATTCTTCGCCCGCTGTTATCCCGGGGAGCACTACGCCATCGCCACGTGCCACTCCTGGCTGCTCGATCCGCAGCTGCGCGAGCGACTGCCGGCCGAGTCGAACATCGTGCGTTTCCAGAGCCGGTTCCACACCGCCTATGTCTCGCCGGAGGAGTTCGACCGCGGGACGATCGGGTTCGTGTTCGGCGACCCGGAGGCGCCGTTGGACGCGTTGCCGCGTCACAGCAGCCTGCAACGCGCCGTCGTCGATCACCTGCGAGCTGGCGGACACTGGCACGTCGGGCACGGATGGCTCGAGCTTTGACCGCGTACTCGGCGCGCTCGGCGACCTAAGGGTCTCGACAGGATGCCGCCGCCGTGCAATCGTTGACTAAGTCAAAGGATAACTTTGCGGGAGTCAACGATGGCGATGAGCGCAGACCCGGTGACCGCTGTGCGTGCCTTCACCCGGTTCTATACCGCCCAGCTCAGCGTGTTACGGGAAGGACTGCTCGACACCCCGTACTCCATGGCCGAGGCGAGGATCATCTTCGAGCTGCATCAGCGCGGCAGCGCGGACAGTGCGGACCTGCGCCGCGCGCTCGACCTCGATGCGGGCTATCTCAGCCGGATCCTGGCCAAGCTCGAGTCCGACGCACTGGTGACGCGCCGAACCTCGCAGACGGACGCGCGACGGCAGACCGTCACGCTGACCGCGGCCGGCGAGCAGGCATCCGCGCTGCTGGACCAGCGTTCGAACGATCAGGTTCAGGCGCTGCTCAAGCCGCTGACAAGTGAAGAGGTGCAGCGCCTCACCACAGCCATGGCCACCATCCGCGACCTGCTCGGTTCGGCTCCACGCCGCGACGCCTACCTGCTGCGGCCGGCCCGTCCGGGCGACTACGGCTGGGTGATCAGCAGGCACGGTGCGTTGTACGCCCGAGAACTCGGCTGGGGACCTACATTCGAGGCCTACTGCGCGCGTGTCGTTGCCGACTACGTGGAAAAGCACGATCCACAGCGCGAGAACGCCTGGATCGCTGAGGTGGCAGGCGCGCCGGTCGGCTCGATCTTCTGCGTGAAGCGGGATGAGGAAACCGCGCAGCTGCGTCTCCTGCTGCTGGAGCCGAGCGCGCGAGGTTTGGGCATCGGCGCGCGACTCGTCGAGGAGTGCGTGCGATTCGCCCGGCAGGCCGGATACCGGCGCATCGTGCTGTTCACCACCGAACTTCAGCGCGACGCGGCCCGGATCTACGCGAAGTCTGGCTTCGAGCTCGTCGAGGAGAGCGACGAGGACACGCTGGGCAGCGGAGCGCGCGAGCAGTTCTGGGCCATGGACCTGTAGCGTTTCGAACCAGCACTCGAACCTGTGGTCTCTCGGTCGGCCGTGGGCCGGGAAACTGCGCGCGTACAAACGCGACGCCGGTTAGCTTGGCCTCATGGCAGACGGGATGCAGGAAGACGGTACGCAAGAAAACAGTGCGCAAGAAAAACGTGGATACGAACTCGCGGAAGTCAACATCGCGCGACTGCTCGCGCCGCTGGACTCGGCGCAACTGGCCGACTTCGTCGCAGGGCTCGAACCGATCAACGCGCTCGGGGACGCGGCGCCCGGATTCGTCTGGCGGCTCCAGGACAACGACGGCGACGCGACCTCGTTCCGGCCGTTCGACGACGACTGGATCCTGGTGAATCTCACGGTCTGGACCTCGGCCGAGACGCTGCGCGCCTTCGTGTACAGCGACGAGCACCGCGCCTATCTGCGACGGCGGCGCGAGTGGTTCGAGCGGCTGGACGAGGCGGTCACGGCGTTGTGGTGGGTGCCCGCCGGACATCGGCCGACGGTCGCTGAAGCCCGGGCTCGACTTGAGCACCTGCGCAAGCACGACACCACCGAGTACGCATTCCGGCTCAGCGACACCGTCGCGCCGCCCGCCTCTGAAGGCGACTACGTGCCGCGCTGAACGGCGGCGGTGCGCCGCCGTTCTTCAACACATCGACGTGTATCGACGTGTCAGGACACGCCGACGATCGGCAGCCGCAGCGCTCCGGGCGCGGACTCCGGAACGGCCGGGCGGTGCGGCGCTACCGGATCCATGCGTCGATACGCCGCGCCGACCTGCGGCCGCCGATCGGCTTCACCCTTGTTGGGCCAGAACGACATCGCGCGCTCAGCCAGCGCCGTAATCGTGAGCGACGGGTTCACCCCGAGGTTCGCCGGCACTGCCGCGCCGTCGACGACGTGCAGACCCTCGTACCCGAAGACGCGATGGTAAGGATCGATGACGCCACGATCCGGCCCCGCGCCGATCACCGCGCCGCCGAGGATGTGCGCGGTCATCGGCATGCCGAACAGGTCGCCGACCGTGCCGCCGGGAACGCCGCCGATGTTCTCGGCCATCAGCCGCGCGGCTTGGTTCGCGGCGGGAATCCAGCCGGGATTCGGCTCACCATGCCCCTGCTTGCTGCGGATCTTCACCCGGCCGGTCCGAGTGCGCTCCGGATAGACCGTCAGCGAGTTGTCGAGCGACTGCATCACCAGCAGGATCACGCTGCGCTCCGCGAACTTACGCGTGGTGAAGAGCACCGGGACCTGTGTCGGATGCCGCAGCATCTCGCCGAGGGCTTTGATGGCGCGCGGTATCCGACCGCCACCATCGGTGAGCGGCGCGCGCAGCAACCCCATCGCGTTGCTGCCCTTTCCGTACCGCACCGGCTCGATGTGCGTGTTCTCGTCGGGATGGATAGACGAGGTGATCGCCACGCCCTCGGTGAAATCCTTGCGGTCGTCGCGCGCCGACGCCCCGAGCAACGCCTCAGAGTTCGTGCGCGTTAACTCGCCTAGGGTGGTGGAGAGGGCGGGCAGCTTGCCCGTGATGCGCAGCGTGTGCAGAAGCCGCTGTGTGTTGTACGCGCCCGCCGAGAACACCACATGCTGAGCGGTGAACGTCTTACGTGCCTTACGTGCGCTGCGACGCCTGCCTGTGGTCGGGCGCGCGACGACGCGGTAACCACCACCATCGAGCGGTACGACCTCGACGACCGTGGTCAGCGGGTGGATCTCGGCGCCGTTGTGCTCGGCGAGGTGCAGGTAGTTCTTCACCAGTGTGTTCTTGGCGTTGTGCCGACAGCCGGTCATACACTCGCCGCAGTCGGTGCAGGTGCGCCGGGCCGGGCCGGCCCCGCCGAAGTAGGGGTCCGCGACCGTGGTCCCCGGCGCCTCACCGTTGCTGCCGAAGAACACCCCGACCGGTGCCTGATGGTAGGTAGCGCCAACGCCCATCTGGTCCGCGACGAACCGCAGTTCCTCGTCGGCAGGAGTCATGCGGTGGTACGTGACCACGCCGAGCATGCGGCGCGCCTGGTCGTAGTACGGGTCGAGTTCCTGCTCCCAGTCGGTGATGCCGCGCCACTGCGCGTCCTCGAAGAACGCGCGCGGCGGCTTGTAGAGCGTGTTGGCGTACACGAGCGAGCCGCCGCCGACGCCCGCCCCAGCCAGGATCAGCGCATTGTCCAGGCGGTGGATGCGCTGGATTCCGGTCAGGCCGAGCCCGGGGGCGAACAGGAAGTCCTTCAGGTGCCAGGAGTTCTTCGCGAACTCGTGGTCCGCGAAGCGCCGGCCGGCCTCCAGCACGCCGACCCGGTAACCCTTCTCGGTCAGCCGCAGCGCGGTCACCGAGCCGCCGAAACCCGAGCCGATCACCAGCACGTCGTAGTCGAAGGCGCGGTCAGTCTCGTTGGAAAACCCCGCGTCATCGAGGGGCACGTCATTGAGGGGCACGTCATTGAGGGGCACGTCCGCCATGGCGCGGATGTTACTACCGACCAGTAAGTTTGGCGACGGGTCGCGCGCCGTCACGCGGCGACCGCTGCGCCGCGCCTCCAGCGGCATCCTGCCGCCGCAGCAGCCCGCAGTGGCACACAATGAACTGCGTGACCACGCAGGCCCTGCTTGAGGACTTCACCGAACCGCAGATCGAGCGCTCGCGCCGCCGCAAGCGCGCCACCCTGCCGCTGCGCCTGGCCTCGGCCGGACTCGGCTTCGCGGCCATGTGCGTGCTCGGATTCACCCGGCTCGGCGCGCAGCTGGTGCACGGCGCCGGATCGCTCGCCGGCGGCGGCTGGCTCGCCTCCGCGGCGCTCGGCGCGGTGGCGCTCGACCTGGTGCTGACGCTCCTCGGCCTGCCGATCAGCGCCCGTATGGAGACAGTGAACCGCGCTTGGGGTCTGTCCAATCGGTCGTGGCGGCTGTTCTGGACCGATGCCGCTAAGGGCTTCCTGATCGGCGCCCTCCTGCTCGACGCGGTCAGCATCGGGTTGTTCGCGCTGATCCGGGCGCTGCCGGGTACCTGGTGGATCCCGGCCTGCGCGGCGGCCGCCGGGCTGGTTTTCGTGCTTTCCTTCCTCGTGCCCGTCGTCTTCGAGCCCTTGTTCAACCGGTTTCGGCCGATGGAAGAAGGGCCCCTGCGCGAGCGGCTGATGCAGGTGGCCGCGCAGACCGGCGTATCCGTGCGCGACATCCTGGTCAGCGATGCCTCGCGCCGCACCAACTCGATGAACGCCTACGTGTCCGGGATGGGCAAGACCCGCCGGATCGTGGTGTGGGATACAACGGTCAAGCAGGCTACGCCGGAGCAGGTCGCCGCGATCACCGCGCACGAACTGGGCCACGCCGCCCGGCGCGACGTCATCACCGGCACCGCGGTCAGCGCGCTCGGCATGATCGCCGGAACGCTGCTGCTGGCCGCCGCGGTGCACTGGCGCGCCTTGCTCGACGCCGCCGGGACGCCCGCCGTCGCCGACCCGCGCACGCTGCCGCTGATCATGGCGGTCGGGACCGTGCTCGGCGCGCTCAGTGCGCCGCTGTTCAACGCGTACAGCCGCCGGGTGGAGGCTCGCGCCGATCAGTACGCCCTCGACCTGACCCGTGACCCGGCCGCCGTCGTGGCCACCTGGCGCAACCTCGCGGTGCAGAGCATCTCAGACCTCGATCCGCATCCGCTGGCGCAACTCTGGCTCGGCACCCACCCCGCCATCCCGGCCCGGATCGCGCACGCGCGCGGATGGGGCGCCAGGCACGGGGTAGCGGTCGTATTACCGCGACCAGGCGAGAGTCCCGACCCCGGCCAACAAACCAGCCAGATCGCTGAGCCCTAACCGCAAGTCCCAGCCACTCCAGCCGAGGAGACATTCATGGCAGAGCGCGCCCCGCTCGACCACCGCACCGTCGAGCACCTGCTCGGCAGCCTGGAGGGCTGGACCCGAGAGGGAGACACGATCCGGCGGGTATACCAGGCCGATGACTTCCCTGGCGCAATCCACCTGGTCAACGTCGTCGCCGTACTGGCCGAGCAGGCCCGCCACCACCCTGACATCGACATCAGGTGGCGCACCCTGACCTTCACCCTCAGCACCCACGACGCGGGCGACAAGGTCACCATGGCGGACATCCGGCTGGCCGAGCAGATCAACGACGCCATCAGCACGCAGCCGGCTGCTCGCTGAGAGCGAACAGCCACCCGGAACACTCCGACCCCGGCCGAAGTTGAGCTGATCAGACTCAACCTCGCGAAGCTAGGAGTTCCCGATGGCCCTCGCTCCGACCACCCGAGCCCTGCCCGTCCTGCCCCTCGACGACGCGGTGGTGCTCCCCGGCATGGTCGTGCCGCTCGACCTGAACGACCGCGAGGTGAGCGCCGCCGTGGACGCGGCCCGCGCCGAGCGCTCCGACTCCCCCGAATTACTACTCGTCCCGCGCCCAGACGGAAAATATGCGGCCTACGGCACCCTCGCCGTCGTCGAACAGACCGGCCGGCTGCGCGGCGGCCAGCCCGTCGCCGTCGTGCGCGGCACCCACCGCGCCAAGATCGGCCGCGGCACCACCGGACCCGGCGCGGCGCTCTGGGTGCAGGCCGAGGTCCTGCCCGAGCCCGCCGCCACCGACCGCACCCGCGAACTGGCCGAGACCTACCGCGAGATCGCGGTCAAGATCCTCCAGCACCGCGGCGCGTTCCAGGTCGTCGACGTCATCCGGCAGCTCAAGGACCCCTCCGCGCTGGCCGACTCCGCGGGGTACGCCCCGTACCTGACGCTGGAGCAGAAGACCTCGCTGCTGGAGACCGCCGACCCGGCCGAGCGGCTGGAGATCGTGCTGGCCTGGGCCCGTGAGCACCTGGCCGAGCTTGAGGTCGCCGAGACGATCCGCAACGACGTCAACGAGGGCATGGAGAAGCAGCAGCGCGAGTTCCTGCTGCGCCGTCAGCTGGAGGCCATCCGCAAGGAACTGGCCGAGCTGGACGGCCGCCCAGCCGACGAGAAGGACGACTACCGCGCCCGGGTCGAGACCGCGAACCTGCCCGAGAAGGTGCACGAGGCGGCCTTGAAGGAGGTCGACAAGCTCGAGCGCGGCGGCGAGCAGGCCCCGGATGCCGGCTGGATCCGCACCTGGCTGGACACCGTCCTCGAACTGCCGTGGAACGAGCGCACCGAGGATGCTTACGACATCCCGGCCGCGCGAGCCATTCTGGACGCCGACCACTCAGGCCTCGATGATGTCAAGGAACGCATCGTCGAGTACCTGGCCGTGCGCAAGCGCCGCGCGGACCGCGGCCTCGGCGTCGTCGAGGGCCGCCGCTCCGGCGCCGTGCTCGCGCTGGTCGGCCCGCCCGGAGTCGGCAAGACCTCGCTCGGCGAGTCGGTGGCCCGCGCGATGGGCCGCAAGTTCACCCGCGTCGCTCTCGGCGGCGTGCGGGACGAGGCCGAGATCCGAGGGCACCGGCGTACCTACGTCGGCGCGCTGCCCGGCCGGATCGTGCGCGCGGTCAAGGAGGCCGGGACGATGAACCCGGTCATCCTGCTCGACGAGATCGACAAGGTGGGCGCGGACTACCGGGGTGACCCGACCGCCGCGCTGCTGGAAGTGCTCGACCCGGCGCAGAACCACACCTTCCGCGACCACTACCTCGAGGTCGACCTGGACCTGTCGGACGTGGTGTTCCTCGCGACCGCGAACGTGCTCGAATCCATCCCCGGACCACTACTGGACCGGATGGAGCTGGTGCGGCTCGACGGCTACACCGAGGACGAGAAGGTCGTCATCGCCCGCGACCACCTGTTGCGCCGTCAGCTCGACCGGGCCGGCCTGAGCACCGACGAGGTGGACTTCGAGGACGCGGCGCTGCGCCGCCTGGCCGCCGAGTACACCCGCGAGGCCGGAGTGCGTGATCTGGAGCGCGCGATCGCACGGGTCCTGCGCAAGGTGGCGGCCAAGACCGCGACCGATGGCCTGGCGCTGCCGGTGACGGTCGGCCCCGAGAGCCTGCGCGACTACGTCGGGCGGCCGCGGCACACCCCGGAGACGGCCGAGCGCACGGCGGTGCCGGGCGTGGCGACCGGCCTCGCGGTGACCGGCGCGGGCGGCGAGGTGCTGTTCGTCGAGGCCTCGCTGGCCGACCCGGAGACCGGTTCGACCGGCGTCAGCCTGACCGGCCAGCTCGGCGACGTGATGAAGGAGTCGGCGCAGATCGCGCTGTCCTACCTGCGCTCGCACGGCGCGGAACTGGAGCTGCCGGTCGGCGACCTGAAGGAACGCGGCGTGCACGTCCACGTGCCCGCGGGCGCGGTCCCGAAGGACGGCCCGAGCGCGGGCGTGACGATGGTGACGGCGCTGGGTTCGCTGCTTTCCGGGCGGCCGGTGCGCGCGGAGGTGGCGATGACCGGCGAGGTGTCGCTGACCGGCCGGGTGCTGCCGATCGGCGGGGTCAAGCAGAAGCTGTTGGCCGCACAGCGAGCCGGAGCGAGCACGGTGCTGCTGCCCAAGCGCAACGAGCCCGACCTCGACGATGTGCCGGCCGAGGTGCGCGAGGCGCTGGAGATCCACCTGGTTTCGGATGTGCGCGAGGTGCTGAGCCTGGCCCTCTCCCCCGCCAACACCCCGGAACTGGTTACCGCGACCGCGTAGCGCGGCACGTGCGGTCAGACGCCGTCGTCCTCCTCGGAGGCGGCGGCGTCGCCGCAATCGGCAGTTGGCACAAAGCCTTCAGGCGCAGCGTCTTCGAGAACCGAGTCTTCGGCAGCGGCGTCTTCGGGCTGCGTCGTCGGCATGCGGATCAGGACCGTGCCGGAGTTCAAGTCGATGGGCCCGCGCCCAGGTGCGCCCTGAGCTTCCTCCTCGCGCGTGTTCTCCAACCGGCGCAGCTCCTCGGTGCGATGACCGCTGCCCGGGCTGAACAACTCGAAGAAGATACTCACCTCTTCAAGGTACAGGGCGTTCGCGCCAGGTGGTACTGACCGATCCGGGCCGCCCACGCCGCCGCAGGTGAAGCCGCGCCGGGCCGCGGAAATCCGCGATGGAAGAATCACCCGGCTCTGCCGCCGCTCTCACCCGGAATTCAAGATCGTCCGTGAGAGTCATAGCCATGACGATCACCGCTACCGGCGCAGCTTCCTCGGCTCATACGATCTCTTATTCGGCCGCTCAGCCGGCCCTGGGCCTGACTGCCCTCTCTCCCGCCGCCACCCCGGCGCCCGGCTCGTACACGGTCGCCGCCGGCGCTACGTCCGGAGTCGGCAGCTCCGTACGCATTCAACTCTCCGTCAACCGGGCTCACACCCGGCTCCACACCCTGCCTTCCACGATCCCCGCCGCCGTGGATCCGCTCGGACCTGCCAGCGCGAGCCAGACCTCTTACCGGCCTGCTACGCGCCGCGCGCAACCTGCTATGCGATTCCCCGCGTGACGAACGTCGCCGTCACCGCGGTGCCGGGTCGGTACCGGGTCGCCCGCACAGTCAGCGAGTCGGCCAACTCACGGGCTATGTAGAGCCCGCGACCACCTTCTTCACAGCTCGCCGCCTCAACCGCGGCCCGATCCGGTATCTGTGCGCCGGTCCAGCGTCCGGCATCACGCACCGTGCAGGCGGCAGCGGGGCCGAGGAGCGAGTGCTCGCAACGCAGCACCAGCCGCACCGGTCCGCGTCCGTGCCGGAAAGCGTTGCCGGCCAGTTCGCTCACCACGACCGCGGCATCGGCGGACCGTTCGGTCAGGCCCCAGCGGTCGAGGGTGCGCATGGTGAGCCGGCGCGCGTCGGCGACGGCCGTCGGGCCGGGCAGGGTGGTGATGACGAGTCGATCCAACGGTCCCGGCATGATCCATCGGGCACGGTCTGGGACGTACGTGGTCAGGTTCGGCCCGACCGCGGTGAGCATCCGACGGGCCAGACGGCGGGCTTCGCGCCGCACGGCCGATCACCTCTGTTTCGCCTCAGTTGATCGCCGCACTCGATCGCTGTTTTGCCAACTCCGTCATTGGTCACTCTGCGCTACCTTTTGGCAAACGTCAAGGTCTAGACCAATGTTTCACTCAGCGCGACTTGACAATCACACCTGAACATCGGCCGTGCGCGCACTCCGACACGTCGCGTACCCGAACGCTTCCGCACCGATATCGTGATCGCATTCAGTGACCGCGGAGGCGGGTGAGGAGGAGGCGTGCGGAGCGTCGAGACGGTGCTGCTTCTGGTGGCCGTGGCGACCGTCGTCGCCGCGTTCGCCAACCGGCTCGCCATCCCCGCGCCCTCGCTGCTCGTCGCGGCCGGCGTCGTGGCGGGACTTCTGCCCGGCGTTCCGGACGTGCGCATCTCCCCCGAAGTGATCAGCCTCGTCGTGCTGCCGCCGCTGCTCTACGCCTCCGGCGAGGAACTTTCAGTGCGGGACCTGCGCGCGGTATGGCGGCCGGTGGCGATCCTCGCGGTCGGGCTGGTGCTGGTATCGGCTTTCGCGGTCGCGCTGGTGGCGGCCGCGATGACGCCCCTGCGGCCGGCGCTCGCCTTCGTGCTCGGCGCGATCCTGGCCTCCACCGACCCGGTGGCGGTGACCGCGCTGGCCCGCCGCCTCTTTCTGCCGCCGCGCATGCAGACGCTGGTGCAGGCCGAGTCGCTGTTCAACGACGCGACCTCGCTGCTGCTGTTCAAAGTCGCGATCTCGGTGGCGGTCGCGGGCGGCGCGATGTCCGCCGGACACATCACCTTGGAGTTCGTGAAACTTGCAGGCGGCGGAGCCGGGCTCGGCGCGGCCGTCGCCGCAGCGGCACGGTTGGTGCGCCGCCGCGTCGAAGATCCCTTGGTCGACACCGTCATCTCACTCGTCACGCCGTACGCCGCATATGTGATCGGTGAGGCCCTCGGAACCTCGGGCGTCACCGCCGTCGTCGTCGCCGCGGTCATCCTTGGCACGCAGGCGACGAAGGTGACCAACTCGCACACCCGCATTCAGCGCCACGCGGTCTACGAGACGCTTATCTTCCTGCTCGAATCCACCGTTTTCGGCCTCATCGGGCTCGAACTGCCAGCGCTGGTGCGCGATCTGCCGTCGCGGGACCAGCGATGGGTTCTGCCCGTGCTCGCGATCACCGCGACCCTGGTGGCCACCCGCTTCCTCGGCGTCTTTCCGCTCTCCGCGGCCGCCCAGCTGCGCGGCGGCGCGCGCCTCGGCAGAAAGGCCGGGCCAGGCGAGCAGCGGCTCTCATTCCGGGTGCCGGTCGTCATCTCCTGGTCCGGCACCCGCGGCGTCGTCCCGTTGGCGGCCGCGCTCTCGATCCCGTTGACCGCCGACAACGGCAACCCGTTGCCGGACCGCGGCCTGCTGCTGGTGCTGGTGATCGGGACGGTCGTGATCACCTTGCTGGTCCAGGGATTCACGCTCGCCCCGATGGTGAAGTGGGCGGGGGTCGCGGTGACGCCCGGGGCGCTGCATCAGGAGGACACCACCGCCCGCATCCAGCTCGCCCAGGCGGCGCTGGCCCGGCTGGAGGAGCTGGCGGACAGTGATGCCGCGCCGCCCGCGGTGATCGAGCGGCTGCGCTCCGAGTACGACACGCGGCTTGCGTACACCGCCGACGCGGCCGACCTGGGCGAGACCCCGGCGATCGTCACCGCGTACCGGCTGATGCGCCGCGACCTGATCGAGATCGAGCAGGGCGAACTCGACCAGCTGCACGCCGCGGGAACAATCACCGACCGCACCCGGCGCAAGCTGCAGCGCATGCTCGATCTCGAAGATCTCACGCTCGGCGGCGAGTGAGCGCCGGGTCCGGCTATGACGCCCGGGATCAGGGAAAATCATTGGACCGCTACCCATCCGAACCCTGATAATCAGGTCATGACCATCGCGCCCGAGAGGATCATCGCACACGAAACGATCTCACCCGCCGCTGAAAAGATCGCGCTGCCCGAAGACCCGGCGCCCACGCCGCCGCACGTCCCCGAACCCAGCACGCGGTGGCTGAGCTGGGGCCTGACCACCGAGAACGGCGGACTGAACAACATCGCCGCGTACCTCGCGTACGCCGCCTTCGCCGACGGCCGCGAGCCGTACGCGCACGCCGTCACGATCCCCGCCTTCAAGAAGGGCGAGTGGGCTCTGCCCGAAGGCGGGCTGCTGCTGCGCAGTATCGAGCAGAAGAACTTCGCGGTCAGGGTCGTGGTGGGCGACGGGTGGACGCTGGAGCTCAGCCGCTGGTTCAACGGCAACGGTGAAGCGACGGTCACGGCGACCTCCGCCGATCTCGCCCGCGAAGTGGCGCAGCGCGCGGTCGAACTGGTCGCCAAAAAGGTCAAGCGCAAGGACGACGCGGTACGCATGGGTTTCTGGCACCTGGCCGGGCCCAACGCGCAGCGCCAGGTCCGGGCGATCGAGGCACCCAAGTGGGCCGAGGTGCGCCGCAACTACGCCGGCGCGGTCGCGGCGCAGCTGGAGCGCGTCATGGCGACCACTCCACAGGACGTCAACGGCAGGCTGATCCTGCTGCACGGCCCACCCGGCACCGGAAAGACCACGGCGCTGCGCGCGCTCGGCCTGGCTTGGCAGCGCTGGTGCAAGATCGACTGCGTCTTGGACCCGGAACGGCTGCTCGGCAGCCCCGGCTACCTGCTCCAGGTCATGATGGGCGCGGAGAGTGGCCGCGGCCCGAACGCGGATCGGCGAAAGTGGCGGCTGCTCATCCTCGAGGACTGCGACGAGCTGGTGCGCGGCGGAGCCAAGCAATCCGCGGGGCAGGCGCTCTCCCGGCTGCTGAACCTGACCGACGGGCTACTCGGCCAGGGCCAGAACGTGCTGGTGGCGATCACCACCAACGAGGAGCTCGGCCGCCTGCACCCCGCGGTGGTCCGGCCCGGCCGCTGCCTCGCGCAGATCGAGGTCGGCCCGATCCCGCGCGACGAGGCGGCGAAGTGGCTCGGCGCCGAGGATGGTCTGGTGGGCCCGTCCGCGACACTCGCGGAGCTATACGCGCTCAAGGCGCGCGCCGAAAGCGGGGCGAATAGCGACGGGAACACTGGCGAAGCCCCCGTGATGTCCGAGCCGATCTCCACCGGGCTGTATATCTAACACGCGCTGTACATCTAACCGCTGTACGTCGGAAACGCCGTGACGGCTAAGACGGCACCGCCATCTGACACGGCATCATCGCCTCGCGACAACCGCGTCGCAGATCCCTACTACGACGCGGCTGCGCTCGATGGCGCGGTTCGGCTGCTTAGCCGACGACCGGCTCGCCAAACCACTTCGGCAGCGCGCTGAGCAGGTCCTGCTGATCGTCGCCGACCCACGCGACGTGCCCGTCCGGCCGCAGCAGCACCGCCGGCGCGTCCAGCTCCGCACTGGCCTTTGCTACGTGATCGACCCGATCCGCCCAGCCCGCCACCGAAAGCCGGCCGGTCTGGTCGAGCAGGAGCCCGCGGCCGCCATGCATCAGACCGTAGAGGTGGCCATTCTTGAGCCGCACGTCCCGCAGCCGCCGGCCGAGCAGAGGGTGCCCCTCGCCGAAGTCGTACCGGATCCCGATCGCGATGATCTTCTCGACGAGGTACCGGTTCACCTCCTCGAAGTCCGCCAGTTCCGTCAACAGCCGGCGTACCGCAAGCGGACCCGGCTCGGTGGACAACAGCAGCATCTGCGCGCGGGTGTTGTCCAGCACATCGGCGGCCACCGGACGCCGTTCGCGCTCGTAGCTGTCCAGCAGCCCCTCCGGCGCCCAGCCAGCGATCGAGGCGGCCAGCTTCCAGCCGAGGTTGAACGCGTCTTGCACGCCGAGATTGAGGCCCTGCCCGCCGGTCGGCGGGTGAATGTGCGCCGCGTCGCCGGCCAGCAGCACTCGGCCCACCCGGAACCGCTCGGCCAGCCGCGTGGCGTCACCGAAGCGGGAGAGCCAACGCGGCGAGTGCGCGCCGAAGTCGGTACCGGCGGTCGCTCGCAGCTGCTGCTTGAACTCCTCGAAGGTCGGCGGCACCGCGCGATCCTCAGCCACCCCCTGCGCAGGCACCAGGACGCGGTACGCCCCGTGCTCGACAGGCATGGCGCCGAATCGCAGCTGGGTCTTGCGCACTTCGGCCATAACCGCGGCCAGCGTCTCCGGCGGCGCGGTCAGCTCCATCTCGCCCAGCAGCGTTTCGACCGTGCTCGGCTCGCCGGGGAATCCGACGCCGAGCAGCTTGCGCACCGTGCTGCGGCCGCCGTCACAGCCGACGAGGTAGCGTGCACGCAGCCGCGTGCCATCGGCCAGCTCGGCGGTCACCCCGTCGTCGTCCTGGCTCAGCCCGACCAGCTCGCTGCCGCGCCGGATCTCGGTGCCGACCTCGACAGCGTGCTCCTCCAGCAGCCGGTCGGTGATGTTCTGCGGGATGCCGAGGACGTATCCGTGCGCGGTGTCCAGCCGATCAGGAGACGGTTTCGCGATCCCGGCGAAGAAACCGTAGCCGCCACCGAGCGGATGCTGCGTGCCGAGCGCGAGAAACCGCTCCAGCAATCCGCGCTGGTCCATAATCTCGATGCTGCGCACGTGCAGCCCAAGCGAGCGGACGAATTTGACCGGCTCCGGCTCCTTTTCCAGCACGAGCACCTGCACGTCGTGCAGCCGCAGCTCGCCCGCCAGCATCAAGCCGGCCGGCCCGCCGCCGGCGATGATCACGTCGAACACAAAACCCCCATGAGTTTGATTCCCAGCCGGCCGTGCGACCCACACGTTGATACCGGCACACGTATTTCCAAAAGCCCGGATTTCCGCAGGTCTCGGCCTCGGAGGATGATTGTGCGCCACCCCCGGGTCCTTGCCGCAAGACCCGGGGTGCGCTATACATTAAGAGTGGCGAGGAGTATGCAACTCCTCGCCTTGTGCTTTTCAGGGCTTTGTTACGCCTGACCGGCCGGCCGAGTACGCACGTTCGAAGGCCGCGACGCCATGATCTTCCCCCGAGTGGTGTACCTCGGCGAGGGGCGGGCATAGCTCCGAAGGACCCCGACGCCTTCGGTCAGCAGAACTGCCGCCGCGGAACCCCGATCCGCTTCTGACGTGACGTCACGCGGCGTGAGTGGCCAATTAATTCGCGTGACCGGTGTCGACCTGTTCGTCCGCAGCCGCCCGGAAAAGTGCGATTTCGCAGCTCGGCGGCAAGGTTATTCGAACGTAATATTTTCTTGGAAAGCCTGTTGCCCCAAGCGTTCGGCCTGGCAAGGTAGGGACGCCAAAAGCGACCGCGGCGGTTGCAGAGTCTTGACTGCCGCCGGCGGGCGCCGAACCGCAAGGGGTTACACCATGTCTGGGCACAAACGCACGCCGGCCGACCGATCCGGAGGCCGGAGCGCCGCGCAACACGGCGGTGAGTTCAGCGACATGCCCTCCCTCACAGGTCATGGTCTCGCCAACACGAATCAGCGTGGAATGAATCAATACGGCGCACAACCGCACCACTCGGATCAACCCGGTCCGAATCAGCACGGCCTGAACAAGCACGGCGCGAATCAGTACACGGGCAAACGCCGCGCCGGGTTCACCCCCGACGACTACGGCCAGGACTTCAGTCACAGTCACGGTTCTGAGCTCGGCATCGACGAGTCCGGATACCCTCTTACCGGCTCCGGCTATCCCGCCGACACTGCTAGCGCTACCCACGTCGCCACCGCCTCGAACCTCAACGGCATGGTGACCCGCGGCACAGAGCGGCCTTCCCGGCGCGGTGCCGGGAACCCGCGCACCCCCGGCCGCCGTCGCGCGCCGGTGGACGACAACACCCGGCCGCGCTTCTCCGGCCGGCTCGCCAAGGCCGGGCCGCTGGCCCTCGCCATGGCGATTGGCGGCGCAGTGGCCGCCTTCGCCGCACCCAACGCGCCCGCCGCGGCCACGCCGCCGGCTGTCACCTGCGCGCTGAAAGTGCCGGACCAGCCGTTGACAGCGCAGGGCCTCGCGACGCCCTACGAGCTGTCCGGCTTCAACGGCCAGGCGTGCCACGAGGCCGACCCGGGCACCGCGGCCTTCGTGCAAGGGCTCGTGCTCGACCCCGCGAGCGGCCAGCTGTCGGTCTACGACCCGCTGGTCATCGACCGGGGTACCGAACCGGCCGTCGCACCGGTGGTGCCGACGCTGCCCGCGAACGCGATCGTCGCGCTCTGGTTCGGCTTCAACGGCAACATACTCACGCTGCGTGGCAACGGCGTGCAGGACGGCTCCTGCGTCAACGGCTTGGACGGCTCGCCGTTCGGCCAGTTCGCCTACTGCAACGCGCCAGCCCTCTTCACCGCGGCGCAGAGCGCGGTCACCCAGGGCAAGCTCAAGATCCCGCCGATCGGCACCGCCGCGGACAAGCTGCCCTGCCCGACGACGCGTGAATTCGGCATCGTGGACCAGGACCAGAGCGACAACGTGACCACCACGTACCTCGCCCTGGCCGATGGCCGCACCGCGCAGAACACCCAGAGCGCCACGAAGCAGCTGCGCGGCAAGGCGCCGAATGTGGTGGCAAACGGCAGCGACAACCTGCTGGTCGACCACTTCGTCGACCCGGCCCTCGGCTGCACGCCGTTCACGGCGCCGGACCTGGCGAACGGCGGATTCGCCGCCACCGCGCTGGGCCTGAACGAGCTGCAGGCGGCCGCCGACCAGGCCGCGCCGGTCGCGATCGTGCCGCTCAACGACCCGATGGTGCTGGACAATCAGGGCGCGCAGAACGATCAGAAGACTGACCTGTACCGCGCCGGAGTGGACCAGCCGCCGCTCGCGCAGGTACCCGGCTCGGCAGCGGATTACTGCACGAATCTGCGCACGATCGGCGTGACGCGCACGAAGCTGGATCGGACCCTGACGAACACGACCGTCTCGCCTGACACCGGCGCGGCCTCGAACCTGTTCAGCTTCCTGGCGATGCGGCTTCAGCAGTCGTACACGAACCTCGGCTGCCAGCAACTGCTGCACATGCGTAACCCGGTGCATCTGAAGATGAACGGCGCCGGCCTGGTCGTGGACGCGACCTTCGACCGGGTCACCACCGGCGGCACGCCGAGCCCCAGCGCGAGCGCGAGCATGGCTGCCGGCGCGAGCGCGAGCGCCGGGGCGGGAACGTCCGCGACGCCGAGCGCTTCGGCCGGCGGCACCGGTCCGAGCCCGAGCGCCAGCCCGACAATGTTCACCGCGCCGCCGCCTCCGGCGCAGAGCAGCACGCCCGCGGCTCAGGTCACGACGCCGCCTGCCGCGACGTCGAGCCAGGGAGTGCCGCCGGTAACGGTGACGGTGACGGTGACCGCGACTACCGGCACCGGTAGCGGTGCGGCTCAGGGCGCGAATCATAGCTCGGCCGGTCCGATCGCCTCGGCGAGTTCGGGCACCGGCGGCAGCGCCGGTTCCGGCGGATCCGCTCAGCAGAACGGCCAATCCGGCACCAGCGGCGGTGACAACTCGTCCGCGAACGGCGCCGCAGGCACCGGGAACGGCGGCGGCACCGCGGCCGGGGTCAAGCCGCTCGCCGCGGTGACCAGCACGCCGATCAGCGTCGCCGGGTTCGAGCACACCTACGTCGCCGGATCGAAGAACCCGAACAGCGCGCTGGCCGGACCCGACCCGATGGCGAGCGCGGGGTTCAGCATCATGAACTCGCGGGTGTTCTGGGCGCTGGCCGGTGCGTTGATCGTGCTCTGCGCGTCACTGCTGTACCGGCGCAGGCCGCAGCAGCGCAAGCAGAGCAGGCGCGGCGTGTCTTCATGATGATCACAGTCTCGTAACGGCCGGGGGTTCGCCGCCGCGCGAGGAAGAGGGAGGGAGAGCAGGAGGGAGCAGCTGAGCCGGGTCGCGTAAGCGGCCCGGCTCAGCCGTGTCTGGAGTGCGTGCGTAACCCGCCGAAGTTCGCCGGAGCGTCAGCCCACCGACGAGTACGCCACGACGCCGCGACGCAGCAGGTCCACGGCGGCGTGCGCGGTCTCGCGGATCCGGGCCGAGTCCGGGCTCTGCGCCGCCATGGTCGCGGCCGCGTCGGCGAGCTGGCCGAGTAGGTCGATCAGCTGCTTGCACCAGCGCACGAAGTCGCCGGCCGGCAGGCCGACGTCTTCGAGCACCGTGTCCAGCCGGTGACCGGTCGCCCACTGATACGCCGCCCACGCGAAGCCGGCGTCCGGCTCGCGCTGGAAGTCCACCGAGTAGTCGCCCTCAAGGTCGTGCAGGGTCAGCCACAGCCGCACGGTGCGCTCGATCGCCTCGTGCGCCTTGCCCTTCGGCAGCCGGGGCGGGCCGTAATCCTCCGCACTTCGCGCCTCGTACACCAGTAGCGAGACCGCCGAGGCGAGCTCCGCCGGGGTCAGGCCGTCCCACACCCGCTCACGCAGGCACTCGGCGGCCAGCAGGTCCAGTTCCGAGTAGATACGGGCCAGCCGCCTGCCCTCCGCGGTGACCCGCTCACCGTCGAGGTAGCCAAGAACGGTGAGCACTGAGCACACCCGGTCGAAGGTGCGCGCGATCGAGTGAGTACGGCCCTTGACGCGCTTGTCCAGCCCCTCGGTCTCCCGCTCAAGCCGGGAGTGGCGCTCGGCCCAGCGCGCGTGGTTCTCACGGTCCTCGCAGCCGTGGCACGGGTGCGCGCGCAGGGCTTTGCGCAGCCGGGCGATCTCGCCGTCATCGGCGGCCGTCGACCGTTCGCGGCGCGGCCGCTCCGGCTTCTCGCCCTCACCCAAACCGGCCTTGCTGCGCAAGGTCGCGGCCAGGTCGCGGCGGGCCTGCGGCGACTTGTGATTGAACGTCTTCGGGATGCGCATCCAGCCGCTCGGCTCGACCGGCACCGGGAAGTCGAGCATCGAGAGCGTGACGACCTGCCGCTCGGCGGTCAGCACCCGCGGTCTCGGGCCGTCGCGCCCCGCGTCGAGTCCCGGATCAAGCACCACGGCGAGACCGGCCTTGCGCCCGGCCGGAACCACGATGATGTCCCCGGTCTTGAGCGCCTCGAGGGCCGAGGCCGCGGCCGCGCGGCGCTGCGTCGCGCCCTGCCGGGAAAGCTCGGCCTCCCGGTCGGACAGCGCCCGGCGCAGGCCCATGTAGTCCTCGAAGTCGCCGAGGTGACAGGTCATCGCCTCGCGGTAGCCCTCCAGGGCCTCCTGGTTGCGGCGCAGCTGGCGGGTAAGGCCAACCACCGCCTTGTCCGCCTGGAATTGCGCGAAGGAGCTTTCCAGCAGGGCGCGGGCGCGCACCTTGCCGACCTGGCCGACCAGGTTGACCGCCATGTTGTACGAGGGCTTGAACGACGAGCGCAGCGGATAGGTGCGGGTCGAGGCCAGGCCGGCCAGCGCGCGCGGATCGAGGCCAGGACGCCAGACCACGACCGCGTGGCCCTCGATGTCGATGCCGCGGCGACCGGCCCGGCCGGTCAGCTGGGTGTACTCGCCCGGCGTGATGTCGGCGTGGAACTCGCCGTTCCACTTGACCAGCGCTTCCAGCACCACGCTGCGGGCGGGCATGTTGATGCCGAGCGCCAGGGTCTCGGTCGCGAACACCGCCTTGACCAGCCCGGCCGCGAACAGCTCCTCGACGATCTCCTTGAAAGTCGGCAGCATCCCGGCGTGGTGCGCCGCGACGCCGCGTTCAAGGCCGTCGGCGAAGTCGTGATATCCCAGGACATTGAGATCCTCGGCTGGTAGGTCGGCGCATCGGGCCGAAACGTGCGCCCGCACCTTGGTGCGCTGCTCGTCGGTCAGCAGGCGAACTCCGGAACGCAGGAACTGCTGCACCGCCGCGTCGCAGCCGGCCCGGGAGAAGATGAAGGTGATCGCGGGCAGCAGCCCGGCCGCGTCGAGCCGCTCTATGACGTCGACGCGGCTCGGCGGCGGCGGAACGCGGCGCGGGCGCCCGCCGCGGCCGCCTCCGAAGGAGGAACCAGGCCGTCCACCCGGCGTTGAATTGTTTCCCCTCCCACCGCCCCGGGGCGCGAAGCCGAAGCGCTCCTCCTCGCGGGCGAAGCGCACCAGCTCCGGGTTGACTCGCGCGACGTCCGCCTCGTGCGGGTCAGCGCCCGCATACAGGTCGTAGAGCTTGCCCGCGGCGAGCACATGCTGCCAGAGCGGGACCGGCCGGTGCTCGGAGACGATGATCTTCGTCTCGCCGCGCACCGTCTCCAGCCATTCGCCGAACTCCTCGGCATTGGACACCGTCGCGGAGAGGGACACCAGCTGCACCGACTCGGGCAGGTGGATTATCACCTCTTCCCAGACCGCGCCGCGGAACCGGTCGGCGAGGTAGTGCACCTCGTCCATGACCACGTAGCCCAGGCCCGCGATCGCCGGGGACTCGGCGTAGAGCATGTTCCGCAGCACCTCGGTGGTCATCACGACCACGGGCGCGTCGCCGTTGATGGCGTTGTCGCCGGTGAGCAGCCCGACCTGCTGCTCGCCGTAGCGGTCGACCAGGTCGTTGTACTTCTGGTTGGACAGCGCCTTGATCGGCGTCGTGTAGAACGCCTTGCGCCCCTCGGCCAGCGCCTTGTGGACGGCGAACTCGCCGACGACGGTCTTGCCGGCACCGGTCGGCGCGCACACCAGCACCCCGGCGCCCTCGTCGAGGGCCTCGCACGCCTCGACCTGGAAGGGGTCCAGCGAGAAGCCGAGCGAGGCGGTGAACTCGGCGAGCGTGGGATGGGCGGTGCGCCGCCGTGCGGCCGCGTACCGCTCCGCAGGGCTGGACATGTGTTCCACGGTAGGCGGGATCTCCGGCCCCGCTGCAGGGCCCCGTCCCGAGCCCGCGACGGGTGGGGGGCAGCGGGTCCTCTGTCAGCGGCGGCCG
>NZ_DATNGK010000181.1:0-12466 GCF_035605935.1 Actinocrinis sp. | reverse complement strand
CCTCAGCGCTCTCCTGCTCCTACGCGGTCGACGATTTCACGCTCACCCTCCAGACTCTCGTCCTGGCCGCGACCGTGCTGGTGGTGCTGATGGCGCCGCGCCGGTTCAAGGTGCCGTTCGGCGAGTACCACTTCCTGCTGCTCAGCTCGCTGACCGGAGCGCTGGTGCTGGCCGCGGCGCGCGACTTCATCACCATCACGGTCGCGCTGGAGACTCTCTCGCTGCCGGCTTTCGCGCTGGTCGGCTTCGGCCGGCGAGCCGGGGGAGAGGCGGCGCTGAAGTTCTTCCTGATGTCCATCGCCTCGACCGCGGTGATGCTGTTCGGGATCTCGCTGGTGTACGGCGCGACCGGCTCGGTCTTCTTCGACCGGGTCAACGCCGGGCTGTCGCACGTTTCGGCGCAAGGCGGCGCGCAGGCTCAGGTGGCCGGGGTCGGCGTGGTGCTGACGCTGGTCGGCTTCGGGTTCAAGATCTCCGCGGTACCGTTCCACTTCTGGACTCCCGAGGTCTATGCGGGCGCGCCGATCCCGGTCGCGGCGTATCTGTCGGTCGTCTCAAAGGCGGCAGGCTTCGCCGGTCTGATCCTGACGGTCGAGGCGGCGTTCCGTCCGTACCTGCACTCGCTCGCCATCCTGCTCGCGGTGCTCGCCGCGGTGACCATGACCGTCGGCAACGTGATCGCGCTGCGGCAGCGCTCGGCGGTCCGGCTGCTGGCTTGGTCCACGGTCGCGCAGGCCGGGTACGTGCTCGTGCCGCTGGCGGTGAGTAAGTCGGTTCAGGTCTCCGCGTCGGTCGCCTACCTCGTCTTGTACGCGGTGATGAACCTCGGCGCGTTCGCCGTCGTCAGCGCGGTTTTCGGGGACAGTGCCCATTCCGAAAACGGCGCCGCGGCCGAACTGGGGCTGCCTTCCGGCGGCGAATTGGCCGCCTATCGCGGCATGTACCGGCAGCGGCCGCGCGCCGCGTTCGCGCTCGCCTTCTTCCTGCTCTGCCTGGCCGGGTTGCCGCCGGGCGTCATGGGGCTGTTCGCGAAGGTGGCGGTGTTCAAGGCAGCGATGACGGGCGATGTGGCGTGGCTCGCGGTCATCATGGCTGTCAACGTGGTCATCGCGCTGTACTACTACCTGCGTTGGGCCGCGGTGCTGTTCGACGTGTCGCTCTTCGGCGCGGCGCAGCTCACCACTACCGGCACTGAAACGCTGAGCGCGGCCCCTGACAGCGCTGCCGCCCTCGCGCCGACCCGCACCGTCCCGGCGGTAGCGCCAAAGCTTGCGGTGGGCATCGCTTTCGCGCTCGCCGTCGTATTCTCGTTCTGGCCCAACCCCGCCCTCGACGCCGCGCAGACCTGGCCCTGGGTAGTCAGCTCAGGTCCGGCAGCAACCGCGCGGTAACGCAGCGCAACCGTCCCGACCTGCACGGGAACGGTCGTGATCGTCCGGTCGTTGGAGGGGTGAACCACTTCGGGACTTGGCGGATACACCACAACGATGAGCAACCTTCCTGTGCGTCACAACGGAGCGAAGACTGCCGCCCTGCTCGGCTTGCTGAGCGGGCTGCTGCTCGCTGTCGGCGGGCTGTGCGACGGCCGCGCCGGACTGCTGCTCGCCCTGCTCGTTGCGCTCGGCACTAACGGCTACATCTACTACTCCTGCGACAAGCTCGCGCTGCGGGCGATGCGGGCCCAGCCGGTCAGCGAGCCGCAGGCACCAGTGATGTATCGCGTCGTGCGGGAACTGGCCACCGCCTCGCGCCAGCCGATGCCGCGCCTGTACATCTCACCGACCGACTCGCCCAACGCCTTCGCCACCGGCCGCAACCCGCGTAACGCGGTGGTGTGCTGCACTACCGGCATCCTGCGCATCCTCAACGAGCGGGAGCTGCGCGGCGTGATCGGCCACGAGCTGGCGCACGTATACAGCCGCGACATCCTGGTCTCCTCGGTGGCCGGCGCGCTGGCCAGTGTGATCATGTGGTCGGTCAACCTGGCCTGGCTCATCCCGATCGGCCGCACCGACGACGACGGCCCAGGCCTGCCCGGCATCCTCGCCGCGATGGTGCTTGGCCCGCTGGCCGCCACGCTGATCCAGCTGTCCATCAGCCGCTCGCGCGAGTACCGCGCGGACGCGATCGGCGCCCGGCTGACCGGCGACCCGCTGGCCCTCGCCTCCGCCCTGCACAAGCTGGACTACGCGACCTCCCGGATGCCGCTGCCGCGCGAGCCGGAACTGGTCACCGCGAGCCACCTGATGATCGCCAGCCCCTTCGGCGGACAGGCCCGCGGCGCGGCCCGGTTGTTCTCCACCCACCCGCCGATGGCCGAGCGGATCGCCCGCCTCGAGCGGATGGCCGGGCTGCGCTAACCGAGCTGCATTTACCGAGCAGCGCCGATCGGCGCGCTTACGCGAGCACATCCCTCGACGAGAGCCGCGCCCACGCGGCCGAGCCGAAGACTGCCACGTACAGCGCCTGGATCAGCACGTTGTGCACGATGTTCGGCGTGTAGACCGGATCACGCAGCAAGTCCGCGAACGAGGTCCACTGGTCTGTGAACAGCCAGGGCTGGATCGAGCTGAGCTGCGGAATCGTCTGCAGGATGCCGGAGAGCACCGTCACGCCCACAGTTACTGCCATGGCCGCGATCGCCGTGTCGGTGAGCGTTGAGACGAACAGCCCGATCGAGGCCAGGCCGAGCAGGGAGGCCGCCACCAGCAGCGTGATGATCACCGCCTTCACCAGCGCCGCGCCGAAGGAGATCGACTCCCCGGACAGCAGCGTCACCTGCCCGATCGGAAACAGGATCAGTCCGATCACGAAGGCTGAGACGGCCACCGTAAACGAGGCCACCACGCAGAACACGACGAGCGCGCCGCCCTTGACGGCGAGCAGCCGATTGCGGCCTACCGGCGCGACCAGCAGGTATCGCAGCGTGCCCTGCCCGGCTTCGCCAGAGATCGAGTCCCCGGCGACGACGCCGAGCGCCAGCGGCAGGAAGACCGGCAGCGTGATCGTCAGCGAGCTGAAGACCAGGAACAGCCCGTTGTTCGAGACCTGCGAGATGAAGCCGCCGCCACCGTCCGGATGATTCGTGGTCAGCTTGATCGCGATGCCCAGCGCCAGCGGAATCGCGGCCAGCGCGCCGAGCAGCGCCAGGTTGCGGATCCGGCCGAACATCGTGGCCAGCTCATTTAGCGCGAACGAACCGCGCAGCCGGATGCGCGGCCTGGCCGTGCGTGCGCCCCTGCTCACCGCACGACCCGCAGGCACCTCGGCGGTGCCGTTTTGCACGGCGGTGCTTTCCGCCGTGCCGCTGTTTCCCACACTGCTACTGAGCGACATCGAAGCCCTCCCCCGTCAGCGCCACGAATGCGTCCTCGAGCGATGGCCTCTCGATCCCGAACGCGAACACCCGGACCCCCGCGCCGACCAGCGCCGCACACACCGCGTCCGGTTCGAGCCCGTCCGCATCGCAGGAGACGCGGTCACCCTCGACGTGCACCTGCGCGTCTCCACTCGCGCTACCAGCGGCCACGAGCACGGTTTTGAGCACCATCTCGGCTGCGGCCGCGTCCGGCGTCGTCACCGCGAGCCTGGCACGCAGCCCCGCTCCGAGTTCGCCGACCGTGCCCTGCACCACGAGCCGGCCCTTGCTCATCACCGCCGCGTGCGTGCAGACCTGCTCGATCTCGTCGAGCAGATGCGAGGAGAGGAACACGGTCGTGCCGTCCGCCGCCAGCGACTTGATCAAACTTCTGATCTCACGCATGCCCTGCGGGTCGAGCCCGTTGGTCGGCTCGTCGAGCACCAGCAGATCGCGCGGCTGAAGCAGCGCCGCGGCCAAGCCGAGCCGCTGCTTCATGCCGAGCGAGTACGCCTTCGCCTTCTTCTGCGCCGCGCTGCTCAGACCCACCCGCTCCAACGCGTCGGCGACCCGGGCGTTGCGCGTCTTCGGGTCGGCGCTGCGGTCGGCCGCGTCGTAGCGGGCCAGGTTATCCGCGCCGGTCAGATACGGGTAGTGCGCTGGACCCTCGATGAGCGCGCCGACCCGCGGCAGCACCCGGTTCGTCGCCTGCGGGATCGGCTCGCCGAACAGCTCGACCCGGCCCGCGGTCGGCCCGATCAGGCCCATCAGCATCCTGATCGTGGTGGTCTTGCCCGAGCCGTTCGGGCCGAGAAAGCCGAACACGGCTCCCTGCGGCACCGAA
This sequence comes from Actinocrinis sp., assembly GCF_035605935.1. Classification (GTDB taxonomy): domain Bacteria; phylum Actinomycetota; class Actinomycetes; order Streptomycetales; family Catenulisporaceae; genus Actinocrinis. Next base: position 8,264 of record NZ_DATNGK010000181.1, on the reverse strand, counting down.
AGCTCCAGCCCGTCCACCGCGAGCTGTCCGCCGCGATACCGCTTGGACAGCCCGTGGGTCTCGATCGTTGGGCTTTCCGGACTCACTTCGTCCTCACTTCGCGCCCTGTGCCACGGCGTCCGCCTCGAGTACGGCCGGCGTCACGGAGCCGACAAACAGCCGGCCGTCGTTGGTGATCAGGATCGACAGGAAATTGGTCGTGTACAGCTTGCCGCTGCCGAACGCCCCGCTCACCTGCTTGCCGGCGCCGATCAGCGTGTTGAGGTAGCTGGAGATGTCGCCGTTGAACAGCCCGTTGGCGTTGCCGCGATCCGAGCCGCCCTTCGAACCCGAGCCGGCCGCGTTGGTCAGCGCGTTGAGGTCCACGCCGTGCAGTTCTACGACCGAGAGCCAGTCTTTGCCGAGGACCTGCGGGTTCAGGTTCGCGCCGCTCAGGCCGGCCATGCCGCGCTCCCGCGCCTGGCCCGCCATCTCGTGCACGGTCGAGCCCTTGGGCGCCTTGAAGTTGAACTGCGCGTCACTTGGCGCGGAGAAGGAGACCTTCTGGAACCCGACGTCGAACGCCGCCGTTCCCGAGCCGTGCGGATAGACCGCGACCCGCAGCGGCGCGCCGTTGTCGGAGTCGACGGCGATGGTGATCTTGCCGATCAGCGAACCGCTCTGCTTCGGCGTGAGCACCAGTGTGTACGCGGCGCGCCCGGCGACCGACTGGGTGCCATCCACCGAGATGTACGTCGAGGGGGAGAGCGCGGCCAGCAACTGCTGCGCCGCCTGCTGCGGGGTGAGCGGAGCCTTGCCGAGCTGGTCGGCCTTGGATCGCAGCTTCGCATCGGCGCCCGGTTTGTCGGGCAGCGTCGCGTGCTCGACGCTGTTTTGCGAACTGTCGTACAGCCAGACCTGCGTGCCGTTGTGCACGAGGTCGTATTCGGACATCGTGTCGAGCAGCGCGATCCGCTCCTTGTGCGGGCCGTTGGCCGCGACCTGAAGCGTGTGCGTGCCGCTGAGCAGCGAGAGCGGATTCGCCCGGTTGGAGAGGTTCGGCAGCGCCGGCAGGCCGAGGTTGGTGGTCAGCGCGACCGTGCCCGAGTACGCCTCGACCTTCGACTGCGCGACCTTCACCAGCAGGTTCTGCGCGGAGATCGGCGGCAGAGCCGGCGCGGCCGAGGCGAACTGCGGCGCGAGCGCGGCCCCCGTGGCCACGATCGCGACCACGGATACCGGGGCGATGGCGCGGACGGTGCCGCGGCGCAGTGGACTCACCGGCGCGTCGTGCTTGTCGGTGCGGTGGTTCGTGTCGTGCTCGCTCATCTTCTCGGTCACTCCCCGTGCGTTAGCGGGACGTCGATTCGGTGTCTGCATCTATGACAGCACCGCGCGACGTCAGGGGGATCGTCCCGAGGAGGGTTCTTCACGTAGTTCTCACGAATGACCCGGCTGCGTCCGGGTCCGCCTTTCGCCGTGCGCTATGCCCGTCGTCGGTCGCACCGCTCGTCACATCCTTCGCCGCGCCGGGCTTCGCTTCCGCCCGGCTAGCGCGTACCGCCTCGAATAATCCTGGCTGGCGCTCGATCAGGTCCGCCAGGATCGGCAGGCCGCAGATGCCCAGCAGGTACACCTGGAAGTACAGCCGGTCCAGCTGGGAGGTCAGCGGATGCGCCGCCGCGCTGACCAGCCCGGTGAGCGCGGCCGCGCCGACGATCGCGCCGAAATCCCGGCGGTATCGCCACAGCAGCACCGCGCCGAGGATCAGCAGCGCGGGCACCAGCGGGTCATGCAGGTAGTTCTTCGCGGTGGCCAGCCAGAAGTGCCGGTTGAGCGAGATCCACTTGCCGTAAAGGTCCGGCGGGGTCGGCTTGGCGTAGTGGTTGGTGAAGGTGTCCTCGAGCGAATCCTTGAATCCCGGCCAGCCGAACGCCATCGGCAGCAGCGTCAGCACGACCAGCACGCCCGCGTTGTACAGCGCCAGTAGCCCGGCGCGCCGGTTGCGCCACTCGCGGCTCCACCAGGCGAGCAGCCCGATTGTCAGGACCATGCATCCGGCCTGTACCGAGAAAGTCGAGTACCGCACGACGAATCCGCACACGTACGCGATCGTCGAGACGACGAGCCCGAGCCGTGTGCGTCCTCGCAGTATCAGCACTGCACCGATAAGCACAGCGATCGTGCAGACCAGCGTCGGTGCCTCGGTGAGGAACTGATTGAGCCAGAACCAGGTCGGCATCGTGTAGAGGGCCACCATCCCGGCCAGCGCGGCCAGCGTGCCGCCGCCGGCCAGCCGGATCAGCAGCACCACGCCCCAGCCGGCCAGCAACGTGAGCAGCACGCTGAGCAGCGCCAGCCCGCGGTTCAGCCCGAAGCCCGCGACGAACGGCGCGGCGAGCAGCGGATAACCCGGCCGCGAATCGAAGATCTGGTTGAACCGGGGGAGGTTCGGCGAGAGGCCGCCGGCCGCGGTCCACTGCGCGATGCAGCCGCTGCGGATCCCGGCCTTCGTCGCGGCGTTGCCGGTCGTGCGCGCCAGGTCGGTGCAGTAGTAGTCGAGCGCGATCGCCTTGGCCTGCGCGTCGCTCTTGCCGAGGTCGCGCTCGATCGCGGTGATGTACCGGTACGTGTCGTTCCACGTCGTGTTCCGGATCTTGCCCGGCTCACCGACCATCACCGCGGTCGCGATCACCGACACGATCAGTGCCCAAGCCGCCAAGCTCCGCGGCCACCGCAGCGGCACGACCACACGCCCGAGCCGCAGCACCCGCGCACCCTCTGCTTGAGCACTGCCTGCTTGAACGCTGTCTGCTTGAACACCGTCTGCTTGAGCACTGCCCGGCCGAGCGGTCCTGGCCGCGCCCTGGCCGCCGAATACGGGCTCTGACCAACCTGCGGTCGCCGGGCGCAGCGGCGCGTTCACTGTCACGGGTCCGGATGTTACCCCTACCGGCTTGTCCGATCGGCTGCGGGTGACTGTCAGCCGCCGCGCGCTACCGGTAGTTGGTGAACTGGAGCGCGAAGTCGAAGTCCTGGCCCTTGAGCAGCGTCATGACCGTCTGGAGGTCGTCCTTCGACTTCGAGGAGACCCGCAGTTCGTCGCCCTGGATCTGCGCCTTGACGCCCTTGGGGCCCTCGTCCCGGATCAGCTTGGAGACCTTCTTCGCGTTCTCCTGGCTGATGCCCTCGGTGACCGTGGCGCTGATCTTGTGCACCTTGCCGGACAGCTGCGGTTCGCTCGCGTCCAGGGCCTTGAGCGAGACGCCGCGCTTGACCAGCTTGTCCTTGAACACGTCGAGCACCGCGAGCACCCGGCCCTCGGCGTCCGCGCGCAGTTCGATCTTCTCGCCCGACCAGGCGATCGACGCCCCGGTGTTCTTGAAATCGAAGCGCTGCGAGATCTCCCGCGCGGTCTGGTTCAGCGCGTTGTCGACCTCCTGCCGGTCGACCTTGCTGACGATGTCGAAGCTGGACTCGGACGCCACGTCGCGCTCCTCACTCGGCTCGCTGTGCTACGGATACAGATACGGCTACGGCCACGAATTCTTCCTGACTCGACAGCAGAGCCTACCGAGCGGGAACGCGAAGGCGGGCCGCCCCCGCAGGGACGGCCCGCCGATCGGTTCAGCAGCGGCGCTTTAGCAGCGGCGCCTTAACCGTTGTGCCTACTGGCCGTTGTGCCTAGAAGCCGAGCCCGAAGGACCACAGGAACCAGGCGTTCGGCGAGCCGAGGCCGGTCGCGTTGTCGAAGCCGTGGCCGGCGTTCAGGCCATAGTCCGTGCCGATCGAGTACAGGCGCACCCGGCGGCTGCCGTCCGCGTTGTAGCCGAGGTCGTACGCCGCGGACAGGGTCTGGTTGCCAATGTGCGTCGCGGCAGGGTGCGCCGTGACGTCGGTGTACAGGCCCTCACGCAGGTACAGCGCCGGGTTGGCGAAGCCGAGCGGCCGGCCGCGCTGCGCCTGGATCGCGTCGGCCAGGATGCCCGCGAAGGACGGCGAGGACACCGAGGTGCCGCCGTAGCCGGCCTCCGAGTAAGGGCTGCCGTCGGACATGCCGACCGCGACCGAGGTCAGCAGGTCGCCGTTCATGGCCACATCCGGGAGCACCCGGTGCGCGGTGGCGACCTTCTGGCCGGTCATCAGCGTGTGCGAGAGCGAGGACGGCACCGCGAAGGTCTGGTACCAGGGCTGGTTGAAGTCCGGAGTGGTACCGCCGCCGCCGCCGAAGTACCAGTAGCCCGGGAACGGGCTCCAGGACTTGCCGTCGGGGGACAGGACCGAGCGCTGGTTGCCCATCGCGGTCTCGAACTTGTAGTTGCCGGAAGCGCTCGAGATGGCCAGCGCGGTACCGCCGACACCGGTCACCCACGGGTCGGAGGCCGGCCACTGGGTCTGCGCCTCCGTGGTGTTCGGGTCGCAGTTCGCGCCGGTCGCCGCGGCGCCCGGGGAGTTATCGCCGCAGTCGCCGGAGGACACGTTGAAGCCGATGCCCTCGACGGCGGCCGTCTTCAGCACCTGCTCGTACGGCGCGATGATCGAGGTGTCGAAGTACGTGGCGGTCGGGCCGTGCATGATCTCGCCCCAGGAGTTGGAGACCACGTCGGCCAGGTGCTTGTCGACGATCATCTGCCAGGCGGCCAGGAAGTCCTGGTCGGTGCAGGAGTTCGCGCCGACGTAGACGACATTGGCGTTCGGCGCGTAGCCGTGCGCCATCTCGACGTCCAGCGACTCTTCGGGAGCCCAGCCCGCGGCGGTACCGCACGCGGCCTGGTTCGTCCAGTCCGCCGGGGTGACGTACTCGGTGTACTGACCGGCGCGGAACGCGTTGTCGCCGTGGTTCGTCGCGTATTGGTTGGCGTCGGCGAGCATCGTCGAGGAGCCGAATGCGTCCACGATTGCGACCGTCGCGCCCTTACCGGTCAGGCCGGTCTCGCTCACGCCGTATGCCTTACGCAGCTGCGGCGGGACGTAAGAGCACGGAGCCGTCGGCTCGCTCGCGGTGTAGCCAGTCGGGAATCCGGTCGCCGTGTACTGACCCCAGTAGGTCGAGCAGGGCTCGGGGACGCCGGTGGCCGGGGTGCTGCCGCTCTTGGTGCCGATGGACTTGGAGACCGAGGTCGAGTCCGGGCGCGCCGAGGTGTTCTGGACTCCGTCGAGGCCGACGACCGAGAGCAGGCCCTTGGCGACCGAGTCGGGCAGCGTGAGGTTGCCGGTCGGCGCGTGGTGCAGGCCGGTCGTGGTCGCGTAGTTGTGCAGGCCGGTGTTGAACGCGGCCTCGACCTGCGCCGCGGTGCCGGCGATGTCGATGTAGTGCTCGTCGGTCGCGGTAACGCTCAGACCGTGGCCGGTGAGGTAACTCTTGACCGCGGCGCTGTTCGCGGCGGACGGGCCGAACTTGGCAGCGGCCTGCGCGGCGCTCAGGTACTTGCCGTACTGCGCGGAGGACGGGTCCGAGACCGCCTTCGCGAAGGCGTCCAGGCCGGCGGCGTTCTGCGAGGCGAAATACACCCGGGCGGTGATCCGGGTGCTCGCCGGAACGGCGCCCTTGTCGGCCTGGGGCGTGGCCCAGGCCGGGTGGCTTACGGCAATGGACGAACTGGTCGCTGCGGCGTTGGCCGGTGCGGCCGACGTGAGCGCGGTGGCGAGCAACGCGGCGGTCGGTATGACCGCGGCGGCGACCCGCCTGGCCCGCCGTTGTGCGGCGAGAGGCATGGGTGCCTTCCTCCCCTTGGAGATCATCCCGCTCTGGGCGGGAGAACGAGAGTGGTGGGCTGGCCGCGGTGGCCGGCGCGCCATGTCCGATTGACCGGCACGTGGAACCGCAGCGAACCATTGCTACTGCCCGCAACCGCCGCCGCGCAATGGCTGGACGCAAAAGATATTGAAGTTGCCCGGTATTCGCCGAACTGTCAGCGGCTTACGACGGTGCGGGCCGCAAATTCGCCGCCGCGCAACAAGGGTTTTCCCTACTTCCCCGAGGACGAATTTCCAGGCAGCGCCGGATTCCGCGCCCCGCAGGACGGGTTGACTTCAGCGCGCCGCGAGCCGCTGCGGGAAGTCGTCGCCTGGAGCGCCGAGCCCGGTTGCCGCGTCATATCCCGGTGCCGCGAGAAGCGGGCCGTCGTCGCCGAGAGACGCGAGTACCGCCGGTTTGCCCGGAATTGGGGGATAGATCTGGCCGGTCGGCGAGGTATGCACCGCGCCGTCGTTGGCTGTGATCCCGATCACATCGCGCAGGAATGTGCCGCGCGCATGAAGGTAGAGCGAGGGATTTACGAAACCGAGGTCCGCGCCGCGGTTGGCTTCAATTGCGTCGGCTTCGAGTCCGGCGAGCAGGGGACTGGCGAGGCTGGTGCCGCCGACCGCTGCCTCCTTATACACGCTTGTCTCCTTATGTATTGTCCCTCTATGTGCGCTGTCTGATTTACCGGAACTGTCGGTCGATTGCACGGTTTGCCCGACGAGCATTCCGGTGAACGGATCGGCATCGAGGGCGAGATCCGGGATGGTGCGTCGAGGGGTCGCCGCCGGTTTGCCGGTGAGCAGCGTTCCCGAGAGCGAGGCCGGGACGCGGTCGGCCTGGTACCAGGGCTGCGCGAAGTCCGCGGACGTGCCTCCCCCGCCGCCGAAGATCCAGCCGAGCGGCTGCCACTGCGGCCCCGGTGGATCGCTTTCACCGCCGCCACTTCCCTTTGCGCCGGCCGGATTTTCCGCGAGCCGCCACGCCCGGGTGCCCCAGGACGTCTGCCCTTCGGGTTCGCCATCGCGCCCGATTTCCAGGCTGGTGCCGCCGACCGCGGTCACCCATGGATCGGAGGCTGGGTATGAGGTCTGTGGTTCGGACGATCCGATGCCTTGCGGGCCGCCGCATGTGCTCGTCGGCGCGTTGTCGCCGCAGTCCCCAGCTGAGAAGTCGACGGTGATGCCCTCTAGCGCGGCCATCTGGAACAGCCGGTCATAGCGAGCGATGACGTCTGCTGATATGTCGCCGCCGGTTGAGTGGATCGGGCCGCCCCACGACGCTGTGATCACGTCCGCGAGGTGATGGCTGATGATGTCGGTGAGCGCGGCGAGCAAGTCCGAGTCCTGACACGAGTTCGCGCCGTAGTAGCGGATGCGTGCGTCGGGAGCGAGCGCGTGCACGGCTTCGACGTCGAGCGTCTGCTCAGCTGCCCAGGAATCGGTGCCGCCGCAGGGATCCATTAGCGTCCACGCCTTCGGATCGACCTGCTCGCTGTACTGCTTGGCGGCAAACGGTTTGTCGCCGTGCCGCGTTGCGTATTGGTTCGCATCGCGCTCGATCGTCGGTGAGCCGTACGCGTCCACGATTGCGACCGTGACGTTGCGACCGGTGAGGTCATCGGTGTCATACGCCGACCGCAGTTGAGCTGGCGTGTATCCGCATACTGCAAAGGGGAGGTGCGTGCCGAACGTCGGCGGGTATTGGCTTGCGGTGAGCTGCCCGAAGTACTGCGAACAAGGCTTAGGCTGCGCACCCTCGTCCTCCCCGCCACCGTTCTGCGCAAGTACCATTCCCGCATCAACACGCTGTGACTGCATCAATTCGCCCGCAAGCCCACCGCTCGCGGCCCGCTGATGTCGCGCCGTGGCTCCCGGCAGGTACTTGGCCACCTGAGCGGGCGCCTGGAAGTGCCGGAATTCAGGACTCTGCGGGTCGGACACCGCCCGCGCCTCGGCTGCGAGCTGCGCCGTGAGCGGGTCGTCCGTACGTCCGTGACTGCCGATGCCTGTCGCGCTTGCGCTGACGCCGAACTCGGCCGTGAGCCCCATCCCGAGCAGCGCCGCTGCGGCTAACGCCAGCGCTCTAAGTCGTATCCGTGAACGAGTCCTGCTTCTCCTGGCAGGCGTCGGCAACGGAACCTCCCCCTCGTCGGCGGACCCTGACGATCGGAACTTTCCCGGGTAAATCGTCATGGAACAGGCACGCCCACCAACGGGTGAGTTGTCCGCTCACCGGACCGCGTCGCGCACTCGCCGCACCGCCTCCCTCGTTAGCTACTCGACCAGGAAGGACTTGCGCCAGAAGTACATACCGGGCGCGCCGACCAGCCCGGCCTCCGACAGGAACGGCATGATCTTCTCGCCGCCGAACCGGATCGTCTCGCGATGGTGCGGGTTTGTCAGCGCGACTCTGTGCGCCTCGCGCGGGTCGAGGCCGACCGAGGCGTACACGCGCGGATTGATCAGGCTGCGGCAGACGATGTAAGCCACATGCGCGAGCAGGAGCCGGTGGTACGGCAGTTCCCGGCGCGGCATCGCGT
>NZ_DATNGK010000180.1:0-6285 GCF_035605935.1 Actinocrinis sp. | reverse complement strand
CGCATAGTCGACGAAGCCAGGATGATCGGCCACCCAGTCGTGCGGGTCCGCGGCGCCGAGCACCGACAGCAGCACCGCCGCGTCCGCGACCGACGTCGCCATCGGGCCCGCGGTGTCCTGCGCCAGGGACAGCGGCACGATGCCGGTCCGGCTGACGAGCCCGAGGGTCGGCTTGATGCCGACGATGCCGCAGGCGCTCGACGGGGAGACGATCGACCCGTCGGTCTCCGTCCCGACGGCGAGCGGCGCGAAACCCGCCGACAGGCCGGCCGCCGAGCCCGAGCTCGACCCGGACGGGTTGCGGTCGAGCGCGTACGGGTTCGCGGTCTGCCCGCCGAGCGTCGACCAGCCGCTGGTCGAGCGGGTTGACCGGAAGTTCGCCCATTCCGACAGGTTGGCCTTCGCCAAGATGATCGCGCCGGCCGCGCGCAGCCGGGAGACGAGGAACGCGTCCGGCGGCCGGGCGGCGAGCAGGGCCGGCGAGCCGGCCGTGGTCGGCGCGCCCGCCACTTGCACGTTGTCCTTGACGAGAACCGGGATTCCCTCAAGCGCGCCGCGCGGCTGGCCGGCCCGCCAGGCGACGTCGCTCGCGGCGGCCTGGTCGAGCACGTCCGGGGTAACCGCGATCACGGCGCCGAGCACGGGATTCACATCCGCGATGCGGTCGAGGTGCCGCTGGGTAAGCGCGGTGGGGGTAAGCTCGCCCGCGGCCATCGCCTGCCGCAGCCCGGTCACCGAGGACGAGAAGATATTGATGCTCGGGCCAGGGATCTCGGCGGCTAGTTCGGGCGAACTCTGGAAATCCGGCATGCGGGCAGGATAACGGTTGAATAGCAGTCAAGTAACCGGATGGGGCCTCTGTAAATGCGTTAGAGAAACGCTAAATTCGCTGAACTTTGCTCGATCTGCCGGCTGAGCCGCGCGGCGGCGGCCCGCACCTGGCCGAGCAGGCGTTCCTGCTGCGCCGCGGGCGCGCGGACCAGCGGCGACGGCACGGTGAGCGCCGCGACGGTGGACCGCCCGTCCGTTACCGCCGCCGACGCGGCCCACACGCCCCGGTCGATCTCCTCCTCGCTCGTCGCCCAGCCGCGCGCGGCGACCTTGGCGAGGGACTCCTCGGCGCCGGCGGCGGCCAGCGGGTCGGACTGCGCGAGCGGCGCGAGATACTCGCGGCGCAGGCGTTCCGGCAGGCCAGCGAGCAGAACGCGGCCGCTCGCGCCGCGCAGCAGCGGCAGCGACTGGCCCGGCTCGAACGTGGCGCGCAGGTGATGTTCCGATTCGACCCGGTGAACGCAGACCGGCACGCGGGCGATCAGCCGCACGAAGATCACCGTCTCGCCGCATTCGCGGACCAGGTCGCGCATGACCGGGTCGGCGACCTCGATGAGCGTCTCCGCGGCCTCGGCGGCGCGGGCAAGCGAGATGAATCGCGGCGACAGGTGGTAAGCGCCGTGGTCGTCGCCGACCAGCATCCCGGTATCGCGCAATAGGGCGATATATCGGTACATGCTGGGCAATGGGATAGCCGTGGTTTCTGCTAGCTCTCTTGCGGTCAGCGTGTGCTGGCGCGGCGAGAAGGCTTGCAGGACGGCGAGAACCCGGCGGGCTCCCTCGGCGCCAGAAGCAGGCACCGCTGACCGGTGCTCCCCAGTCCCCTGCGGCGCTTGAGGAGCTGAATGAGTGGCCACTGGACTCTTTCTCAGCTATTCGCAATGCGACTGTCGCGACACGATAACGAGACCCCCGCGAGAGCGTCAAGCGATCTTCTGATACTGGTGTGAAATACGAGGCGAGAGCGCAACTGGCTTGTTTGCGCAAAAGGCTGGAGATAGCAGCGCTTGAAGAGGCTAACGAACCAGAAAAGTCCACGGTTCCCCGTTGGCTAGAGGTCGCGCGGGTGGGGCGCCGCGGGCCCGGCAGTCCCATCCGTGCGACCTCTTAGGGAAGCCAGGAAACGTGGCCCGCCAGCAGGGCGTAGCCGATGAAGGCCACCGCGTCGATCAGCGTGTGGGCGATAATCATCGGGGTCGCGCGGCGCCAGCGCAGGAAAAGCAGGCCGAAGATGACGCCCATGATCGCGTTGCCGGCGAAGCCGCCGAAGCCCTGGTACAGGTGGTACGAGCCGCGAAGCGTCGCGCTAATGGCCACGGCGGCCCACGGGTTGACGCCGAGCCTGCGCAGCCGGGTCAGCAGGTAGCCGGTGACAAGCACCTCTTCGAGCACGCCGTTCTGCAGCGCGGACAGCAGCAGCACCGGGTAGCGCCACCAGACGTTCGGCTCGTTTTCCGCGACGACGTTCAGCGCGATGCCTGACTTGTACGCGATGAAGTACAGGCCGAGGCCGCTCCCGCCGATCAGCGCCGCGAGCCCGGCGCCGCGCAGGAAGTCGCGCAGCGGCTGGGTGCGGTCCACGCCGATGGATTTCGCGCCGTCGCCGGAGCGGGCGAGCAGGTAGAACACGAGCACCACCGGGGCGGCGCCCGAGGCGATCGAGACCAGTTGCAGGAACAGGTCGAGCAGCGGCCGGCCCGGCGCCTGCGAGCCGTTCAGCGTGACCGACTGCGACGCGAGCGAATGGTGCGCGGTCAGCGAGCCGATTAGCGAGACGAACGCGGAGACGCCACTCGCGCCGAGCGACACCGCGAAAACGGAAATAATCTCCCAGCGCAGCAGCACCCGCTCCCGGCGCGACAACTCGGGAGCGTCATCGGGCCGGGTAAGGCGAAGCCATTCACCCGTTCGGAATGATGGATCTTGATCTTCTGCCGCTACCGGGAGATCGGCTTCACTACGCGAGAAGCGCGTCGAAATCGCCGTCCTGCGCGCCGCCGATCAGCGCCTCGATCTCGGCCTTGGTGTAGATCAGCGCCGGGCCGTCCGGGTCCGCCGCGTTGCGGACGGCGATCTGCCCGTCGGGCAGCCTGGCCATCTCGACGCCGCCCTCACCGTTGTCGGCAGTGGCCAGCCGCCACTGCAGGTCCGGCAGTTCGCCCGCCGGCATTCCGTTGTAGACCCCCTCGGCCATTGGCCCCTCTCAGATGTCCTTCAGCATCCCGGTCAGGATCTCCCTGGTCCGGTCGGGCGACGTGCCCGCGACCGAGAGGCGTTCCATCACCGCGGCGTAGCGCTCGACTTCTTCCGGCTTGTCTATGTAGTGCGCGCCGGTCAGGTACTCCATGTAGACCACGTCCGGGAGGTCGGTCTCCGGGAACCGCATGATCGTGAACGCGCCACCCTCGGCCGCGTGCCCACCGTACCTGAACGGCATGACCTGAATGGTGATGTTGGGCTCGCCAACGAGGTCGATGAGCCGCTCGATCTGCCCGACGTGCACGTCACGGCCGCCCATCGGCCGGCGCAGCGCCGCCTCGTCCATGATGACCCAGTACCGCGGCGGGTGCTCGCGCGTGAGCAGCTTCTGCCGGCCCATCCGCAGCGCCACCCGGCGCTCCACTTCGTCCGGGTCCAGGCCGGGCGCGCCCTGCAGGATCACGGCGCGCGCGTACTCTTCCGTCTGCAGCAGCCCCGGCACGAACTGAACCTCGTAGACACGGATGAGTTGCGCGGCCTCTTCGAGGCCCACGAAGACGTGGAACCAGTCAGGGACCACATCCTGGAACTTCTGGTACCAGGGAGTCGCGTTCGCTTCCCTGGTCAGCTGGACCAGCTTCTCCCGCTCCGCCAGATCGCCGACGCCGTAGAACTCGAGCAGGTCAGTGACGTCGCGTTCCTTGAACGAGACCCGGCCGAGTTCCATCCGGCTGATCTTGGATCCCGAGGCGCGAATGTGATAGCCGGCGTCGTCGCGCGTGACGCCCGCGCCCTCGCGCAGTCGCCTGAGCTGAGCGCCGAGCAGCATCCTGAGTACGGTCGGACCGCCTGCGGGAGCGGCGCCCCCAGGCGCACTAACACTCAACGCGGTCCCCTCTCAGGTGTTCCGACAAGCCGATGATCCCCACCCACCAGCGCTTTTGGCACCCTCGCACCGCATCTGCACGAGCCGTCTGCACGAACTGTCCGCACATGCATGCGTTGATGACGCTGCGATGATATCGCGCCCAGTGTCGGTACACGAGATTCTGGCAATACTGAGAAGAAGGGATCATTAGGACATCGCGCCTCCCGGCGGGCCAAGCGGTGCTTCGCGCAGATCAGGACTATGCTTCGTCCGTCAGCGCGTCACGTTAGGGCACCCAATGTTGAAGACATCATCTGGTGGTCAGAGCGGCCGGTCGGCCCTTGTCAGCCTCGAGAAGCGGCTCGCGGGCAGCGACCCGGACGACTCGGCTGTCCCTGGCTCGGTGCGGAAGTCAGTCAGGTTCATGCTCGGCGGAGCGCTGGTCACCGTGGTGAGCAGTTTGTTTTCCATCTTTGCGGTGATCGCCGTCCCAACTTTGCTCAACAACGGAAAGCAGCCAACCTCGAACCAGATTACCGGGTACATCGTCCAAACCGTTGTTTTGACGTTCGTGTTCTGTGGTCTGTGGGTGCTGATGGCCAGAAAAAACCGCGAGGGGCGAAGCTGGGCGCGGATCGTGGCGTCGGCGCTCTTCGCGCTCTCGACGATCAGCCTTTACACGTCGGTCGACTCGCTGCGGTCCGCGGATTACCTCAGGGTCTACAACGTCGTGAGCCTAGTGCTCGCGATCGTCGAGTGGCTGTTGGGCCTTGGCGCGATCGCGCTGATCTGGCGGGCGGAGTCGGGCGCGTACTTCAAGTCACGCTCCGCGGTGCGCTAGCGGTCCGCCGCCGGTTCCGCCAACTGCGCGCCTATGGGCCGCGCGTGAACTCTTTCGCCTCGTGAGACGCTTGTCTTTCCGCAGTGGTGGCGCTCGCCGTACGCCAGCCGGAACTTCTGCTAACCGCGTGGCGAACAATGGCCGCCATTGTTGATTCCTCCTGAATTTCTTGCATTGTCGCCGGATTCCGGACCCCCTCTGGACTAATCACTGCGGCTGACGTAAGCAAGGAGAGAAGTCTGCGGCCTTAGAGGGTCTAGACCTTATGGGAGGGGAGCCAGCGTCGTGGCACACGCATGGATGCCGGAAGCAAGGCGCATCCGGGCGGAGACTGACGGAGGCCCCCTGATCGGCGGCGCACCCCGCGCGGTCTGGCTAACGCTCGGTACCGCCCCGGGCGCGGTATCCGTCCAGTCGGCCGCGCAGCGGCTGATCGGCGAACGCCGGCCGTGCCATCTCATCTGGGACCCGCTGTCCGGCGACATGGCCCAGCTCATCTCGGTGCTGCGGGCCGGGCGCGCGCTCGGCGCCGCCGATCACCTCGACTGGGCACCAGGCCGCATCCGGGCCCAGCCGGAGAACGTGAACGCCGAGGGCCGGATCTGCGTACAGATCGGCGTGCTCGGCCACCCCGGCCAGCCGTTCACCGGCGGCCCGCTCGTCGGGATCGAGGCGATCGTCAGCTGGCTCGACTCCTGGGGCGTACCGCGCCGCTGGCCGGCCGGCCGGCCCGAGGGATACCGGCCCGAGCTGCCGGCCACGGCGGTGATCGCCGACCGGCGCAGCCGGATCGCGTGGGCCCGCGGCGGTCACTTCGGCGCGTCGCAGGTGCCCGGGTGCGGCAACGCCGGGCCCGGCGCGATCGATATCGACCGGATCACCGGTCCGCACGGCCTCCAGGTCCGCGCCCGCGGCCTCCCGGCTCCGCGCGCCGAGGCGGCCCTCCCCATCCCGGCGTAACCTTCCTCTCCGTCCGCCCCGCCGCACGCGATGGGCGGGCAGGAAGCAGGAAGCCGCATTCGTTCGGGATGAGGCCTTTTGCCTTTACCCTTGGTGGAATGAACGACCGGCTAGTGTGGATCGACTGCGAGATGACGGGGCTCGACATCGAGCGGGACGCGTTGATTGAGATCGCGTGCGTTGTCACGGACTCGGAGCTGAACCTGCTCGACAGCGGGATTGACCTGATCATCAAGCCGCCAGTCGAGGCGCTTGACCAGATGAGCGACGTCGTGCGGGACATGCACACGACCTCGGGGCTGCTCGCCGACCTGCCCGGCGGCATGACGCTCGCGGAGGCCTCGGACGCGGTGCTCGCCTACGTCAAGCACCACGTGCGGGAGTCGCGCAAAGTCCCGCTGTGCGGCAACTCGATCGCCACCGACCGCTGGTTCATCGCCCGCGACATGCCCGAGCTGGACAACTGGCTGCACTACCGGATGATCGACGTCTCGTCGATCAAGGAGCTGGCGCGGCGCTGGTACCCGCGGGCGTACTTCGCCTCGCCGGACAAGCACGGCGGGCACCGGGCGCTCGCCGACATCAT